>CAVERI010000146.1:0-2034 GCA_963618055.1 bacterium | reverse complement strand
CGATCAGCAGCGCGAGGATGATCAGCCCGCGTCCGTTTACGGAGAGGCCGTTTCCCAGTGACGAGAAGCCAAGCAGGGTATCGAGCGCCAGCGTGAGCGCCGTCGCGAGAATCAGCGCCACGACGCATGGGCGAACGCCGGACAAAAACGCGTTCACGCCCGCGTAGCGGAGCAGGTTTTTCATCACTGCGGAAATGAGCAGGATGATGGCGAACGACGGCAGCACCACGCCCAGCGTGGCAAGCAGGGAGCCCAGCATGCCGCCCTGCGACGCGCCGATGAAGGTGGCCATGTTTACCGCCAGCGGCCCGGGCGTGGACTCCGAAACGGCGATGAAATTGATCAGCTCGCTCTCCGTCAGCCAGCCGTTGGAAACCACGGTCTCGCGAATCAGCGAAATCATGCCGTAGCCGCCGCCGAAGGACACCGCGCCGATCATCAGGAACGTCAGAAACAGTCGAAGGTAAATCATTTTCCGTTCGCCTCCTTCTCGGAGAGACGGCGCAGGAAATGCGCCGTCAGCCCCACAAGGCCGCTGATCAGAATATAGAAGATGGAGGAGAAGCTCACGGAAAGGATGGAAAACGCCGTCATGACCGAAAACACGCAAAAGAAAATCGCAAGGTTCAGCGCGTCTCTGTGAAGGCTCTTCAGCATGTCAAGCCCCGCCGTCAGAATCAGGTAGACCACGCACACCTGAATGCCGCGGAAGGCGCGCGCGACCCATTCGAGGGCGAGAAATCGGTCGAAAAACAGGGAAATGAGATAGATGGTTACAAACGACGGCAGGCTGACCGCCAGCGTGGACAGCGCCGCGCCAGCCACACCGGCAATCTTGTAGCCGATGTACGTGGCGCTGTTGATGGCCACGGGGCCGGGCGTGGATTCGGCAATCGCCACCATGTCCAGAAATTCCTCGCGAGTCATCCATTTCCGCCGGTCGATGAATTCGGTTTCGAGAAGCGCGATCATCGCGTACCCTCCGCCAAAGGTAAAGGCTCCGATTTTCAGAAACGTAAAAAACAGTCTGCCAAGCTTGCCCATGATGGCTATTCCTCCCGTGCGTAATCAGCTGCGGTTTTGATTATATGGAATTCTTGACATAAATCAATTCATATATTAAAATGGGTTCCATAAGAAAAATGATATGAATTGGAGCCAAGGCCATGACGATTCGCCATTTGCAGATTTTCAAAACCGTGTGCGACTGCGGGGGCATTACCGCGGCGGCAGAGCGGCTGAACGTCACGCAGCCGTCCGTCAGCCTTGCCATGAGGGAGCTGGAAACGTTTTACGGCGCGCGGCTGTTCGACCGCATGAACCGCGGCGTGTATCCTACGGAGGCAGGGCTGCTTTTGCGGCAATACGCTGAGGAAATTCTCGCGTCGTTCGAGGAGGCGGCGTCCGTTCTGCGCGGCGGAAAGGCGGTGCGCCGGTGCCGTGTCGGCGTGAATGTGTCAGTGGCCGAAACGTATCTGGCGCCGATCGTCGCGCGCATCCGGCGGGACGCGCCGGACGTCGACCTGAGCGTCTTCGTGAAGAACAATGCCCAGATCGACGAAATGCTCTCGGAAAACCGAATCGACTTCGCGATTTATGATGGCGCGCTTGAGACGAGTGCGCGCGTCGCGCTGCCGCTGGTGGAGGAATGTCAGGCGGCGGTGTGCGCCCCGGCGCTCTTCGAGCGGGAAGCGATTGAGCCGGCCGAGCTGGCAAAAAAGCCGCTTCTGCTTCGGGAGACAGGCAGCGGCACGCGCGTCTGCGTAGACGCGGCGCTGTCCCGCGGCGGATACCCTTACCGAATCGCCGCCGAGGGCAACAGCACGCTGGCTCTGCTTGAGCTGGCTCGCGCCGGTCTCGGCTTCGCCGTCGTTCCCCACCCGCTGGCGGAGAAATGGACCTTGGACGGACAGCTGAAGCTCGTCCAAATCCAGAACCCGCCAATCCTGCGGCGCTACGCCCTCGTCTACCACACCGGCAAAACCCTCACCCCCGCCATGCAGACCGTCCTTCACGCCTGTAAAGCCCTTTCGA
>CAVERI010000145.1:0-2137 GCA_963618055.1 bacterium | reverse complement strand
TGCCCTCCTCCGCCACGCCGCCGTTCTCCAGCACCACGGCGCGGTCGGCCATAGCGACCGTTGAGCCGTGGTGGGCAATCAGCACCACGGCGGCGTCCTCGCCGAGGGAGGCAATCACGTCGTGGAAGGCGGTTTCGCTTTCGTAGTCCAGCGCCGTGGTGGCCTCGTCCAGCACAATCAGGCTGGGATGCCCCAGCAGCACGCGCGCCAGCACGATTCGCTGCCGCTCGCCGCCGGAAAGGCGTATGCCCCGGTCGCCCAGCGCGGTATTCAGCCCGTCCGGCAGCCGGGAAACGAACCCCCACGCCATTGCCCTCTTGAGCGCCGCGATCAGCTCCTCCTCGCTCGCCCCGGGATGGAACCTCGTCAGATTCTCCCGAACGGACGCGTTCAGAATCAGCGGGTCCTGCGGCACATAGCCCACCTGCGCACGCCACGCGCGGATGTTCGCGGCCTCAAGCGGCGTTCCGTCCACGCGAATCGCGCCCGCCCTTGGCAGCAGAAAGCCCAGCAGAAGGTTCACCGCCGTGGTCTTGCCCGCGCCGTTGCGCCCCAGCAGCGCCAGCTTTTCGCCGCGCTTCAGGGAAAAGCTCACGCCGCGCAGGGTTTCCTCGTCGGAATCCCGGTAGGCGAAATGCACGCCGTCAAAGCGGATTTCGTTCCAAAGAGAGAAATCCGCGTCGGTCTCGGCGGTATCCGCCTCCGGCTGCAGCTCCCGCAGCGCTTCGTTCAGCTTCTCGTAAGCGGGCAGGCAGCTGTGAATGCCCTGAATCCGCCCCTGAAAGCCGGAGAAAATCGGCCACAGCCGCGCGAAGATGTACACCAGCACCACCAGCCGGTCGGTCTCCACCTTCAGACCCAGCGTGCACACCAGATACACCAGCGCGATCATCACCGCCGCGGCCAGCGAGTACACAACCCCCGGCACGGAGCACTGCCGCACATACCGCATTCGGGCGGTCTTGAACGACGCGCTGATTTCCTCAAACCGCGCCGCGTGCTCCCGCTCCACGCCGTAGGCGCGAACCTCCTTCACGCTCGCCAGCTGGTTTTGCAGCTCGCCGTAAAATTCCCGGCTGATTCGAATCATCTCGTCGCCGTAGGCGCGGGATTTTTTGCGCAATGGCATGAAAATCGCCAGCATGCACGCGCCCATAACGCACACCAGCGCCGTCACCGGCGGGCTCATCATCAGGGCGATGCCCAGCTGAATCGCCGCCGAAACGATGCTCACAAGAAAGTGAATAACCTCGGCAAACCCGTAGCTCACCTGCCCGCACTGGGAGGTGAACAGGTTAATCGTGTCCGTGTCCTTGCGCGCGGTCAGGCTTTCCCAGCTTGCGCCGGAAACCGCGGCATACAGCCTCTCGCGCAGCCGCCGCCCCGTTTCCTCAAGAAAATCGCTCTCGCGAATGGAAAGCGCCCGCGAAAGCAGCGCCTTCACCGCCACCAGCAGCACATACGCCGCCAGCAGAATGCCCACGCACACCGCATAGGGCAGCGCGGTAAACGCCTCCGGCAGCCGCGAATCGCCAATCTGGAGCAAATTTAAAAGCGGAACGAGCATCACAATGCCGATTCCGCCAAGAAATGAGGACAGAATATTCCCGGCCAGAATCGTCAGAAACGATTTCCGGTCGTTTTTCCAGATTTCGCGCAGCAGAGGCCTCATGGGGCGTTCAGTCCTCCAACAGCCCCATCTTCCCAAACTGCGCCAGCAGCTCGTCCAAGTCCGCCGCCGCCGTCGCCTCGTCCACGTCAAACTCGTTCATAACCGCCGTCAGCAGGTCGTCCCGGCTTATGCCGTGCTCAAGCTGCTGAAAGACAAACGCGGATACCTCGTTCATCACCACCGCGCCGTCGTATTTCTCGATGTTCTCGCCCGTGGGCATCACCATGTATTCGTCCACCACGCTGCGCAGCACAAAGCCATTCCTGATCTTCATGTCGTCCTTTTCCTCTCTGATTTGTTCGGGGTGATTCATAAGAATCTCATAAACCGCCCTCGCGTCCTCCGCGGAGGGGCCGCAGAACAGCCGATACACGGGCACACTCCGGCTCAGACGGCGCACGTTCGCCATCGCCAGCGCGGCGGCGTCCGCGTCCCACATGGGGATGAAGCTCTGCCGCATCAGCA
>CAVERI010000144.1:0-2345 GCA_963618055.1 bacterium | reverse complement strand
CGATCGCCATGGTGGACGGCAAGGCGAAGCTGATGCGCGACGACTACTGCGACGGTCTGGGCGACTGCCTGCCCGCCTGCCCCACCGGCGCGATTGCCTTTGTGGAGCGCGAGGCGGCGGCCTACGACGAAAAGGCCGTTCTGGAAAACAAGCAGAGGAAAATGCAGAAGGAGGGCATGACCCTGCCCTGCGGCTGCCCGGGCACGCAGTCGAAGACCATCCAGCACGCGGAACGCGCCGAGGCGGAGGTTTCCTATGCCAAGCCCGTCAGCCGGCTCTCCCAGTGGCCGGTGCAGATTAAGCTCGTCCCCGTGAACGCGCCCTATTTCGACGGCGCGAAGCTGCTGATCGCCGCCGACTGCACGGCCTACGCCTACGCGGCGTTCCACGAGGAATTCATCAGGGGACGCATCACCCTCGTGGGCTGCCCGAAGCTGGACAATATCGACTACTCCGAGAAGCTCACCGAGATTATCCGGAGCAACAACATCAAAAGCGTAACCGTCGTCCGCATGGAGGTTCCCTGCTGCGGCGGGCTGGAGAACGCGGCCAAGACCGCGATTCAGAAAAGCGGCAAATTCCTTCCGTGGCAGGTCGTGACCATTTCCACGGACGGCAGAATCCTTGACTAAACGAAGAGAAAGAGAGGGCTTCAAATGGACAATCGTATGTTTTGCTTTCAGTGCGAGCAGACGGCGGGCTGCGCCGGCTGCACCGGCAGGGCGGGCGTTTGCGGCAAAACCGCCGACGTGGCAAAGCTTCAGGACGAGCTGACGGGCGCGCTGATCGGCCTTGCGCGCGCCTCGGGCAACGCGCCGGACGTGAACGAGGGCACGTGGCGGCTGATCATCGAGGGACTGTTCACCACCGTTACCAACGTGAGCTTTAACGAAGCAACGCTTCGCGCGCTCATCGACCGGGTGCACGCGGAAAAGGCGCGCCTCGTGCCCAACTGCGCCGCCTGCGCCGCCGCGTGCGGACGAACCAGCGACTATGATGTGCAGAAGCTCTGGACGGCGCAGGAGGATATTCGCAGTCTCAAGTCGCTCATCCTGTTCGGCGTGCGCGGCATGGCGGCCTACGCGCATCACGCCATGGTTCTGGGCTATACCGACGACGAGGTGAACCGCTTCTTCGCCAAGGCGCTGTGCGCCGTCGGCGACGACTGGGACATGGAGGGACTTCTGCCCTTCGTTATGGAGGTCGGCGAGAAAAACCTCAAGTGCATGGCGCTGCTTGACAGGGCGAACACCGAGACCTACGGCACGCCCGCGCCTGCCGTCGTTCCGCTGACCGTGGAGAAGGGGCCGTTTATCGTCGTCTCCGGCCACGACCTGCACGACCTGAAGCTGCTTTTGGAGCAGACCGAGGGCAAGGGCGTGAACATCTACACCCACGGCGAGATGCTGCCCGCGCACGGCTATCCCGAGCTGAAGAAATACGCGCATCTGAAGGGCAACTTCGGCACGGCGTGGCAGAACCAGCAGAAGGAGTTTGCAAGCCTGCCCGCGCCGGTGCTGTTCACCACCAACTGCCTGATGCCGCCAAGGCCAAGCTACGCCGACCGCGTGTTCACCACGGCGGTGGTATCCTATCCCGGAATAACCCATATCGACGAGGGTAAGGACTTTACACCCGTCATTGAAAAGGCGCTGGAACTGGGCGGCTATGCCGAGGATCAGGCGTTCACCGGCATAAACGGCGGAAGCACGGTCATGACCGGCTTCGCGCGCGGCACGGTGCTGGGCGCGGCGGACAAGGTGATCGAGGCCGTGAAGAGCGGCGCGATTAAGCACTTTTTCTTGGTCGGCGGCTGCGACGGCGCGCGCGCCGGACGCAATTACTACACGGAGTTCGTGAAGCAGACGCCCGCCGATACCGTCGTTCTGACCCTCGCCTGCGGCAAATACCGCTTTAACGACCTCGACCTCGGCACAATCGGCGGCCTGCCCCGCCTGATGGACGTGGGTCAGTGCAACGACGCGTACAGCGCCATTCAGATCGCCGCCGCGCTCGCGGACGCGTTCGGCTGCGGCGTGAACGACCTGCCGCTGTCCATGGTGCTTTCGTGGTACGAGCAGAAGGCGGTGTGCATCCTGCTGACTCTGCTGTATCTGGGCATCAAGAACATTCGCCTCGGCCCGACGCTGCCCGCGTTCGTTTCGCCGAACGTGCTGAAATACCTCGTGGATAACTTCGGCATCGCGCCCATCACCACGCCGGAGGAAGACCTGAAGCAGCTTCTGAGCTAAACCCTGCCCCGGGGAAGCCGGGGGCGCGTCGCTCCCCCCAATGTCAGAAAGATAAGCGAAAAGAGCGGAAAAAGAGAGAAGAAGCATCAGGGG
>CAVERI010000143.1:0-2630 GCA_963618055.1 bacterium | reverse complement strand
CGGTTTCCGCGTCGATGCAATAGTCGAGAATCGCCGCGTCGCGCCGGTTGGCTTCCGGAATTTCAACACGGAAGATCCAGTAGGGGCGCATGACGGCGAGGTCGCCGGATTCGTACATGGAGGTATCCGGGATGTATTCCAGACCCACATAGACGATTCGCGTGGCTTCGATTGCCTGAAGCTCGCCGTTGACGTAAGCGGAGAACGTCTGCACGGCCTTTTCAAAGCTGATTACCTTGCGGGTTTCGCCGGGCGCCTGCACCTCGTAGAGGGAGGAGGCGTTCACGGCTTCCAGCCCGCGGCGGCTGTAGACGGTGTAGATGTCCGTGGGATTTATGGAGACTCCGAAGAAGCCGGAGACCGGGGCGGAGCTGTAGACGGGAAGCTCGCCGATACGCTGCTGAAGGTTCACGACGTAGAACAGCTCATCGTCCTCGTGGTCGATGTGATCGCGGACGAACGCATAGATGCCCGCGGCCTTCTCTTCCTCCCAAAGGGGCAGGTTCGCCTGATAGCGCTTTTCATACACCTCGGAGGTGACGGCCACGGCCTTGCTGCCGACTACGTCGATATCCAGCTTCTGGAAGACGCTCTGCGCGTTCTCCACGCACGATTCGCGGCTGCCCCACGTGAAGTCCGTTTCGGGATAGGCGTAGATCGTTTCAAACTGATTGATCGGCAGAATCTCCGCGTCGTGCCCGAATTTCGTTTTGCATTCCAGATTTCCGCGCGAGCCTACGCTGATTCGCGCGCCTTCCTCCGTTTTGATGAGGAGGGAGGAGCCGTCATCCTCGGCCTGTCGGGTCGTCCAGTCGGAAATGAAGTCCGCGCCGAGCATCGAGCAGACCTGCTCCTTGCGCTTGTACAGGTTCAGGGGCTTTACGACGGGGCAGGACACGGACGCGACCTTCGGGTTGGAAATCTGCGCGTCGTAGACCGCATAGCCGTCGATCTGCACGTAGTGGGTGTCCGAGTTCTTGGACAGGTCAATCTGAATGGGCGTCGTCGGCGCTTGGGTTTCATGCTGAATGTGTTTTTCCACGACGGCGGCCTGCGCGACGCTCCCGCCGCCCTTCTGGCGAATCAGGAGCGCGCCGGCCAGCGTGATGACGGCAAGGAACGCGAGGGCAATCCAACCGGATCGATTTCTGTTTTTCATGAGCTTATCCTCCTGTTATCTGATCGTGTCGTTGTGAATTTGGGGCGCGCTTCCTATTCATCCATGGCGCATCGACCTCTTTTCTCCCTATGGGCTCGTTCCATATAAAAGGTCGATGCGTCCCGGCCGGCTGCAACACATTTTCAAAAAAATTTTTTTTCACGCCTATTTTTGAAAAATCGCTCCCCCGCCGGGGGGAGCGAAATCGGAGGCTATTTGCGAATCATGACGACGCTCTTTGCGATGGTCAAGGCCGCGTCCTTTGTGCCCGCGCAGTCCACGATCAGGCAGCGGCTGTCGATGCTCCAGACGATCGTCGTCCACATGCCCTTGCGAATCAGCACGGCGGGTCTGCCGTTGATCGTCACGGATTCAATCTCCGCGTTTTCGGTGTCCACCGTCCAGCGCGTGTCCGGGTCGCTGTCGCAGAAGCGAAGCTCGATGCCCGCGCGGTTCTGATAGACGACGGAATCGTCAAACACGCCCGTCAGCACGTAGCCGTCGGGGATGTAGCTGGGGTAGTAGTATCCGTTCCAGCCGGACGGCACGTCCAGATGGCCGTCGGAGGCTTCGAAGCCGAAGGAGGCTCGACCGCCGTCGATGCGCACGAAGAACTGCATCAAGTCCACGCGCACGCTCTCCACCGTGGCGACCGCGACGGTGAGCCCGATGTAGAAAATTAGAATCAGGCAGGCGGCGGCCTTTCCAGCCTTTGGAAGCGTTCGGGCGGCGAAGCGGCGGAGGCCTCGGCGGCGCAGGCGGCGGTTCAGGCGGCGGATGGTCGGCTTTTCGCCGCGGGCGAGCTGCTCGCGCGCGGAGGCGTCGCCGTCGTCCTCTGCCAGAATCGTCTCGAGCGATTCCGTCTGGTATTCCTGAAGCGCGATTTTCAGCTTCAGCGCCGTCAGCTCCTCGTTCAGTTCCTCTCTGGATTTGGGCGCCTGAATCGTGCTTTTCATAGAAGCTCATCCTCCTTCAGCCGTTGGGACAGGCGATTTCGGGCGCGCATGAGATAGGTTCGCACGCTCGCCTTCGCAATGCCGAGCCGCGCGGCGATTTCCTCATCCGACAGCCCGTCGAAATATTTCATCGTCAGCAGCAGGCGCTCGTTTTCCGAAAGGCGCGCGAGTCCCTTCTTCAGCGCGTCGATCTCCGCCGTGCGAATCAGATTTTCGTCCACGGAGTCCTCCGCCTCCGCCTCGGGCTCGTCGTCCATCAGGAAAAAGTACTTTCCCTGCCGGTTTCGCTTGCGCACGAAGTCGATGGAGACGTTTCTGACAAAAGAGACGATGTATCCCTTGAGCTTGCAACAGTCTACCGCACGAATTTTTTCAAGATTATCAATCATTTCACAGAGGGTCTGCGAAACCATGTCCTCCGCGAGCTGCGGCTCGTCTACGACGCTCAGCGCCACCTTGTACATGAGCCAGCGGTAGTCCAGATACAGCCGCACCATAAACGCGCGGTCGTCCTC
>CAVERI010000142.1:0-2680 GCA_963618055.1 bacterium | reverse complement strand
GCGCGCTTCCAAGTGGTTTGCGGCTGTGTTACAATGAATGCAGCCAAAGAGAAGGAGGAAACGCGGCATGCAGCTGAATTTACGGCAAATCGGGAGTTTTATTCAAAAAGCTCGAAAGCAGGAAGGCCTGACGCAGGCGGAGCTGGGCGAAAGGCTGAGCGTCACCTCGCAGTCGGTATCCAACTGGGAGAGAGGGGAGTCACTGCCGGACATTGCTCTGCTTCCCGATCTGGCTGCGGCATTGCATTGCTCCATAGACACGCTGCTGTCCGGCGGAGGTGAATGCCGCGCGTATCGGAGACACATAACGGTTGCCCAGATGCGCGGAGCCATGGAAAGCCTGAATCAGATAGGGGAATTGCTGGGGCGCGACCATTTTATGTATACCTGCATGGTCGGCGCGCTGAACGAGCGCATGAATACCTCTATTGAACCGGCGTTCTCCGACGCGCATTTGTTCGAGGTGTTTTCCGGTGAAATGCTGCTGGAATGCGTTCGCAACGGAGACTATGTTGACCCGCGCGACGTTGAAAAAAACATGAAGCCCGGCAAGGCGCGGGATGAAATTCTGCGCTTTCTGCGCGAAAAAAGAATCCGCTGACGAGGGCTTATGCATCTCAAGTACATACAGCGTCTGCAAATAAACAACTCCTGGGTCACTGGCGAGATCTCCGGCAAAACCCAGAAGTTGTTAGATGCTCTTGGTATTTATATTGCGTAATGGCGGAAAGCTACTTTCCGATTTCGTCGGCCAGCGCCTGCGCCTGCTCGCGGGAGATGGAGCAGAGGGCGGAGAAGTTGCCCTCCAGACACTTTTTGATGAAGCCGCGCGCCTTTTCGTCGTCGCCCTTTTCGTGGTTCATTTTGGCGATGAAGTACAGCGTGGGCACCTGCGAGGGCTTCTGCTCGAAGGCGCGCTTGAAATAGTCGTAGGCCTTGTCCGCTTCGCCCATGGCGTAATACAGCTGGCCGAGGTTGTCCAGCACGCCCGCATCCTCCTCGTCGTATTCATAGCCCTCCTGATTGAAGGCGATTGCCTGCGCGAAGTCGCCGGTCTGGATGCCGCGCTCGATGTAGTAGTAGCCCAGCGTGGTGTAGATCATGGCGGTCTTGCCGTTGGAGGCGGCCTCCTCCATCAGCTCGATGGCGCGGTCAAGGTTGCCCAGCCGCCACTGACACACGCTGTAGTTGATGCGAAGCTGCTTTTTGCTCTTCGCGTCGAGCCCGGGCATGTGCTCGCAGCTCAGAAGCAGGTCGCGCGCCTTCTCGTATTCGCCGAAGCGCATCAGAAGCACGCCGTAGGCCATTACGACGTTTACGTCTCGACAGCCGCCCTCGTAGGCCTCGGAATACAGCTTGAGCGCCTGCCTGTGCAGCTCGGCGGCCTTCGCGTTATCGCCCTTGTCGATGGCCTGATTGCCGCGCACGTGCGCAGAGTAGGCCTTGCGCCCTTTAAGGTTTGCCATGAATCCCATAATCGTTTCCTCCCGATTCCCTTACTTTTCGCTTCAGGCGCTCCACGCGGTGCTCGAGCGCGGCGCGCTCGTCCGCCGGACAGCCCTTTAAAAGCGTTTCGGCCAGCTTCAATGCGTCCTCCGGCCGTTTCATGCGATGCTCGTACAGCTTGCACAGCTCCAAAGACGGAACGCGCCCCATCTGCCTGCGGCGAAGCATGCTTAAAAGCGTTTCCTCCGCCTTTTCCCATTCGCCCTGCCGGCGATACAGGTGAAACAGGCGCAGGTTGGCTTCGCCCGCGTATTTTTCGCCCTTCAGGTCGGCGGCGGTGGCGACGGCGCGCGGCACGGCGGCCAGATGATACAGCCTTCGCGCCTGCTTCAGCTCGCCCTGCCTTTCCAAATCCTTCCCCAGACTGAACAGATCGATGCGGTCGGCGGCCTTTTCCGGCTCGGCGTAGGTTTCCGCCAGCACGCACAGAAGGGTCGTCAGCGTAACGACGTCCTGAAGGTTGTGGCGCAGCACGTCCTCAAGGCCGGACAGGTCGCCGGTTTTCACGGCTTCGAAATAGCGGGCGGGAATCTCCGCGCCGGGAATGTCGTCCTCGCGGGGATAGCCCAGAATGCGCTCCTCAAGGCTGGAAAGCCGGCAGCTGCCCAGCCGCAGCTTCCATGCCCGACGGGCGGCCTTCAGCAGATCCAGCTGTGTAAGCTCCCTCCAGTCGCATTCCCGCCGCCGCAGGATGAAGCGCCCCTTCAGAAGCGGCATATCGAACGCGCAGCCGTTAAAGTGGACGACGGTATCGAACTTTGCGAACAGCTCCGCCAGACGGTCGATCAGCTCGTCCTCGGCGGCGTAGTCCGGCATCAGAAATTGCCGAACCGTAAGCACGCCGTTTGACACGAAGCCCACGCCCACTAAAAACGCCACCGTGCCCGCGCCCGCCAGTCCCGTGGTTTCCGTGTCCAGAAACAGCGCGCGCTCCGGGTGAAACGCCGCGCCGGTGTAGCCCAGCCGCCGCAGTGCCGCGGGCGGCAGCGAATACAGGCGCGCGTCCGCCGCCTCGGCGTGCGTGCGCACGATCAGCGGCCGGGGCGGCCGCGCCGCCGGCTTGGGCGCGCCTTCGCGCATGGCGTTCAGCTTTCGCATCAGGCTTGAGGGCATGGGCAGGGCTCCTTTGTTTTCTTCTATTATAGTCGTTTTTGAAGGGCATTTCAAGTCCCGC
>CAVERI010000141.1:0-2796 GCA_963618055.1 bacterium | reverse complement strand
CGTAATCCTATTATACCATGAATGCTCCGCTCCGTCAACGTCGCGTATGAAGGATTTTTGCGGAGGGTTAACGCGAACGTCGCGGGCACGAGCTCGCGTGGAACGCGCCTTCTGGAGGGGGCCGACGCTCCTTTTATTTGGCGCGTGGAGGGCATGAAAAGCCCGCGGCGGGAAGATGAACGGTCACGAGCAGACCGGGGCCATCCGGCTGCTGGGCGCGGATGTCTCCGCCGTGCATGCCTGCGATGGTTTTGGCGATGGACAGCCCCAGCCCGGTGCCGCCGGTCGAGCGGTCGCGCGCCTTATCCACGCGGTAGAAGCGCTCGAAGATTTTGTCCAGCTGGCCGGCCGGAACGCCGCAGCCCTCGTCGCGCACGCACAGGTGCGCACCGTTTTCGTCGGACGCGGCGGAAACGCGAATGGCTCCGCCGGCAGGCGTGTAGCGGGCGGCGTTGTCGAGAAGGATGAAGAAAAGCTGGCGCAGAAGGGTTTCGTCCGCGTATATGCACAGTCCGTTCTCCACCTGCGTCTCATACGGATGCGCGGGGTCGATTTCGCGCCGCTCCGCGAGCAGGTCGTTCAGGAAGCGCGAGGCGTCGATGGATTCCCGCTTCAGCGCCTGCGCGCCGCGGTCGCCGTGCGTCAGAAACAGCAGATTTTCCGTCAGGCGGGTCATGTATTCCGTCTGCCGACAGATTGCCGCCACGCATTTTTCGAGCACGGCGGGATCGTTCCGTCCCCAGCGGCTGAGCAGCTCGGCGTTGCCCTGCAGCACGGCCAGCGGCGTGCGCAGCTCGTGCGAGGCGTCCTGCGTAAACTGCCCCTGCCGGGCGAACGCGTCCTCGACGCGGTCGAGCATGCCGTTCAGCGTCTGTGCGAGCAGACGCAGCTCGTCGTCCTCGCGCGGCAGCTCCACGCGCGTGCGCAGCGCGCCGCCGTCAATCGAGTGCGCCTTGCGGATGATGGCCGTAAGCGGCGCGAGCATCTTCCGCGAGGCGAGCTTTCCGGCGCCCAGCGCCGCGAGCGCGCCGCTGACGTTCAGCACCAGAAGAAGCCGTGCCAGCATCTCGAGAAACTCGTATTCGCGGTCGATGCGCTTGACGGCCATGAGACTGCCCGAGGCTTCGCCGTTGATCAGAACAGGTATGCGCCTCGCCAGCAGCGCGGGGCCGTCCTTTTCCTTGTGCAGTACGGTTTTTCCGGCGCAGTCGGGAATCGCCGCCGGGTTCACCTCGAAATAGCCAGACCGGCTCGCGACCGTGCCGTCGGAGGTGAGGAACAATAGCACTACGTCCTCGTCCGTGTTCAGCTCCCACAGCACGTTCGGGTCGGCGGGGTCGTGCCCGTCAGCGATTTCCTCCAGAAGGATTTCCGTGATGTTCCGCAGGCTGCCCGCCAGCTCCGCGCGGCGGCGGTTGAGCAGAAAATGCCGGGACGTGAGGAACACACACAGGGACAAAACGAGCGTCGTCGCCGCAAACAGCTGCGCGTAGGTGCGCGTCAGCCGCGCGGACAGATTATTGCGCCGCTTCCATAGCCTGCGTACGCATGACATAGCCGACACCTCTCACGCTTTCAATCAGTCCTCCGTCCGCAGGCTCGCCCAGCCGGTTGCGCACATAGCGGACGTACACATCTACCACATTGCTGTCCCCGGCGTAGCTGTAGCCCCACACGGCGTTGAGCAGCTGATCGCGGGACAGAACCACGTCCGGATTTAAAAGGAAGTATTCCAGCAGGTCGAACTGCGTCTTGGTCAGGGTCACTGGCTGGCCGCCGCGGGTGACAAGCCGCCCGCGCCGGTCGAGCGCCACGTCACCGTTTTTCAGAACGTCCGCGTCCGGAGCACGCAGGGTGCGCGTGAGCGCCCGAATGCGCGCGAGCAGCTCCTCGATGTGGAAGGGCTTGGTCACGTAATCGTTCGCGCCCGCGTCCAGCCCGGCGACCTTGTCCGTCACCGCGTCGCGCGCGGTCAGCAGGATGACCGGCGTGGACTTTCGCGCGCGCAGACGGCGCAGTACCTCAAGGCCGCTTAAGCCGGGCAGCATAATGTCCAGCAGAATCAGGTCGCAGGCGGAGGAAAGCGCCAGCTCCAGCCCGGTGATTCCGTCCCCGGCGGTCAGTACCTCGCAGCCCTCGTGCGTCAGCTCCAGCTGCATGAAGGCGGTGATCTCCGCGTCGTCCTCAATCAACAGAATCTTCATTGCGCCCTCCCGGAACGATCTTTTCGGCGCTATTATAATCGATGGGTGCGCGCATTTCCATTGTTTTTTGGAAATTCTCATCGGATTCTCATCAAAATCACGAGGCTTTCTCATCGGCGGGCGATACAATACAGCCATTCCCGAGAGGAAAGGAATTTTGTATGAAACGAAGCATGAGAAAAAGGCCGAAGCCGATACGATGCTGGATTGCAGCCGCGTCCTTTGCGATTGTGGCAGTGGTTGTGTTCGCGAGCGGGCGCACGCAATCGGCTTCGCCGGCGAATACCGTGGCGGGCGCGAGCGATTCCGTGCAGGCGTATCGCGCGGAAGCGACGCAGGTACCGAGGGTGAACGGCGAGTTCACGTCTCCCTGCATCGAGGCACCCTATGACGGACAGTACGCGGACGAGAATTTACAGGTGTACATCCGGCGCTTCGAGCAAGGCGGTGTTACGTATTTCGTCGCCGACGTGCAGACGAAAAGCCCGTCCCAGCTGCGCGCGGCGCTGAGCGGCGACACGCTGGCGACGGTTTCCCAGCTGGCACAGCAAAGCGGCGCGATTTTCGCGATCAACGCGGATGATTACGGCGT
>CAVERI010000140.1:0-2875 GCA_963618055.1 bacterium | reverse complement strand
GCTGCTGCCCGTACATCATGCTGTCCCGCATGATGCACGCCATAAACGGCAGAACCAGCACGCAAACCAGAATCACCGCCAGTATCCCGTGCCGGCTTGCCCTGCGCAGAAGCGACTGTCGCAGGTATAACCCATACCGCATTGCATCTCCTCCCATTCTTATTTTTAATAACCATATGATTAAACGCATAGGTGCGACAATTTGTTCCAATTATAAACGTTAATTTTATGTATCTATTTATTACTTTTATTCCTGTATTTCATCCTCCCGCGCTGCCATAGCGGCGCAGGCCGCGCGTCCAGATGAGGGCGGAAAGGCCGATCAGAATGATCAGCACCGCCGGGGAGAGCAGGCACAGCCACGCGGGCGCGTCGGCCTTGCGCAGGAGGAGCACGGCGGGATAGTAGTTCATGAACGCGACCGGCACGACGCCCGTGACGAACACGCGGAACACGCCCCCGAAGATCGACACCGGGTATTTCTGCGTAAGCAAAAGCACCTGCGTGAGCATGGACGTGAGCGACGAGGACTTCACGAACCAGAAGGACGCGCAGCTCAGCATCAGCCGGATGCACACGATGATTCCCCCGCCGCACAGGATGAACATCGCCAGCCGCAGCCAGTCCGCGGCGTTCCAGACGACGCCGCTCAGGCTTTTGCCCGCCGCGATCAAAAGCGCGCCCAAAATCGTGTCGCACAGGCCGACATAGCGGATTTCCCCGCCGATAAACTGGACGAACGGGCTGACCGGGCGCACGAGATACTTGTCGAACGCGCCGCTGACCACCTCGCTTTCCAAACTGGAAACGCGGCTGAAGAACACGGAATACAGGCTGAAGCTGACCATATACAGCCCGTACAAAACCATCAGATCGCCCGCCGTCCACGCGCCGAGCGCGTCGAATTTCCACGCCACCACGCCCATCTGCACGAGGTTCGCGCCGTTGAGCACCACCACGCCCACAAGGCTCGTCCAGAAATCCGCGCGGTATTGCATCAGGCTGCGCATGGCCATTTTTACCAGCGCGCCGTACATTTTCAGGTCAAAACGCATCGCTTTCATGTCTCAGCCTCCCTGCACGGTCATGCGCCGGTGCACGGCATGCCACGCGGCGCGTCCCAGCGCGAACAGCGCCGCCGCCCACGCGAGCTGAAGCGCCAGCTGTCCCGCCAGCGCGCCGCCGTTCAAAGCGCCGGTGTATACGTTCAGCGGCACGTCGTAAATGCAGCGGAACGGCAGCGCGCCCAGCGCGGCGCGCAGTCCCGCCGGAAACAGCCACAGCGGAATCAGCGCGCCGGACAGCAGGCTGACCAGCCCCCGGTACGCCCACGCGATCTGCTTGATGTTCATCACCAGCATGCTTAAAAGCCCCAAGAGGAAATTGAGCGAAAACAGCACCAGATACGCCAGCACGAGACTGACCGCGAACGCCGCCGCGTGCAAAGGCGACGCGGGCAGGCGCATGCCCATCATAAGAACGCCCGCCGCGCACGCGGGCAGCACCAGCACCAGCAGCATGCACAGGATGTAGCTGGAATTGCGAAACAGCATCTGAAGCTGAAAATCCATCGGCCGCAGAAGGTCGGTATCGATGCTGCCCCGCCGCACCTGCTCGTTCATATACGACTGCACGGAGTTGTCGCCCGACGGGTAAAACACCATGTCCAGCGCCATCGCCAGCATGGCGTAGGTGATCATCTCGGGCAGCGTGCGCTCCAGCAGCGCGGGGTTCTGGTGATACAGCGCCGTCCACAGGCAGCGCGCGCCGTACATCGCGAGCAGTCCATAGAGAATCTTCACGAAGAACTCAAACCGATACAGCGTCAGCGCGCGAAGCTGCTGGCGCACAAAGGCCGCGTAGCACCTCACCGCGCATCACCGCCCCGCCCGCCGGTATACAGATTGCGGATAATCGCCTCGATGTCGGCCTCCTGAATGGCGATATCGCGGATTTCGAAGGGCTGCTCGCTCAAAAGCGCCATCACCCTCCCGGCGGAAAGCGTCTGCGGGTTGAACGCGTAGCTCACGCGGAACGGCTCCCGCGCCACCTCGCGCAGCCCGTCGATCGCGATTTTCGGCTCCGCCTCGCCAAAGGTCACGTCGATTCGGCGGCTCTGCGCGTAGGTTTCCCGCAGGCCGTGAATCGTGCCGTCGTACATGATGCGCCCGCTGCCGATCACGATCACGCGGGTGACCAGCTTTTCCATGTCCACCATGTCGTGCGTGGTAAGCAGCGCCGTCACGCCGCGCTCTTTGTTCACATCCAAGATGAACCGCCGCAGCCGCTCCTTCGCCACCACGTCCACGCCGATGGTCGGCTCGTCTAAAAACAGCACCGAAGGGTCGTGCAGAAGCGCCGCCGCCAGATCGGCGCGCATGCGCTGCCCAAGGCTCAGCTGCCGCACCGGCTGATGCAGAAACGATTCCATTTCCAGCATGCCCGCGTATGCGTCCAGATTTCGCCGGAACCGGTCGTCCGGAATCTTATACATCTCCTTCAGCAGCCGGAAGCTGTCGATCACCGGCACGTCCCACCATAAAGACGTCTTTTGCCCGAACACCACGCCGATGCCGCGCGCGTGCTCCCTGCGCTCGCGATACGGCACGCGCCCGTTCACCCGCACCTCGCCCGACGTGGGCGTGAGAATGCCGGACAGCATCTTGATCGTGGTGCTCTTGCCCGCGCCGTTCGGGCCGATGTAGCCCACCACCTCGCCGTCTTCAATGGTAAAGTCCACGCCGTCCACCGCGCGCTTCTCCACATATTCGCTGTGAAACAGCGCGCGCACGGCGGCAAACCGCCCCTCCTTCGGCCGGGCGATGCGATAGACCTTCGTCAGATTGCGTGCTTCGATCAAGCGGCATTCCTCCTT
>CAVERI010000139.1:0-2953 GCA_963618055.1 bacterium | reverse complement strand
CTGTATCGTTTTCAAGGATCGCGCTGTCGTTCGCTTGACAACAAATGGGATTATACCAGATATCCCATCCTCTGTCAATACCCTTTTTCAACTTTTTTTGAATATTTTTTTCAGCCCGGCATATATCTCCCTTTCAGAGGTGATTTGATGCGGCGTGTGGGCAAAATCTGCTGTTTTCTGGCGCTTCCGGCGGTGTTTCTGTGCTTTTTCTCGGTGCGCCGCCTGTTTCCGTTTCCCCGCGGCGACGCGCTGACGGCGCGGCGGCAGGCGTGGGCGGGCGTTCTTCGGCTGTGGGTCTGCGAGAATCTGCCCTGCGGGACGCTCGACGCGTGGCTGAACGAAGCATCCAGCGCGTTCGAGCGGCGCAACGACGGCGTGTACGTGCAGATCACGACGGTCAGCCGCGCGTCCGCAACCGATTTCGCCGCCGCGGAGAATCCCCCGGATATGCTTCTGCTTCCGCCGTCGCTGCTGGACACGCCGGACGGCCTTCTGAACCGCTCCGGCGAATACCTGACGCCCGTCGCCATGGGCGGCTACGCGTGGGCGATCAACCGCGCGATGCTTCCCGGCCTGTCGCCGGAGGGCGCGCCCATGCGGATTCCTGCGGACAGTGAGACCGCGAGCTACTCCGCGGCGCTGGCCGCGCTGCTTTGCGGCGACGAGGCTGCATCCGGCGACGTGCGGCGCGAATCTCGCTACGGCGTAGACCTTGGCCTGCCCGACGCGAGCAATCGCCCGTCGGCGACGGCCGCGTCCCTCGTTCGGAGGGAGCTTCTTCCTGCGGACGGCTCGCAGGCGGACGAAAACGCCCTTCGCAGCTTCACGCGCGGCGAAGCGGCGGTGACGCTCGTTTCCCAGCGCGAGCTTTTGCGTCTTTCCGCGCTGGTCGATTCCGGGCGCGCGCCCGATTTCGCCGTGGTGTGCACGGGCTACGCCTTCACCGACCGGCTGGCGCTGTTCGCAGCGGTCGATCTGCCGCGGGACGATCTCGCGGCGCGGCAGGCGCTGTGTGAGGAATTTCTCGCGCTTCTGCTGGACGACGCGCGGCAGGCGCAACTGAATCGCGTAGGCTGCTTCCGCGTAACGCCCGGCGCGGCGCTGTACGCCTCCTCCTCCCCGTTGGCGCCGCTGGAGCGCGCGCTGACGGACGCTCAGCCGCTTTTCCCGCCGTTTTTCACAAGCGAATGGCGCGCGCGGGCGCAGGACGCGGCGCAGGCGCTTCTTTCCGGCTCCGGCGGCGCGGAAGACGCGCTGCGAGGTGCGGGAATCTGGCTCGACTGACGCGTCCCTTCCATTAGAAAGCCCGGAGAGCTTCGGCGGCGCCCCGGGCTTTCTTCCTTATATATGGGTTATTTTTTACACCGCGCCCGCGGGAAGCTGGGCTTCCAGCTGACCGATCAAGCCCGTCATTTCCCGCGCGAAGTCGTTCATCTCGCGCCTGCGCCCCTCGTCGTCCATGGACAGGAAATTTTTGAGCGGGCGCACGAAGCCCTTCACCGCGTTCACCAGCTGCGGCGCGCAGAAGCGCTCCTCCCGGCGGGACGCGTCGATCAGCGCCGTGAGCGTTTCGCAGGCGCGCACCAGCTCCGCGTCGCCGGAGCGGTAGGCGCTCTCGTTGAGCCTGTGCCCGGCCTCCTCGGCGCTCTGGCGCGCGCGGCGGTTCACCTCGGGCGCGCTGCAATCCACGCCCTCGGCGCGCAGTCGCTCAACTAATTTTTTCACGTATTCCGGCCGCGTTTTCAGTACGGCGCGGTATTTGTTCTGGTAGCGAAGCGTCCGCCCATGGTCGCCGCCGGACAGCCTTTGCAGGCACGCGCGCACGCTCGAGCCCTGCGCCTGCGCCTTGAACACCTCCGTCATCAGCCAGTCAACCTCTTCCTCCGTAAACGGCACAAAGCGCTGCGACAGCGGCTCGTCGCCTTTTTGGCGGCGAACCTGGGCATAATAGTAATTGCGGATGCTGTTCGGACGGCGGCCGGTTCTTTCGGCAATGCGCTCGAACACCGATTTCAGCGGCAAACCCTGTTGCTGCGCCTCGTCCGCGGTTTCCCAAAGAAGCTTGGACTCCGCGTCGCTCCACCCGGCGTGGCGTCCCGTCTTCACAAGAGCCTGTTCCATAAAATCCCCTCCCAGATCGTCGTTGATAAAGAGTATGCGCGCGACCGTCATTCAATATACACATTGGGTAAAGATTAAAACTTTTATCCCCACTTGCATTCCGCGCGCAATGCGTGTAATATATTAGAAGTTGAATGTCAGAAGGAGGAAATTCGGATGATCAACAAGCAAATGTCCATCGGCGAGGTTCTGCGCATCGACCGCAACGTCGCGCCCATTTTCATGGAGTTCGGCATGCACTGTCTGGGCTGCCCCCACGCCACTGCGGAGAGCATCGAGCTGGCCTGCGCCGCGCACGGCACCGACGCGGACGCGCTGGTCGCGAAGCTGAACGAATACTTCGAGGCGAAGAAATAATTCTCCCGCGCGCCGTTCGAGAGGGCTTCGGCTCTCTCTTTCATTTTCCCGTAAGGAGAACTTTCATGGATAGAACGTTTCAGAAATTCCTGCGCGCGGGCGTCGATCTTTCGCCGCTCGGCTTCGAGCTTCGCGCGGACGCGACGCCGTATTTCTGCACGCCGAAGGGCGCGCGTATCCTCGGCTGGGCGGGCGTGGACGGCATTCACTATTGCACCGTCCGCGGCTCCGGCAGCCGCATTTTCGCCGTGAGCCCCATGAACGCCGCGCCGGAATACGTTCACCCCATCGCCGAAAGCTTTGAGGATTTTCTGCGCCTTTTGCTCGCCTGCGGCGACGCGGCCGCGCTGGAGCAGAGCTGGCAGTGGGACGAAGCGCAGTTTTCCGCGTTTCTGAACGAAAACCCGCCGACAGACGAGCAGAAGGCCGCGCTTTCCGAGCTTTCGCGGCGCATGCAGCTCGCGCCCATGCCGGA
>CAVERI010000138.1:0-2970 GCA_963618055.1 bacterium | reverse complement strand
AGAATCTCTTTCAGGCTATACGTCCCGGCGCGGACGGTCTGTCCTTCCATGGGCAGAAGAATCCCCTCGGCGCTCTGCGCAAGGCGCGACAGGCGCGCGGCGATTTCGTGTGCCTTCATCACCTGCGCCCGCGTGCGCAGTGGGAGATACGCGCACCATAGCTGCTCTTGGTCGGCGTGCAGCAGAATGCCGTCGTTCGTATCCGCCTGAAGCAGCGCCGCGCACTGCCACACGCCCTCCGTTTCCGAATCCATGCGCGGTCTCAGCTCTCGAATGAGTGCGGCAAACTCCGCTTCACGGGCAAGCGCGGCACTCAGAAGGTTTCCATAGTAGAGATTTTCATACGCAATCGCGAATTTCCGCGGCTTCCTCCGTTCCAGAATCGCGCGCCCGCAGGCGGCGCGGATGCGCGAAAGGCTCGGCTCGAACTTCACGAATACGGTTTCGCCGGTGCCGCCCTGCCGCCATTCCATGCGCGCTCCTCCATTTCCGCCGCATTTTACTGCGATTTATGAATTAAATTTATTATACTGCGGTACTTGCATTATTTCAAGGCCTTTGGTCAATATACTTTTGGCGGGAAGGAGGCGACGCAGATGTCGAAGCCGCGCAGGGCGCCCGTCGGGCACCGAAACATCGTCGGAGCGAAAATCGTCCGGCTGCGCAAGGAGCGGAATATCAAGCAGAAGGAGCTGGTCGCGAAGCTTCAAAGCATGGGCATGGACATCAGCGACACCAGCATGTCCCGCTTAGAAGGACAGACCCGTCTGGTGCAGGATTTCGAAATTCCGATTCTGGCGCGGGCGCTGGAGGTCTCCGTGGAATGGCTGCTTCGGCAGGAGGACGAATAGGCCTTCTGCTTTTTGCTTATGGAAAAGGCCGCGGCGTCGGATGAACCGGCGTCGCGGCCTTTTCTATGAGGGGAAGCGGGAATCAGCCCTTGATGGAGCCCATCATGATGCCGCGCTCGAAGAACTTCTGCACCATCGGGTAGAGAACCAGCAGCGGCACGGCGGACACGACGATGATGGCGTACTTCAGGGAAGCGTACAGCAGGTAGACGCCCAAGTCGTCCACGCCGGTCTGTTCCTCCATGTCGCCCATCTGCGTAAGCACCAGAATCTCGCGCAGGAAGACCTGCAAAGGCTGCAAATTGCGCTTGCCGGGCAGGTACATCATGGCGCTGAAGTAGCTGTTCCAGTGGCCGACCATGTAGTACAGGATGATGACGATGAGAATCGATTTGCTCAGCGGCAGCACGATGCGCACCATGGTGGCGAACGGCGACGCGCCATCGATGGACGCGGCCTCGCGCAGCGCGGCGGGCACGGAGTGAATAAAGTAATTTCGCATGATCAGCATGTTGCTCACGCCGATCGCGCCGGGAACGATGACAACCAAGGGATTATTCAGAAGGCCGAGGCTTTTGATGTTCAGATAGTTCGGAATCATGCCCGCGCCGAAGAACATGGTGAAGGTGATGAAGATCGTAATCGCGTTTTTGCCCTTGAGATCCGGCAGCGACAGCGGATAGGCCGCCATGATCGTGGCGATCATGTTGAGCGTGGTGCCGGCGGCGGTGTAAATCAGCGTATTCCGATAGCCGGTCAGAATGTCGGAGCTGGCGAATACGCGCTTATAGGAATTCAGCGTAAATTCCACCGGCCAGAGCACCACGTCGCCGCCCAGAATGCGCGCCGGGTTGGAGAAGGAGGCGCTCAGCACGTAAATCAGCGGATACAGCGTGACGATGCACACCAGCGCCGTCAGCACATAAACAATTCCCTGAAAGATTGCGTCATTTCTGCTTTCCATAAGCCGCACCTCCTTACCACAGGCTTGTCTCGGAGACCCTTTTTGAGATGGCGTTAACCGCCAGAAGCATCAGAACGTTAATCACGGAGTTAAACAAATCTACGGCCGTGGCGTAGTCATATTTCAAATCGAGAATGCCCTGCTTGTACGTGAACGTCGAAATGACCTCGGAAACGTTGAGATTCAGGTCGGTCTGCATGGCATACACCTTTTCGTGTCCCACGCTCATCAGGCTGCCGCAGCGCAGAATCAGCATGATCACGATGGTGGGCACGATGCTGGGAAGCGTGATGTAAATCAGCTGCTGCCAGCGGCTTGCGCCGTCCACCCTCGCGGCCTCGTAGAGCGACGCGTCGATGGCTGAGAGCGCGGAGATGAAGATAATCGCGTTCCAGCCGGAATCCTTCCAGATGTCCGACAGGATATACATCATGCGGAAATACTTTCCGCTGCCCATCAGATAGAGCGGCTCCTTCGTGAAGCCGAAGGCGATGAGCGCCTTATTGACGATGCCCGTTTCCATGGCGCACATGGAAACCATCATGCCGACGACGACGACGGTGGAAACGAAGTGCGGCGCGTAGGTAATGGTGCGCACCATGCGCTTGGCCTTGTCCGTCTTCAGCTCGTTGAACACCAGCGCCAGAATGATCGGAAACGGGAAGCAGAACAGAAGCGAAAGAAAGCTGATATACAGCGTGTTGCCGATGACGCGGCGGCTCTGATAGCTTTCAAAGAAGTACTGGAAGTGCTTCAATCCCAGCCAGTCGCTGTCCCACATGCCTACGCGCAGCTTATAGTCCTTAAACGCAATCTGAATGCCGAGCATGGGCTTATATTTGAACAGGATAAAATAGACGATCACCGGAATCAGCAGCAGATACATCTGCCAATACCGCGTGATCGCTTTACGCCAGGTATTGTGATGCACGATGCGCGGGGAACGAATGGGTTTCTGCATCATAGGGACGCACCTCTCTTGAAAATATGCGGGCAGTTTCTGGCGTAAACGCAGCGCGCCGGAAGCGTCGCCTGCGAAGAGGGGAGCCCCGCAGGGCTCCCCTTCCGCGCGGCCTTGCGTCGCAGTGGAAAACTCCGGGCAACGCCGCACAAATGAGGTGGTCGGCCGGCGAATGGATTTTTCGTCAGATGCAA
>CAVERI010000137.1:0-3107 GCA_963618055.1 bacterium | reverse complement strand
CGATCCGCTGATCATGGTGGAACACCGGTTGGACTACAGCGAGTACGTTCCCGAGCATCCTCAACATCTATTCCCGGCGCAGTCCCATTGATCGCGGCACGCTGGCGGCGATGATGACCGCCACCACCTGGATGGACGCGGGCACAGCGCTGGCGCAGGGCTTTATCGACGGCGTGGCCGACCCGCAGGCGTGTCCCACGGACTCCGCGGCAGTGCGCACAGTGAATCGCAAAGATGCGGAAGCAAAGGTGCAGCTCTGGCTGGAACGCTCTCATTCCAGAAAGCAGGAAAACACTGTCGCGCTGCCTGCGGCTGCACAATGTGAAAGCCTCGGCATTCCCGCAGCCCAGCTGCGCAGACGGTTGGATCTGATCAAACCCAACGACCGATAAAAAAGGAGATAAATCTATGAGCAAGATTCTTGAAATGCGTCAGAAGCGCGCTGAAGTCTGGGATAAGGCCAGGGCTTTTCTGGATGAACACACCAATGAAAGCGGCGTGATGAGCGCCGAGGATTCCCAGCAGTACGAGCGCATGGAGCAGGAGGTAGTCGATCTCGGACATACCATTGACCGCATGGAGCGCGCGGAGCAGATGGATCGCGAGATGAATGAACCCGTTCGTCAGCCGCTGGCTTCCCGCCCTGAAAAGAATCCCGGCGGTCGAACCGGCCGCGCGACAGACGAATACAAACTGGCCTTCTGGAACATGATTCGCAACCGCGGCGAGCATTTTCAGGTGCGCAACGCCCTTCAGATCGGCACCGATTCGGAGGGCGGTTTTCTTTGCCCGGATGAGTACGAGCACACGCTGGTGCAGGCGCTGACCGAGGAAAACCAGCTGCGCAGCCTGTGCACCATCATCCGCACGGAATCCGGCGACCGCAAAATTCCCATTGTCGCCAGCCACGGAACCGCCAGCTGGGTGGAGGAAGAAGGCCAGATTCCCGAATCTGACGACGCTTTCGGCCAGATCTCCATCGGCGCGCATAAGGTGGCGACCATGATCAAGGTGTCCGATGAACTGCTGCAGGACTCCGTGTTCGACGTGGAGAGTTACATCGCTTCCGAGTTCGCCCGCCGCATTGGCGCGGCCGAGGAAGATGCGTTCATCAATGGCAACGGTACGGCGAAGCCCACGGGTCTGCTTCACAGCGTAAATGGCGCGGCCACCGGCGTGACCACAGCCGGCGCGGCGATCACGGCGGATGAGATCATCGACCTGATTCATTCCGTGAAGTCCGGCTATCGCAAAAAGGCGGTCTTTCTGCTGAACGACAGCACGGTCAAGAACCTCCGCAGGCTGAAGGACGGCAGCGGTCAGTATCTCTGGCAGCCCGGCCTGAAGGAAGGTCAGCCGGATAAGCTGCTCAGCTATCGTCTGGTGACCTCGGCCTACATGCCCGAAGTGGCCAGCGGCGCGAAGCCCGTGCTGTTTGGTGATTTCTCGTCCTACTGGATCGCGGATCGTCAGGGCCGTTCGTTCCAGCGCCTCAACGAGCTGTATGCGGCGACCGGTCAGATCGGCTTCCGCGCGACCCAGCGCGTGGACGGCCGTCTGGTGCAGAGCGAAGGACTGAAGTGTCTCGCCATGAAGGCGTAAGAAGCGGAGGGACAAAGGCATGATGAAAGCTGAACCCGTTGCGGACGTTACCCGCAACACCCACAACTATTTTGCGCAAGGCGGCAATGAACTGGTCATCGGCGGGAAGCTCACCTTCCTGCCCGGCGCGACCATCGAGGGCGGCGACGATCTGTTTACGCCTTCGGTGCCCTTTGACCAGATCGCATATGTGCCCGACAGTGAAGCGACTACCATTGCAGCGCTGAAGGACGACTATAACGCTCTGCTGGCAGCCATTCGCAACGCAGGTCTGATGGAATCCGCTCCGCCCAACTGAGGTGAACGGTGATGATCGTTACCATGGATGAGGTGAAAACGCATCTCCGCATTCAATGCGATGAAGAGGACGACTACCTGACCGGCCTGATCGCACAGGCGCAGGCCGCGGCGGAGGATTACTGCCGGACGCAGTTTTCCGATCCCGCGCCCGAACCCGTGCGGCTGGCGGTTCTGCTCATGGTGGGTTTCTACTATGAGAATCGGGATATTCCCGACATGACCACCTACAAGGCCATGCGGATGGCGTTTGACAGCCTGCTGTATCCCTATCGCGATCCCGAGAAGATGTTCTGAGGCAAGCAGTAAAGCACAGCATATTGTGGATAAGTCTGTGGAATGCGTGAATATGTTGTGTTTCGGCAAAGGAGGTGACGGCTCATGCGCGGCTATAAAAACTTCGAAGGTACGCCCCATCCCGGGGATCTGTGCCATCTGGTGGAGATCGGCTATACCGAGAACGCCATCAACGTAAACGGCTATCCTGAACCGAAGGACGTGGTGCTCTGCCGCGTATGGGCGTCCGCTGTGGATGCGGGCAACCAGCATTATCGGGCTGCGGATGTGATGAATACCGAGCAGGTCATCAACTTCACTATCCGCTATCGCAGGGACGTGAAGCCCGGCATGTGGGTGAAATTTCAGGATGAGAAGTGGATCATCTCCACGCTGGGCGAGTATTCGTTCAAGAAAACGTATCTCGGCCTGAAAGCATCCATTGCGAAGGGAGTGAGCGGATGAGCAGAGCGAATCCTGAGTGCGCAAGCGCAACGCAGCAAGGCGCGCACGAAACCCTCGCGCAAGCAAAGCGCAGGGCGAGGGGCGGTGGAGGCGGATGAGACAAGTACAGGAAGCGCTCAAAAACATCGGTATCCCCGTCATCGCCGGCATTTGGCGTGCCACGTCCGAAAATCAGAATCCGCCGCTGCAATATGTGGTCTATTCCAGCACCACCACGGAGACGGCCTTTCAGGACGACCGCCCTGCGGGATACCGAACCTACATCTATCTGAACCTCTGGAGCGATATCGACCCCACCGATATGGCGAATCGCATCCGGCAGGCGATGTACGATGCGGATTTCTGGATGCTGGAAGAAAGCGATAAAGGGTACAATCAGCCTGCCTACGACCCGGCCACGCGTACCTATACTGTGCAGTGGACCTGGGTCTACTGGCAGGAGGCATTGTAAAATGAGATCAGTTGAA
>CAVERI010000136.1:0-3257 GCA_963618055.1 bacterium | reverse complement strand
AGGAAGGGAGGGCGCCGGCCGATGCTTTGCAGGCTTTGCCCGCGCATGTGCGGCGCGGAACGGACGGAGGACGCGGGCGGCGGCGTGTGCGGCATGGGCACGCTTCCGGTGCTGGCGCGCGCGGCGCTGCATTTTGACGAGGAGCCGGTCATCAGCGTGCCGGGCGCGGGCAGCGGCGCGGTGTTTTTCTCCGGCTGTCAGCTGAAATGCGCGTTCTGCCAGAACTACGGCATCAGCCACGACGGCTTCGGAAAGCGCGTTTCGGTCGCGCGGCTGAAGGAAATCTACCGGGAGCTGATCGATCAGGGCGCGGCCAACATCAACCTTGTGTCCGCCACGCACTTCCTTCCGGCGGTGCTGAAGTCGCTGGAGGACGCGCCGGGCGTGCCGGTGATCTGGAATTCCAGCGGCTACGAGCGCGCGGAGTCGATTCGGCTTTTGGAGGGCAAGGTGAACGTCTACCTGCCGGACTTCAAGTACGCGCTTTCCGAGCCCGCCGGGAAATACAGCGGCGCGGCCGATTATGCCGACTTCGCCATCCCCGCCATCACCGAGATGCTGCGGCAGACCGGGCCTGTGGAGCTGGACGAGACCGGCGCGATTGTGCGCGGCACGATCATCCGCCACCTCATCCTGCCCGGGCAGCCGGAAAACACCCGCCGCGTGCTGGACGTGATCCGCGAGCGCTTTGACGGCGCATACGTCAGCCTGATGGCGCAGTACGTTCCCATGGGACGCGCCTGCGGCTACCCGGAAATCAACCGGCCGATCACGCAGGACGAATACGACGCGGCGGTGGACTACATGCTCGATCTGGGCTTGGAGGACGGCTTTGTTCAGGAGCTGGAGGCCGCCGACAGCAGATACACGCCCCCGTTCGATTTGACGGGACTCTAATCAGGCTTGCAGAAGGATTGAAACGACACCGATGGAACTTTTTTTAAGTCCCCTCTTTTCCGGCTCCGGCGGCAACGCCGTGTATGTCGGCGCGGGGCGAACGGGCATTCTTGTGGACGCGGGCGTAAGCTGCGCGCGCGTCGTTTCCGAAATGAAGGCAAGCGGCATCGACCCCGCGGCGCTCAGCGCGATTCTGATTACGCACGAGCACAGCGACCACGTGGCCGGGGCGGGCATATTGTCCCGCAGGCTCGACCTGCCCATCTACGCCACCGAGGGCACGTGGAGCGCCATGGCGGAAAAGCTGGGCGCGGTGAGCGCGAAGAACGTGCGCGTCATCGAGTCCGGGCAGGATTTCTACATCGGCGACTTGGACATAAGCCCGTTTCCGCTGCCGCACGACGCGGCCGACCCCTGCGGCTACGCGTTCACCTGCGGCCGCCTGCGCGCCGCCATCGCCACCGACATCGGCTGCCTGCGCGAGGGCTGGCTGAAGGCCGTGAGCGGCTGTGAGCTGGTGCTGCTGGAATCCAACTACGACCCGGACATGCTGAAGGCGGGGCGCTATCCCTACGCGCTCAAAACGCGCATCCTCGGCACGAGGGGGCATTTATCCAACGAGGACGCGGGGCGCGCGGCCTGCCGCCTTGTGGAAAGCGGCGCGCGCAGCCTGATTCTGGGGCATTTGAGCAAGGAAAACAACTTCCCGGAGCTGGCAATGGAAACCGTGCGGCTGGCGCTGACGGAGGCCGGCGTGAGGGTGGGAACGGACGCGGAGCTGACCGTCGCCTCCCGCGACCACGCCAGCGGGCTGTTTGCCGTGCGGGACGGCTTTAATCTGATAAGGAGGGCGTAAACCGCCGATGAGTGTTGATTTTACCCTGCCTGACTCCGAAAACGGCAACGGGCGCAAGCCCAGCGTGTTCGCGGCGAGCTTTCTGTTTCTGCTGGCGGGCATGGGCAAGCTGGTGGGCGGATACGTCGCGTGGCCGTTTGTGCTTCTGGCCGAGCGGCTGTTCGGCGGCGTGGACGCCGCCGTGCAGTCCCAGCTTACGCAATTTCTGTACTACCTTCTCTTTATTGCGCTGCCCGTGACGCTGTACGCGCGGCGCGACCCCGAAATCGCCGCCCACCTGCACGTCGAGCCGTTAAAGGGGCGCGTCGCCGCGCTTTCGGTGCTCACGGCGGCGGTCGCCGTGCTGTTCATCAACTGTGTGAGTCAGCTGTGGATCCTCCTCATCGAGTGCATGGGCGGCACGATTTCCGCCTCCGGCGTATCCGTGCCCACGACGACGCGCGCGCTGGCCTCCTCGGTGATTCTGTCCGCGGTGCTGCCCGGCGTGTGCGAGGAGCTTTTGTTCCGCGGCATGATGCTCAGCGCGTGGGAGGAGCGCGGCTCCCTGCGCGCTATTACCACCGTTTCCCTGCTGTTCACCCTTCTGCACGGCAGCCTGATCGGCATTCCCAGCGAATTTATCTGCGGCGTGCTGCTGGCGTGCATCGTGATTTCGTCCGGCTCGCTGTTCGCGGGCATGGTGTTTCACACCGTGTTTAATTCAACGCTCTTGATCGCGTCCTACTGGGCGAGCACCGCCTATACCGACGCGGAGGCCGCCTATACCGGAGGCGTGCTTTCGCTGATTCCCATCCTGCTCGGCGCGCTGCTGTTCGGCTCCATGCTGATGTTCCTCATGCGCCGCTTCCGCGCCCTGCGCCTGAAGGACGGCCGAAGAGCCTTCGGCGTGCCGCCCTGCCCGGAGCGCGAGGTGCACATGAGCGAATGGGTCGTGCGGATTTCCAGCGTCGTCGTCGCGTCCGTCTGGTACGTGATCGACCTGTGCCGCGTTTCCGGCTTTCTGCAATAAATCTCTCGGAGGTTCGATCATGAACGCGGCGATTCTGTGCGTGGGCGCGCTCAAGGAAAAATGGCAGAAGGACGGCTGTGCCGAATACCTGAAGCGCCTGACCCGCTATGGAAAATACGAGGTCATCGAGGTGCCGGACGAGCCCGAACCCGCCAAGCCATCGCCCGCGCTGAACGCGCAGGTGATGGAAAAAGAGGGGCGCGCGCTGCTCGCCCGCCTGCGCCCGCAGGATCGCGTGGTGGCGCTGTGCATCGACGGCGCGTCCCTGTCCAGCGAAGCGCTGGCCGCCGAAACGGAAAAATGGGCGCAGGACGGCCGCCGCACCGTGTTCGTCATCGGCGGCTCGCTCGGCCTCTCTCCCGAAGTCACCGCCCGCGCCGATACGCGCCTGTCCTTCTCCAAAATGACCTTCCCCCACCCCCTGATGCGCGTAATCCTGCTGGAACAGCTCTACCGCGCCGCCCGCATCGTCGCCGGGGAACGGTATCATAAGTA
>CAVERI010000135.1:0-3339 GCA_963618055.1 bacterium | reverse complement strand
AAGCAGGGGCAGCGTGATAAAGAAGGTGCACTGAAAGCGAGTCGCGCCGTCGCAGGAGGCAGCCTCGTACAGCGCGGGATCGATGCCTGCAATCGTCGCCAGATAGATGATGGAAGCCCAGCCCACGTTTTTCCAGATGTCCGTCGCCACCAGCGTTCCGCGGAAATAGCTGTTGTCGCCCAGGAAAAAGATGGGCTCCTGACGACCGAAAAAATGCTTGAGCAGGTAGTTCACAGCGCCGTTGTTGGGAGACAGCAGCTGCTGGAACATGCCGGCCAGCACGACCCACGACAGAAAGTGCGGAAGATAGCTGATCGTCTGCACCATGCGCTGATAGCGCCTGTGCGTGACCTCGTTGAGCATGAGCGCCAGCAGGATGGGCGCCGGGAAGCCAAAAAGCAGCTTGAGACCGCTGATAATCAGCGTGTTGCGCATGGAACGGAGGAATGTGGACGTTCGAAACGCAATCGCGAAGTTCTGAACGCCGACCCATTCGCTGCCCCAGATTCCCTTGCTGATTTTGAAATCCTTAAACGCAATTACGATGCCGCCCATAGGAATATACTTAAACACAACAAAATACAGCAGCACCGGCAGAAACATAAGCACAAGAGAGGCATATTTTTTGTAAGCCCGGATGTTGTCCACAAAGGGAGACGCGCTCCTTTTTGTCGCGGCCGCGGGCTGTTGACTCATGTGATCACCCTGCTTCGCACAAATTCTTTTAATAACATTATATCCGTTTTCGCAGGCTGTGCAAAGTGCAATTCGAATAGAAATATGTGCAAAAATTCACTTTTTCTGTCTGCCGCAAAAAGATGGAGGATGGCTCGCCGCCGCGCCGGTTTTCCTTACGGCCGGCGCATGCCCTGCCGATACCTCTGCGGCGTTACGCCATAATATTTGCGAAAGGCGCGGGTAAAGGTGCTCGTGTCGCTGTAGCTGCACGCTTCTCCCACCGTCTGATTGCTCTGTCCGCGGTTCAGCAGGTCAACCGCATATTGCATGCGGCACTGAATCACATATTGATGGGGCGTCATGCCCGTCTCGCGGGCGAAAATCTTAATGAAGTAATTGGGATTATAGCCCTGCAGGCCGCTCAGCTCCTCGATCTTGATTTCCTCGGAGATGTGCTCAAAGATAAACGTCCGCACGCGGTTCACCATCGGCGAGGAGCTCACAAACCGCACGTTTCCGCGCAGAAACTCGCCAAGCGAGTCGGACAGCGCCTCCAGCAGATCCGCGCGCCGCTCCCGAATGGCGCACTGCATCGCGTGCACATAGGAATGCAGGCAGTCTTGCGCGGGCTCCATTTCAATCAATCCGGTCACGTGCGCCTGCGGAAATACCATGTGCAGATAGGTGCAGCAAAAATCCATGCTCCGGTTGCGCCACACATGGTATGGCTGCGTGGACGGAAGCGCATACAGGCGGCCGGGCACCAGACGGCAGGTAAGCTCCTCATCCGAATACGTCACCTCGCCGCTCATAATATAGTAAACCCTCGAATACCCAAGCGGCACCCTCTCCCGAAGCTCCCAGTCCGGCAGCACGACCGTATTCCCGTACTCAAGCAGCATACATCCGCCCCTCCCCCGTTCGCCTGTTTTCCGATTATAACACATTTCCCTCCTCCCGTCCATGCCCGCGGAGAATCGCTGCACCTATGACATTCTGTCCAAAAGATCCGGGACACGCACTGCACGCCGCGCATGGGGTTGATGCGGCTGGCGAGAAGTAAAAAGAATGGCAATATCAAAGTGGAAATGTTCGAAACGCCATCCGTCTTGGGTCAACCCTGCGTCCTATGGAAGAAGAAGGACACCAGTGCCGCTTCGGCGAAATCCTCTTCATGCCGGACGGCGAGCGCACGGCGCGCATGTGCGGCTGCGCGTCCACCGCAAACCGATTCGCGGACGACGAGCGGTATTTCCGTATCTGGCTGTAAAACAATAAAAAGAGAAGTCGTTTGCTGCGGCTTCTCTTTTCTTTCAATTCCTCTTCAGCGGTTTCGGCGCCAGCAGTCCATCACGATGGCGTTCATGGCGTCCATTTTGCGCTGCATGTCCTTGGCCAGCGCGATCTGGCAGCGCGTGCGCACCAGATTGTGATTCGGGTTTTTGATTTTAAAATACCGGTCGCCCAGTATGTAATCGTCCAGAAAGCGCGTTGCCAGCTCGCAGGCCAGCGCAAAGCAGCTGACGCCAAGCGATTCAACCTCGGCCTCGGTGATCGTGCTCGCGGTGTACTTCAGGAAGCCCTCGGCGAACGCCCAGTAGATGTTCAGGTTTACGCCGGCCTTGCTTGCGTCCGGGCAGTCCTCCTCTACGAAGTTTGCCGCGAAGCGGATTGCGTCGCCGAAGTCGTGGCCGATCAGGCCGGGCATGACGGTATCCAGATCGATAACCACCAGCGGCTTGTGCGTCTGGCTGTCAAACAGCACGTTGTTAATCTTCGTGTCATTGTGCGTTACGCGCAGCGGCAGCTCTCCGGCGTGGAAGCGGTCGGTCAGCGCGCAGGCCTCGTCCTCGACGCTCAGCAGCCAGTCCAGCTCCGCGCGTACCTCGGCCACACGGCCGCACGGGTCGGCCGCCGCGTCCGCCTTCAGCTTTTCGTAGCGCTTGCGGGTGTCGTGGAAGTCCGGAATGGTATAGAAGAGCTGCCCGGGGTCGAAATCCGAAAGAATGGTCTGGAAATCGCCGAAGGCCTCGCCCGCGTTGCGCACGACGTCCAAATCGTCGCAGGTATCAAACGTGACGGACGGTACATAATTGCTCAGCCGCCAGAAGCCGTCCTCGTCCATCAGGTAGTTCGTGCCGTTTTCCGTGTGGTGAAAATGCAGGCACAGGGAGTTCGGGTGCTTTTGGCGAATGTATTCGGTCACGCGGTCGATGTTCTGCATCAGCTCGATCGGGTGCTGGAAGGCGTAGGTGTTCACGCGCTGCACCAGATAGGACTTGATTTTTGCCATGCCGGTGCCGTCGTCCCGTATGTAATTTACCTTGTAGGTGTGGTTTACGTTGCCTACCTTGATTTCCTCATAGGAAAAAAATGGGCCGGGGATTCGAAAAGCCTCGCCCACCTGAAGAAGCTTGCGGGCGACGTCGGGGTTCATGGAAAGCTGCGATAACATAGAAGAATCCGTCCTTTCAAGGCGTACTCTGGCGTACAAAAGCCAACTCTCCGCATGCGGAAACAGGCGCGAGAAAGCGGAGAGTCACGAATGCGCCACGATTCGTTTGGATCGCGGCGCTGTAGGGATTATACCATGCCGACCCGGCAACCGTAATCCTATTATACCATGAATGCTCCGCTCCGTCAACGTCGCGTATGAAGGAT
>CAVERI010000134.1:0-3381 GCA_963618055.1 bacterium | reverse complement strand
CAGCTCCGGCGCGGATTGTCCGGATTCCCATTTGTATACCGCGCTGACGCTCACGCCCATTGCTTCCGCGAGCTGCTCCTGCGTCAGTTTTCCTTCCCTGCGGAGCCGCCGGATGTTCTCAGACAGCTTCATTTGCGCACCTCCCCGTTTCCGATACCTGAATTCTACAACGAAACCGCGCTTCAGGGAAGAAACCGGCGGTAAAAATGGTTGAATTTCTTTTTTACCGCTGGTGTGGGTATCGCGCGATTGCTTGCCACAGGGCGGGCGTTCGTGGTATAATACCGAAAACAGACGAAATGACCGGGGAGGATTTGCCCATGCCGATGGACGGCGTAACCTTTGGAATGATTGCGAAGGAACTGAACCAAGCGCTTGCGGGCGGCCGCGTGGACAAGGTCACGCAGCCGGAGCGGGACGAGGTGATCCTGCTGATTCGAAACGGCGGCGAAAATCACCAGCTGCTGTTGTCCGCAAGCCCCGCGTGCGCCCGCGCGCATCTCACGCGGGTCAAAAAAGCGAACCCGCTGGAGCCGCCGAACCTGTGCATGCTTCTGCGCAAGCATCTGCTGGGCGGGCGGCTTTTGAGCGTGCGGCAGGCGGAAAGCGACCGCATTTTGGAGTTTACGTTCGAGCACATCGACGAGCTTGGCGACCACGCGCGCAAGACGCTGATCGGCGAGTTCATGGGAAAGCATTCGAACCTGATTTTTGTGTCGGCCGACGGGCGAATTATCGAGAGCGCGAGAAGAATCACCGAGAATATTTCCAGCTTCCGCGAGGTCGTGCCCGGCGTGGACTATTGCCGTCCGCCCGCGCACGGCAAGCTGCCCTTTGATCAGCTTGCGCCGGAGGCCGTGGCCGCGGCGCTTGAGGGCCGCGGCGGCAGCCTTGCCAAGGCGCTGATGGGCACGGTCAGCGGCCTTTCCACGCCGCTGGCGCGCGAGCTGGCGTACCGCCTGACCGGGGACGAGGACGCGCCTTTGGACGGCCGGGAGGTTTTGCCGTTGGCGCAAAGGCTGTGCGCCGAGATGGACGCAATCCTTGCACAGCCCGAGCCGCGCGTGCTTCTGAGCGAAAACGGCGAGACGGCGGAATTCACGGCGTTCGCCTACCGAAGCCGGGAGGGGCAGCGCTATCGCGCGTATGCCACGCTGTCAGAGGCGATCGACGATTTCTATTTCAGCCGCGACCGCGAGGAGCGGATTAAGCAGAAGTCGGCGGCGATTCACCGCGTGCTGAAGAACAACATCGAGCGCGTGGAAAAGAAGCTTTTGATCAAGCAGGAGGCGCTGGCTGAGGGCGCGCGGTCGGAGGAATACCGTGTGAAGGGCGAAATGCTCACCGCGAGCCCGCATCTGGTGAAAAAGGGCATGAAGCGCGTGCTTCTTCCCAACTATTATGACGAGAATTGCGTCATGCTGGAGGTGGAGCTGGACGAAAGGCTGAACGCCGCGGCGAACGCGCAGCGCTATTTTAAGCTGTACCGAAAGGCGCAGGTGGCGCGCAAGCTGGCGGAGGAGCAGATTGCCGAGGCGACGGAGGAGCTCGGCTATCTGGAAAATCAGCTGGAAAATCTGGAGCTGTGCGAGGGCGAGGCAGAGCTTGCCGAGATTCGCGAGGAGCTGGTGCGGCTGGGCTACATTCGAAGCACCCAGAGCCGCAGGCAGATGAAGGCGCTGCCGCCGTCCACACCCTTGCGCTTTGCCGCGCCGGACGGCACGGAGGTGTTCGTGGGGCGAAACAACGTGCAGAACGAGCGCCTGACCTTCTCCGCGCAGCCGGACGAATGGTGGCTGCACGCCAAGGACATGCCCGGTTCGCACGTAATCGTGAAAAGCGCGCGTCCGTCCGACGAAACGCTGCTGTTCGCGGCGCGGCTGGCAGCCAAATATTCCAAGGGCGGCGCGTCCTCGTCCGTGCCGGTGGACTATACGCAGCGTCGCTGCGTAAAAAAGCCCAGCGGCGCGAAGCCGGGCTTCGTGATCTACACCCATCAGAAAACGCTGCTCGTCAAGCCGCAGGAGTAGCGCGTAAAAATGCCGCGGAGTGAAACACTTTTTTGTGCTCGCTCCGCGGCGTTTTTTATGGAACTGTTCAGCGCGACGCGTTCTCCGCGCGGCGGGGCATGCGCCGAATCACGGTGCGCATGTACACGATGAGCGCGAGAACCACGACGAGGGCAATCAAGGAATTGACCTGCTGGGCATACACGGAAATGCCGAACAGCCGGTTTCCCGCGCCCTGAATGGCGCCGACGATTGCGCCGCCCAGCAGCGACGCGAGAAAGCCGATCACGCCGCTGATGGCGTTGCGCGCGCCCAGCGCTTCCGAAAACACGGCTTCATCCAGATAGTCGTAATTCATGTTGCAAAGGCTGCTGTTCACGCCGGCCATTGCGACGGCATACAGCGTGTAGTAGGCCAGATACAGATAGCGGCGAGCGGGCGTGGTGAACGTGTTCACAAGGCAGCCCGCGGCAATGATTGTCAGCCCCAGCGTGAGCAGGCTGGCCCAGCCGCGCCGGTCGCCGATGCGCCCGAAGCAGGGCGAGAACACCGCGCGCACAAGGCTGTAGGCAATGTGCAGAAGGGACACAAACGTCAGCGAAAAGCCGAGCTCGCCAATCAGGTACGTGCCGTAGTAGGGCGTGGAAATATAGGAAGCGATTTTCCACAAAACGTCGATCACAAGCAGGCGGCGCACGTCGGGGTTCTTGGCAATCAGCCGGAAGGCGGCGGACAGGGAGGCGTCCTTCGGCTTCGCGTTCGCCTCTTCGGGCGCTTCGCTGCACAGAAGGAGCGATACAAGGTGCGCTATGGCAACGGCGAACAGCGTCACGCCGCAGAGGATAAAGCCCGTGCGCTCCCGTCCGATGGCCTTAAAGTGATCCACCAGAGAACCCATGGACAGCGTGAAAATCATGCCGCCAATCAGCGAAACAATCTCCTTGCGCGCTGTGTACCGTCCGCGCTCGCCGGGATTCACAAAGCTGTTCAGCCATTTGAACTTCAGCGGGAAGGTCGTGTTCAGAATCAGGTACGCGCCGAGAATCAGAACGATGAACAAAGCCACCTTCCCGCCCTGCGGAATGGGCAGAAACGGCGTCAGATACAAGGAAGCGAACATCAGCTGATTGATCAGATCCAGAACCAGTATCATCCTTCGCATGGAGCGCCCGCGCCGCACAAGGCTGGCGGAAAACAGCTGCGCCACGCACGCAAAGGAAATAAACGACGAAACAATGCCGGTCACAGCGTCGGAAACGCCTACCTGCTTTAAAATGGCCGCTAAAAAAGCGTCGGTAACCAGCAGGGCAACCATGTACTCCAAAAGCGCCTCCACAATATACGCCCGACGCGTGCGGCCTGCCTTGTCCAT
>CAVERI010000133.1:0-3487 GCA_963618055.1 bacterium | reverse complement strand
GAAAGCGTGATAATCCGCTGGCAGGCGTTTGCCACATTTTCCTCATGCGTCACGATGATGATGGTTTTCCCCTCCGCGTGCAGCGTCTTGAAGATTTCCATAATCATGGCGGAATTTTCCCTGTCCAGCGCGCCGGTCGGCTCGTCGGCCAGTATGACGTCGGGATGATTGACCAGCGCGCGGGCGATGGCTACGCGCTGCTTTTCGCCGCCGGACAGCGTAGCGGTCTTTCGCCGCGCCAGATGGGCAATGCCCAGATGGTCCAATTGCTGCAGGGCGCGCGCCTTCGCCAGCGACGGGGAGGTGCGCGCGAAGAGCAGAGGAATGGCCGCGTTCTGCAGCGCGCTGTCCTCCTCAACCAGCGCGAAATGCTGCATGACGAAGCCGAAGGTCTGGTTGCGAATCCGCGCCAGCCGGGCGGACGATTCTTGGATGATGTTTTTCCCGTCCAGCCGGTACTCGCCCCTTGTCGGCCTGTCCAGACAGCCCAAGATGTGCAGCAGCGTGGATTTCCCCGCGCCCGACGCGCCGCGAATGGCGATCATTTCCCCTTTATCAATGGCAAGGTCGATGCCGCGCAGCGCCTGAACGGGCGTGCCGCCGCGCCGCACCGCAAAGGTTTTTTCAATTCCTTTCAATTCCAGCAGCATGCTTACTCTCCTTTCTGTAAAGCCTTCAGCGCCGCGGATAAATCCTCCCGCGTAAGGCGCCATATGAACACCGCGCCCACCGAGGCGAACATGAGCAGAACGTAGAGGAAGGAAATCCCGTAGAACCATTTCGCGCGCGCCGGAGTCATCCATTCCATCATCAGAAGGCCGCCCTGCCCGGCGGCGGCAACCATGGCCATCATGGGAATCAGCAGCAGCCCGACCCGGGTGGCCTCGATGAATGCGCTTCGCCGCCAGTCCATTCCCAGCAGATAATACACCGTAAACAGCTTGCGGTTGCGCAGAGCCTGAATGACGTTGCTGCCCACGACGCTGGTCATGGCAAGCGCCGTGAATACGCAAAAGGTAAGAAGCCCGGCCGTAATCAGGGTGTTGGCCTTTTCCGTGTAGGTGGAAATCAGCGAAGCGGCCGACGTAATCTCGCCGTAGCGGTTCCATTCCTCAAGCGCCCCTTCATATTGCGCGTCCGTGATTCCCGGGCGCAGGAAGATGAACAGGTTTTTGGACGTCTGAAAAGAGGACGCGGATTGAAACGCTTCGCTTTGCGCCGTATCCCGCGCGCGCAGCAGAACGGCCGGCTCCTGACTGATGACAAAATCCGCCGAAAAATGCGCCGGGCTGGCGGAGCCGGTGGGATAGAGATATTGCGTGGGGCGCTTCAGCACGCCGACGACCCGTATGCGCGCGGTATCGCCGGTGTTCAGGCGAACCGTGCCCGTGTCTCCGACCCGCAGCCCAATCTCCTGAGAGACGACGGCCGGGAGAACGCCGTCTTCCATTTCCGCTTCGCCCTCCAGCCAGCCTCCGCTTTGCAGCGCGGGGGTGTAATGCCGCACGATGCCGTCGCCGTAGATGGCGATGAGGCAATCGGTACCGTTGCAGCTGCCCCCGCCTGTATCAACGGCAGCAACCTCCTCGACAAGGGGCGAGGCCTCCAGCCGCTCCGCCGCGTATGCCGGCGTGTAATACTCAAAAACAGGCAAAACGAGCGCGTTCTCCGTCGGAAGCTCGCCCACGGCGCGAACATTGTCCAGATGATCAAAAAGAAACACATACATCTGCGCGAGCAGGATAACCGATACCAGCACCTGCAGAAGCAGAACGAAATTGGCGGCTTTTCTGCGCCAGAGCAGCTTCAGCGCGATAAAGAGCGTCGTCATGGAGCACCTCCCTCTTTATTGATTCAGTATGCTGCCGCGAAGAATGCGCGGGTAGGCCTTCACGACGGCAACCGCGCCGATGAAAAGCAGCAGCGCAAGGTAAATACCGGCGTAAAGGATTCCGGGCAGCGGCAAAACAATTCCGGCGGGCATGAGGCTGACCAGCATCCCTGCAATCCCATACGCGCAAAGGTAGGCAAGTGTGATCAAAAACAGAATCTGAAAAAGCAGCAGGAACAGAATCTGCCCGCGTCCGGCGCCGCAGATTCTGTAAATGCGATAGCGCTCAAATTCGTGCCTTAGCCAATAAAGAACGATGTTCATACAGCTGATCAGCGCAAGGACAACGATCACGGTGGGGGAAGCCGATCCGCCGACATAGCTGGAAACGGCTCGGCTGTTGCGCGTTTGAGGAAGGGAGATCGAGGAAGTTCCGGCGTAGGATTGCAGAAAATCGATGAGGAGGCCGCGCTGCTCGGGCGTGATGGGCGCGGCGAATTCGCAGCGGAACCGCGAGGCGGAAAGACCGCTGTCCCAGAAGGCCTTCAGCGGAACGACGATCGGCGCACAGAGTGGCTCGGCCATGGATGTTTCCTCGGGCACGTCCGCGGTTCCCCATTCAAAAAGATAATTGCCGACGACCTTGTAGGGCGCGCCGTTGATTTCCATTCCCGATTCCCAGATGGAATCCATTTCCTCGAACGGAAGCTGGCCGAGATAGGCCGTGCCCAGAATGGCGACCTTCGCCCCGGCTTCCATTTCATCCATGGTGAAAAACCGTCCATAGGGCGTGTACCAGACGTCCTCTCTTTGGCTTCTGTCCCAGTAAAGCCCGCAATACTGGCCGCCGGATACGGAAATGACGGCCGCCTTCGGAAGCGAGGGGGAATCGCTCAGCTCGGCGGCGATTTGATGTACGGTGGCGGGATTCTCACACGAAAAGTACAGGAGTGTGGTTTCCTTCCGTATGGAAATATCCTCTTTATACGAAAAGTAACTCCTTTGCTGAATAAACAGCAGGCAAACAAACGCGCTGATTAAACAAAAAAAAGACAGGAAAAAGAATGCGGCATGGGCGCGGCACGCGGTGAAAAAATTGCGAAAAGCAACGCGAAGCATAGAACACCTCCCTAAAAAGATTGGCTTTTCAGCATGTGCTGCGTTCGGTCGGTCGATGCGTCGTTCATAAAGCGGGGACTCGAGTCAACTGTTTACATTATAAGATAAATCCATAGAAACGTCAACAAGATGAAATGCAATCTTACGCAGAATGATTATGTGTATAGATATACATCCTTTGAGGATGCGAATCATCAAAAAAGCGGAATATTCTGCACATATCTCCATGTTAATTGGATAAATATTCAGAAAAAATGAATCCCGAACCCGATTTTTTCAGGGGGGGGTAGAAACGGAATGAAAAATTTTTGTAAAATCAAGCGCGGCGAGAGAAGACCGCGCGAAGCCCCTCCCTGCCCCTTGAGGGGGTGACGGGGGAGCGAAGCTCCCCCGCCCTCGTTCCCCCGGAGGGACGAAAATGGCCGGAATCCGTGCGGACTCCGGCCGAATGCTTCGAGAATGGTCAGTTGCCCTGCTCCTGATCGTAGGCCTCCCACAGCGGGCGATAGGCTTCCACGTTGCGCGCGTGCTCCTCAT
>CAVERI010000132.1:0-3506 GCA_963618055.1 bacterium | reverse complement strand
CCGCCGTTTGCAGATAGGCTTCGCGCACCAGCGGATTGAAGTCGAACGGGTTCAGCCCATCGTCCAGATGCAGCGTGAAGTACACGCCGTTCCTCGGCGCAAGACGCTCCCTCGTGAGCCTGTGCGCCTGATACATGGGCAGGTTCATGTTGATTTCCACAAATTTCAGCCCCAGCGCCGCGGCCAGACGGACGTTTTCCTCCAGCGACGGCAGCTCCACCAGCGTGGGCATGCCAAATTCCGTCATCTGCGCCTCCTGCGGCCGCGGTACGACTTTTCACCGGTGGCCATGGTCTTTTCGCCCTTGAGCGCGAGCATCTGGTCGCGCAGCCTGGCGGCGGTCTCGAAGTCCAGATCGGCGGCGGCGGCGAGCATGCGCTCCTCCAGCCGCTCGATGGCCATGCGCTTTTCCTCGTCGTCCATGCCCTGCGAGCCGCCGTCCGAATCCACGTCGCGCGCGACGCTCATCAGCTCCTTCACCGCGGCGCGCACGGTTTCCGGATGGATGCCGTGCTCCTCGTTGAACGCCTGCTGAAGCGCGCGGCGGCGGTTCGTTTCGCTGATGGCGCGGAACATGGAATCGGTAATCGTGTCCGCGTACATGATCACGCGGCCGTCCACGTTGCGCGCCGCGCGGCCGATGGTCTGCACCAAGGACGTTTCGCTGCGCAGGAAGCCCTCCTTGTCCGCGTCCAGAATGGCGACCAGCTTCACCTCCGGCAGATCCAGACCCTCGCGCAGCAGGTTGATGCCCACCAGCACGTCGTATTCGCCCAGCCGCAGCGAACGCAGAAGTCGGATGCGCTCCAGCGTCTCCACGTCCGAGTGCAGGTATTCCACGCGCACGTTCATCTCGCGCAGGTAGTTCGTAAGGCTCTCCGCCATGCGCTTGGTGAGCGTGGTCACCAGCGCGCGGCCGCCGCTCTCGGCCACCTTGCGCACCTCGCCCAGCAGGTCGTCCACCTGCCCCTCGGCGGGACGCACGATGACCTCCGGGTCGAGCAGACCCGTGGGGCGAATGATCTGCTCCACCACGTTCTCGGCGCGCGAAAGCTCGTAGGGGCCCGGCGTGGCGGACACATAAATCGTCTGCCCGATGCGCTCCTCAAACTCAAAGAACTTCAGCGGGCGGTTGTCAAACGCGCTCGTCAGGCGGAAGCCGTAGTCCACCAGCGCGCGCTTGCGCGCGTAGTCGCCGTTGTACATGGCGCGAATCTGCGGCACGGTGACGTGCGACTCGTCGATAAAAACCAGAAAGTCCTTCGGGAAGTAGTCCAGCAGCGTAAACGGCGCGTCGCCGGGCTTGCGGCCGTCAAAGTAGCGCGAATAGTTTTCGATGCCGGAGCAATAGCCGATTTCGCGCATCATCTCAATATCATAGTGCGTGCGCTGCTCCAGCCGCTGCGCCTCCACCAGACGGTCGCCCGCGCGAAGCGCCTCCACCTGCTCGTTCAGATCGCGCTCGATGTTCTCAAGGCAGGCGTCCATCTTTTCGCGCGAGGTCACATAGTGCGACGCGGGATACAGAATCACGTGGCTTAAATGGCGAAGCGCCGCGCCGGTGGTGGTATCCACCTCCGAAATGCGCTCGATTTCGTCGCCGAAAAACTCCACGCGCAGTGCCTTCTCAAATTCCGCCGCCGGAATGATCTCCACAATTTCCCCGCGCACGCGGAACGTGCCGCGCTCAAAATCAAAATCGTTGCGGGTGAACTGAATGTCGATCAAGCGCCGCAAAAGCTCGTCGCGGTCGATAATCTGCCCCTCGCGCAGCGAAACGGACAGCCCGCGGTATTCCTCCGGGTCGCCCATGCCGTAGATGCAGCTGACCGACGCGACGATGATCACGTCTCGCCGCTCGGACAGCCACGACGTGGCGCTGTGGCGCATGCGGTCGATCTCCTGATTGATGGATGCGTCCTTCTCGATGAACGTGTCCGTCGAGGGAATGTACGCCTCCGGCTGATAATAGTCGTAATACGAAACGAAATAGCCCACGGCGCTGTCCGGGAAGAACTCGCGAAACTCGCCCGCCAGCTGCGCCGCCAGCGTTTTGTTGTGCGCGATGACGAGGGTCGGGCGCTGAAGCCTTTCAATGATGTTCGCCATGGTGAACGTCTTGCCCGAGCCGGTCACGCCCAGAAGCACCTGATTTCGCTCGCCCTTCTGAACGCCCTCCACCAGCTTCTCAATCGCCTGCGGCTGATCGCCCCGCGGCTGATAGGCACTTTTCAGCTGAAACACGCGCGCACCTTCTTCCTGCTTTCTTGATTCTACTTATTATAGCACAGTTTCGCGCGCTTCACGGCGCACGGAAAAAACTTAAACATATGTTCGATTTCGCAATTACCATATATTACCATAATATTTCAGGAACCATAATCGAAGCGGGCGCGTCGAATCTATGCATCCCGAAAGGAGGGGTTTTCATGAAAAGGATGGTTCTGGTTTCTCTGGTTCTGGCACTTCTGATGGCGGTCTTCTGCCCGGCGCTGGCCGAAACGGTCAAAACGCCCGCGAGCGACGGCAGCATGAACGTGCGCAAGGGCCCCGGCGTGGGCTACGAGGTCGTCACGTGGGTAAAGAACGGCGAGTCCGTCACCGTGCTCGAAAGCGGCAAAAGCTGGACGAAGATCAAGGTGGACAAGAGCGGCAGGGTCGGCTACATAAAGACCTCCGCGCTCTCCAGCGACTCCGCCGCGCCCGCCCCCGCCGATAAGTCCCACACGCTGGGCTCCGTCGCCACCAAGTACGCGACCTCCAACGTGAACGTGCGCAAGGGCCCCGGCACCAAGTACGAAGCGCTGTTCTCCATCTCCCGCAACGCCAAGCTGGAAATTCTGGGCGAGGAGGGCAACTGGTTCCTCGTGCGCACCGAAAACGGCAAGACCGGCTATATCAGCAAGAACTACGTCTCCGGCGGTATCCGTAAATCCACCACCGCCAACGTCCACCTGCGCGCCGACGCCTCCTCCAAGAGCGCGTCCCTGACCGTGCTTTCCAAGGGCACCAAGGTTACCGCCACCTCCGTGACCGGTAACTGGACGAAGATTCTTCTGAACGGCCAGATCGGCTACGTCTACAGCAAATATCTCAAGTAATTAAAATTGATCGGGATGCAGCCTGCGCGGCAGAGGAGCCTTCCTCCGCCGCGCATTTGCGTGTGCGCACGGCAATAGGAAGCGTTAGGCGAGCGGAAAACTACATCTGACAAAATGACGCTGCGCAACCATTTTCTTGCGCCTATAGCGCGCATTTGGTGGCAATAGCCTATATTTTAACTGTTTATCGGTATATAAATGCAAAAAGAACTCCTTATGTTCTGTATCAAAACATGAGGAGTTAGTTGGCTAATCTGGTGAACTATGATACAGGGGACGATGCATCTTACTGCGTGCATGGACGGATGCAAATCGTTAGTGCGGGTGCGGATGTAGCCAGTAAAATGTCGTTCTGCTGTTGCTTAAAGGCGTTCGCCTTACGCCATCCGTTTCGCTGCGACTTTA
>CAVERI010000131.1:0-3518 GCA_963618055.1 bacterium | reverse complement strand
GTCTTTGCCACATCCAGAAAGCGCTGCACGACGGGCGACGGATCGGGCGAATGCATAATGCCGAAGGGGATGCTGTAATCCCATTCCACGGGAATGCTCTTCAGCAGCGGATGCACGCTTGCCCAGCCGGGTATGGACAGCAATACGTCGTTTGTGCTTTCGCAGCGGTTGAAAATATCCATGCTGTAAATGTCAAAATCCACAATGTGAATCTGCGGGTGATGCTGCCACAGGTCGTCCCGCAGCTGATCGACATAATGGCTCCAGCCGCGGTGCATCAGCAGCAGGTTTTCGCCATGAAGGTCGGAAAGCTGCAATTTATCCCTGCCTGCCAGCCGATGATGAACGGACATTGCGCACTGAAAGGGTGCGCGCACCAGCTCCAGCCCGGCGCAGCCGCGCAGCGCCAGCATGGTTTCATCAAAGATGCCGCCCACGATGTCGATGCGCTTGCCGAGGTTTCCCAGAATCTCTCGCGCGTTTTCCAGTGAATTTTCAAAGGGCACGATCTGGAATTTGATGTCCGGGCAGGACTGATTAACCCTCGACCAGAGCTGCATCAGCAGCTGCGCGGGGGTCATGGGCGACGAGCCGACGCGGATGACGTTGGTATCCTCCAGCATGGCGTTCTTCGCGCGCGCCACCGAATCCCGGCAGTATTGAATGATGTATTTCGCATCCTGATACAGACTGCGCCCGGCTTTGGTCAGCGTCAGCCCGCGATGGGTGCGGTCAAAGAGCTTCACGCCCAGCGATTCCTCCAGCAGGTTAATCTGCTTGATAACGGCGGTCGGTGTAATGTACGCTTCCTCGGCGGCCTTGCTGAAGCTGCCCGCATCGGCCACGCGCAGAAAGGTTTCAAGCTGCGGATTGTACATGGCGGTTCACGCTCCTTTTTTCTTTTATTGTAGCGTAAAAACGTGTTTTTGACAAGTGTTATAACCATTTGGTATATACTCATGAACAAACAGAGACTTCCATGACGGCTGAATCGGCCTTATAATGCATGCGTCGGGTTGAGAGCCGACTGAATGAACTGAAAGGAGAAACCAATTATGAAAAAGCTGATCGCCCTTGCACTGACCCTGATGTTCACCCTGACTGCCGTCGCCGCCTTTGCGGAAGACCCCGCAACGACCGATACGCCGAGCAAGACGCTGGTCGTCTACTATTCCGCCACGGGCAGCACCGAGCGCATTGCCAATATGATCGCCGCAGAAACCGACGCGGACGTGTTCGTCATCTCGCCTGTAGACCCCTATACCGACGCCGATTTGAACTGGACGGACGACAACAGCCGCGTCGTCTACGAACACGAGCATCCCGATTACCAGAACAAAGTAGCGCTGACCGAGATCACCCCCGAAAACTGGGACAATTACGATACCGTTTACATCGGATATCCCATCTGGTGGGGCATCGCCGCGTGGCCGGTCAACCAGTTCGTCACCGGCAACGATTTCACCGGCAAGGCCGTAATCCCCTTCTGCACCTCTGCCAGCTCCGGCCTTGGCCAGAGCGGCACGCTGCTCTCTGAAGCGGCGGGCACCGGCGTATGGCTGGAAGGCGCGCGCTTCTCCTATGGCACTGAGGAAGCCGATATTCAGAGCTGGGTGAACAGCCTCGCGGATGCCATCGCGCAGGCGCAGACCGTGACTAAAGACTGAGAATGACCAATCGTGCGGGGACTTTACACAATGTCTCCGCTCAATCTCTAAAAGGAGGATGCAAATCATGATGAAGAAAGTTCTATCGTTTATGCTGGCGGCTTTCATGCTGCTGAGCGGCGCGGCGCTGGCCGAGGAAGCCAAAGCGCCCCTGTCCATTGCCGAACAGGGCATGTTCTCCGCGGGCGGCACGGTGACCGAGCCTGTAGAGGGCGACTACGATCCCACCACCAACTGGCTGGATGCGACCCGCGCGGGCAATACGGCGCATGTCGATCATGCCAATGTGCTGTACCAGATTCCCGAAAGCGACAACGGCCATCCCATCGTCTACCTGCACGGCTATGGCCAGTCCCGCATGGGCTGGATGACCACGCCGGACGGCCGCGAAGGCTGGGCGACGTATTTCCTGCGCAGCGGCCACAGCGCCTATCTGGTGGATCAGCCGGGCCGCGGCGAAGCGGGCGCGCAGGCGAGCATGTCTACAGACGGCTTCCTTGACGTGTGGTCGGAGGATTCCAAGGAATACAAGCCCGGCGATCAGGCGTGGTACACCCATTTCCGCATCGGGCGCGTCGCGCCGGAGCGCTATGAAGGCTCCCAGTTCCCGGAGGGCGACGAGGCGCAGGATCAGTTCTTCCGCCAGATGACCCCGAACACGGGCAATTTCGATCAGGCGAAAGCCGCCGTCGCGCTGGGCGAGGTCATGGCGCAGGTAAAGGAACGCACGGGCAATAAGTCCATCTTCGTCACCCATTCGCAGGGCGGCGCGGTCGGTTGGGACGTGCCGGCGGAAAATATTGCCGCCATCGTCGCCATCGAGCCGGGCGGAACGCCGCAGGTCGGCTCCGAGCAGTATAACCGTCTGCTGGAGGCGAAGATTCCGATTGCCATTTACTTTGGCGATTACATCGACAACGGCCCCGAGGACATTGCCTCCACCGGCTTCTGGAAGCAGGTGCGCGACGGCGCGCTGGATTTCGCCGAGCATTATAATGCCGACGGCGGCGACTGCACCGTGGTCGATCTGCCCAAGATCGGTATCACCGGCAACAGCCACTTCATGTTCCAGGAAATGAACAGCGATGAAATCGCTGCAAATATCGAAAGCTGGCTGGGCGAACATGGTCTGAACTGACCAAGGGAGGCGTAGTCTATGAAGCGCTTTCTGTCCCTCCTCCTGCTGCTGTGCTGCCTGTGCGGCACGGCAGCAGCCGAGGAGACTCTCACGCCGGGCACGCAGACCCAGCGTGGATTCATCAACGATAACGTGCTGCACAGCGAGATCGGAGACATCCATTTTAGCAGCTATATTCCCGAAAGCTACGACGGCAGCGAGCCCTATGCGCTGTTTGTGACCCTGCCGGGCTGGGAAGGGCTGTATTTTCAGGGCATCGGCGCAAACATGATGGAGGATTTCGGCGTTGAAGCCATCCATTACAACGACAAAATGATCGTGCTTTCGCCTCAGCTGAACGATTGGGGGCAGACCTCCGCCAACGAAGCCATTGCCCTGACGGAGTACTTTATTGAAAACTACAATATCGATACATCCCGCGTCTACCTGCACGGCATGTCCGGCGGCGGTGAAACCGGCTCGCTGGTGATGGGCACGAGGCCGGAGCTGTTCACGGCGTACCTCGCCACCAGCTCGCAGTGGGACGGCGATCTGAACGTACTGGCGCAGGCGCGCACGCCCATCTACTTCGCCATCGGCGCGCAGGACAGCTATTACGGCTCCGAATCCTTCATCCAGACCTATAACGCGCTGCACGCGCTGTACGCCGAGCAGGGGCTGACGGAAGAAGAGATTGACAAGCTGATCGTACTGGACGTAAAGCCCGCGGAGTT
>CAVERI010000130.1:0-3518 GCA_963618055.1 bacterium | reverse complement strand
GGCGTTTTACCCGCGCTGACTCTCCGCGGAGAGGCCGGGGGCGCGTCGCTCCCCCGGCACCCCCTCAAGGGGCGTTTTCTGTATTTCGCGCGCGGGGATTCGCCGCTTTTTGCTTCGATTGAATTTTCCGTTTACACGCCGCCGATGCTTCGGGGCGTTCTTTTTTTTCTCCGGGGCGAACGGATTTTTGGATGAAAGCGCTTACTTTATGCGAGTGTTTTTCATCCTCGACGAACAATATATATAATATTTTGTAATTACGGTTGATTTTCTGAGCAGGACGTTATATAATATACCTGTTTCCGAAACAATCTGAAGGAGGCTACTCGGTATGAAGAAACTGGTATCTCTGCTCCTGGCGCTGACAATGGTTCTGAGCATGGCCGTCATCGCGAACGCGGAAGACGAGCCGATTACCCTGAAGGTTCTCTGGTGGGGCAGCCAGACCCGTCACGACACGACGACGGCGCTGTGCAAGCTGTATGAGGAAACGCATCCCAACGTGAAGGTCGAAATCGACTACGCCGCGTGGAGCGATTACTGGACGAAGCTGGCGACGCAGGTCTCCGGCGAGACCCTGCCCGACGTCATTCAGATGGACTACGGCTATCTGACCCAGTACGCCGAGAACGGCATCCTCGCCAATCTGGACGAGTACATTGCCGCCGGCAAGATGGACGTTTCCAACGCCGCCGAATCGATCATCGCCTCCGGCAAGTGGAACGGCAGCGTGTACGCCATTCCCACCGGCACGAACGCGCTGGTGCTGATGTACAACCCCGAGATGCTGGAGGGCTACGAGGTGCCCGCCTACATGACGTATGAGGAGTACATCGACCTGTGCAAGCAGCTGTACGCCGACAAGGGGCTGACCGAGAACTACCTCTCCGGCGCGGACATGAACCGCCTGCGCTTCTACGTGCGCAACTACGGCTATGAGCTGTACAGCGAGGATCAGACGGCGCTGGGCTTCACCGACGCGCAGCTGATCGCCGATCAGTTTGAGTATATTGCCACCTCCATCAAGGAAGGCTGGGGTCTGAATCCTGCCAAGGCCGTCGCGGCCGACAGCTTCTCCTCCATCACCGCCGGCGACACGTGGGCCGTGCTGCACTGGACGAACGAGCTGAACGCCACCGAGACCGGCAACGGCGTTTCCCTGCAGATGGTCGCGCTGCCCGCGGCGGACGGCGCCGTGCGCCCCGCCACGTTCTTCAAGCCCTCCATGTTCTGGTCTGTCTCCGAGAAGAGTCAGGTGAAGGACGCCGCGGTTGACTTCATCAACTTCTACATCAACGACCTGCGCACCTACGAAATCTGCGGAACCGACCGCGGCTTCCCGATTTCCTCCGTGGTGCTTGAGGCGCTGACCCCCAGCTTCTCCGAGCAGAACAAGAAGATCGCCGCGATCCTGAACGACATGGCGGCCTCCGGCAACACCAGCCCCATCATGCCCTCTGACCCGACCGCCAACGCGGAAGTCAGCGACCTGTATGGCGACTACGTTGAGAAGATTCAGTACGGCCAGATCACCGATTACAAGGCCGCCGCTGAGGAATTCATGGAGAAGGCCAACGAGCTGCTTTCCGCCGGAAAGTAAGCCGGCCGCTTTGATCCCCGCGCCGAGCCTCAAACGGCTCGGCGCGCCTTCAATCACTCACACTTTCCGGGGAGTTGACGGATATGGTACGGACGAACGCAGCGCGAAGAAGGCGCCCCTTCTCCTTTAAACAGTGGATCGACCGCGACGGTGTGGCCGGTCATGTGTTCATTCTTCCGTTTATCGCAGGTCTACTGGTGTTCACGGTGTTCCCGTTTTTCATGTCGCTGTATCTGTCGTTCACCGACTACAGCGTGTTCCAGCCGGCCAAATGGATCGGCTTTTCGAACTTCCGCCGCATGTTCTTTGAGGACGCGAAGTTCTGGGTGTCCTTCTGGGTCACCTTCCGGTTCGCCATTTTTCAGGTTCCCATCAAGCTGGCGTTCTCGCTGCTGGTGGCGGTGATCCTGTCGCGCAACACGAAGGCCATCGGCGTGTATCGCGCCGCGTTCTACATTCCTTCGCTGATGGGCGGCAGCGTGGCCGTGGCTCTGATGTGGAAGCAGCTGTTTGCATATAACGGCACCATTAACTCAATTATCGGCCTGATCGGCCTGGGGCCGGTGGAATGGCTCACCAGCCCGCGCTACGCGCTGGGGACGCTGATTTCGCTGGGCGTGTGGCAGTTTGGTTCCTCGATGCTGATTTTCCTCGCGGCGATTAAGAACATTCCCGCCAGCTATCACGAGGCCGCCATTGTGGACGGCGCGGGGCCGGTTCGCAGGTTTTTCTCCATTACCTTCCCGATGCTGACGCCGGTGCTGTTCTTCAACCTCATCAACCAGACGATCGGCTCATTTCAGGCGTTCAACTCCAGCTACCTGATTACCGGCGGCAATCCGCTGGATTCCACGCTGTATTACGCGCTGCACCTGTACAACGAATCGTTCCTGTACTGGCGCATGGGCTATGGCTGCGCGATGGCGTGGTTCCTGCTGGTGATCATCGGCATTCTGACGATGTTCGTGTTCAAATCCTCCAGCGCATGGGTCTACTATGAGTCGGAAGGGAGGTAGGTGAGGATGATCATCAAAAGCGTGAAGCGCTCCAAAATCGTTTCAAGCGTGCTGTATCATGTGATTATTACCGCGTTCAGCTTCGCGATGATCTATCCGCTTCTGTGGATGATCGGCTCCTCCTTCAAGTTTAACGAGGAAATCTTCGTGAACGTGCGCCGCATCCTGCCCACAAAATGGACGATTACCAACTATACCACCGGCTGGGCGGGTTTTGGCGGGAACAGCTTCGCGCTGTTTTTCAAAAACAGCTTCTTCGTCACGATTTTAGTGACGGTCGGCACGGTGCTCAGCTCGTCGTTTATCGCGTTCGGATTCGCGCGCATTCGCTTTCGCGGGCGCTCGTTCTGGTTCGTGATGATGATTATTACCATGCTGCTGCCCGGGCAGGTGATGATCATTCCCCGCTACGTCATGTTCAACAGCATGGGCTGGGTGGGCACCTTCCTGCCGCTGATCATTCCGCCGTTCTTCGGCGGCGCGTTCAACATCTTCCTGATCATGCAGTTCATCCGCGGCATTCCGCGCGATATGGACGAATCCGCCAAGATCGACGGGTGCAGCTGGTACGGCATCTATTGGCGCATCCTGCTGCCGCTGGTCGTGCCGGCGCTGGTGACGGTGGGCGTGCTGGCGTTTATCGGGTCGTGGGAGGATTTCATGGGCTCTCTTCTGTATCTGAACACGCCCAGAAAATACACGGTGGCCTACGCGCTGAAGCTGTTTAACGACACGCAGAAGACCGACTACGGCGCGACGTTCGCGATGTCGGCGCTGTCGATGATTCCGGTGCTGATTCTGTTCTTCTTCTTCCAGAAGCAGCTGGTGGAGGGAATTTCGATGCAGGGAATTAAGGGATAAGCCCACAGGGCGGGGGAGCGTCGCTCCCCCCAATGTCAGAA
>CAVERI010000129.1:0-3643 GCA_963618055.1 bacterium | reverse complement strand
CTTCGTCGTGAACCAAATTCTCGCCAGAATAGCCCATGGGAGAGCTCGAGAGGGTCGCAGCCCTCTCGAATTTCAATCAAAAGGATTTCCGCAGGAAATCGTCTCCGCTTCCTACAGGGGGTGGCAGTGGCGGGGGAGCTTGCTCCCCCGGCCACATTATCCCTTTATGCCCACCACATCTCGCCCTTGCTCTCGAAGATCATAACGTCCTTCAGCATGGCGATTGCCTTCTCCAGACCCTCGGTGGGGGTCATCAGGCTGTCCTCGTGCTCGATGGAGATCATTCCGTCGTAGCCCACAAGGCGCAGAGCGCTCATCATGTCCTTCCAGACCTGATGATCATGGCCGTAGCCCACGGAGCGGAAGATCCAGCTGCGGTGCAGCTCGTCGGCGTAGTGCTTCGTGTCAAGCACGCCGTTGACGGCGGTGTTAATCTCGTCGATCTTGGTATCCTTGGCGTGGAAGTAGAAGATTGCGTCGCCCAGGTAGCGAATCGCGGCCACGGGATCGATGCCCTGCCAGAACAGGTGGCTGGGATCGAAGTTGGCGCCGATTTCGGGGCCGACGGCGTTGCGCAGCTTCATCATGGTTTCGGGGTTGTACACGCAGAAGCCCGGGTGCATTTCGAAGGCAATCTTCTTAATGCCGTGGGCGCGCACGAACTCGACTTCCTTCTTCCAGTAGGGAATCAGAACCTCGTTCCACTGATACTCAAGAATCTCGGAATAATCGTCCGGCCAGGGGCAGGTGACCCAGTTGGGGGTCTTGTCGTCCTTGCAGCCGCCGGGGCAGCCGGAGAAGGTCACCACGGTGTCCACATGCATCTTCTCGGCGAGCATGACGGCGTTTTCAAAATCCTCATGGAACTGCCGGGCAATCTCCTTGTTGGGATGCACGGGGTTGCCATGGGTGGACAGCGCCGCGATTTCGAGGTTGTATTTCTTCAGGGTCGCGAGCATCTCGTCGATCTTTTCGGGATGCGCGAGGAATTCCTTTGCGTCGCAGTGCGCCTTGCCGGGGAAGCCGCCGCAGCCGATTTCCACGGCCTGCACGCCCAGACTGGAAAGATACTTGCAGGCGTCCTCAAAGGATCTGTCCTGCAGAAGAACCGCAAATACGCTGAGTTTCATATGCTTTCGCCTCCGGAATGATTGATCATATCTATTATACCCGAAATCCGGCGCGCGTTCAATCCCGGTTTTGCCAAAATGATGGACGCTTCGTGCTATTCTCGGAACTCTTTTTCAAATATAGGTTGAATATTACCTACAATCTGTGATATACTGTTGCCGGGAGGGATTGCCATGATGATCAATACCAACGCCATCGTCTCGGTTTCGGAAGCAAATCAGAATTTTTCGCGCGTGACGCGCATTGCGGATACGCAGGGGCAGGCTGTAATTTTTAAAAACAACAAGCCTAAATATCTGCTTGTAGACATGGAAGCAACGCCGTACTTTGACATGACGGACGACGAAAAGATCGATGTTATCGCGGCTCGTGTTTTGAAGAAATTCAAGCCTGCTTTTGAGGAACTGGCCAAATCGTCATTAAAGGATGGAGGAAAAGACTAATGCAGATTTTATCAAATACCGATCCGGCGGGGCTGGCTCGCGCGGAGGAGAAGCTCCTTTCGAAGTATAAGCGCCTGTTCCGGGAATATGGCGCGCTTTTTGAGGAATCGGACGCGACACCGGTTCTGCGTCTTTCATGGAAAAACGAAAAAAGCGGCGCGGCGTTTGAAAGCCGCCCTCTGCCGACAACGGGGTATCGGGCGTATATTGAATGCGCGCTTGAGGGACGTCCGGAGATGACGTTTTCCGCGCTGGCCGCGCATGAGGAAAACGGAAAAATCCTCGTGGATGACAGCGTGGATGAGGAAACGCTGGACGTAATCGAGGACTGGCTGGACGCGCTCTGCGGCGGAGGGGAGTAAGCAATCGAGCCTGAACGCGGCGTTCTGCCGCGTTCAGGCTCGATTACATTTTGGGAAAAATCAGTTTTCAGGGCTCTTTTTCTTCAGCGGATGGCGCTCGCCGTTTTCCTCCACGACGACGATGCTGTCCAGCTGGGCGCGGAGATTGTGACGGAAGGCTTCGAGGTAGGCCTGCCGAAGCTCGTGAAGCTCCTGCGCTTCCGCGTCGGTCAGCCCTTCGGTTTTATTCTTCTTCGCCAGCTCGTTGATGCGGGCAATGTTCACTTCAGCCATTGTTTCCTCCTGCCTCGGCCGCCTGATACCGGCCTGCGGCGTGCATAGCGTCCTTCGTTTGCGAATAGAGCGCGCGATAGACGGCGGTGTGACGGCGATAGGCTGCCGCGGCCTCAGGGTCGGGCTGCCGTTCGTCGCGGGTATGCACGAGCTTCGCCGCGTCCGCGAATGAAGCGTACACGCCCGCGCCCACGCCCGCGGCCATTGCCGCGCCAAGCGACGTGGTTTCGCGGGGGTTCACATGAACGCAGGTGACGGCGCTGCACACGTCGGCGAACATCTGCGGCCATACGCGGCTCTTCACGCCGCCGCCGGACAGCGTGAGCCGGTCGACGGTCATGCCGTTTTCGCGCAGCGCGTCCACGCAGTTGTTCAGCGCCTGCGCCACGCCCTCATAGCCTGCGCGCACCATGTCGGCGCGGCTGTGCGTAAGCGTCAGTCCCGCCAGCATGCCGCGCGCGCCGCTGTCCCACCACGGGCAGCGCTCGCCCATCAGCGTGGGCAGGAAAAACAGGCCGTGCGCGCCGGGCACGGAGGCCTGCGCCAGCGCTTCGGCGGCGGGAAAATCGATTTCTCCGCGTTCGTCCGTCAGCCCTACTACCGTTTTCAGATAGAAATCCAGCGCGGTGGCGGCGCATTGCACCGTGCCGCACACGTTCACAAGGCGCTCGTCCATGTCGGTATAGTGGAAAACGCGCATTGCCTCGTCCATGCGGGGCGTGCGGCTCAGGCCGCATACCCACGCGCTGGAGCCGACGGTGAGATATGCCTGCCCGTCGGCGAACACGCCGGAGCCGTGCGTGGAGCACGGGCCGTCGCCCGCGCCGATGGCCACCGGCGTGCCCTCCCGAAGCCCCGTCAGCCGCGCCGCGGCGGCGGACACGCGCCCGCTCACGTCGTGGGACGGCAGAAGCCGGGGCAGCTTTTCAGGGTCGATACCCGCGGCGCGGACGACGTCCTCGTCCCACGCGCGGGTATGGATGTTCAGCGCGCCGAACAGCGACGCGTCGGAATAGTCGCTTCGGCCGTAAACGCCGGTCAGGAAGCCGTAGAGCAGATCCTTCGTGTTCACCAGCCAGCGCGCGCGGCGGTACATGTCCGGCTCGTGCGCCTTCAGCCACATGGCCTTGGGAAGGCCGTAGTGCACGTCCGGCCGGTTGCCGGTTTTTTCGTAAAACGCGCGCATGCTCAGCGCGTCTGTCAGCTGATCAACCTCCCGCTGGGCGCGGGTGTCCAGATGGATGATGTTCGGGTGGAGCGCCTCCCCCGTTTCCGTCAGCGCGATACAGCCGTTCATCGTGCCGGTCAGACCGACGGCGCACACGTCGTCCAGCCCGCCGTCCTCGGAAAGCGCGCGCGTCGCCCGCACGGCGGCGGCAAGAAGCTCCTCCGCCTTCTGCTCGGCCCAGCCCTCGCGGGGATAGCAGGTGGGAT
>CAVERI010000128.1:0-3778 GCA_963618055.1 bacterium | reverse complement strand
ATTTTATCATACCACGAAACGCCGCCCCATTCAACCGTCCGCCGCAATTTTGCCCTGCTTCCCGCAAATCCGAACCAAACCCAAGGGCAGGATCGCCCCCGCAATCCTGCCCTTTCTGCTTACTCCGCGTCGAAAATGGCCTTCTTCTCAATCCGCTCGCCGTACTCCGCCTTCCAGCGCTTATGCGCCGCGGACTCGTTATACGCGGGCAGCGCGTCCCTGTCCATATCGATGGCGATCATCAGGTCGTAGCGGTTCGCCGCGGTTTTCAGGCCGGGAATCGCCTTCACGCCGTGAATGCCGGGAATGGCCAGCGTCTCGCGGAACAGCGCCTCCGCCTCGTCCTTCAGCTGCGCCGCGTTGTCCACGGTTTCCTTCCACTTCACGAGAATCAGATGCTTCATAGCAAAATTCCTTCCTTTCAATGAACGGCCTGCGTCTCGCCGTATTCGCTCCACAGTCCGCCGTACAGATCGCTCACGCGCGACACGTCGTTTTCCACGGTGTAGCCGTCCACGCGCCGCGCGCCGGGGCGGGCGGTCGCCGCGTCCGCGTCCGGGGTGAATTTATAGGTGATGGACACGGTATACCGTCCGGTGGCGGGCATGAGCACGAAATCCCGCGCGTTTTTCAGCCGCAGAACCGCGCGCTTCATCGTTTCGCGCACGAGCGCGTTGCCCCTCGCGGGCGACAGGCACAGCGCCGTCTGCCGTCCCGCGCCGTGCTTCACGCAGGCGCGCTCCACGCCGGGCAGAAACGCGTCCGCCTCGCGGCAGAGCCGGTCGTCTCCGCTGACCATGATCACTGGCACGCCGGCCTCGGACGCGATTTTCGCGTCGATCGCCACCTCGCCCCACGCTTCGCCGTTCACGCGGAAGCTGTGCCACGCGGCGCTGGTCATCGTGTGCTCAAGGTTCGCGAGCCGTGTGCCCGCCATGGCGTGATAGCCCAACAGCGCCATGCCGTCCACCACTCCGTCCAGAAAGGGGAACCGCGGCGCGTGCGGCGCGCCGACGAGCAGAAGCGCGCGCGAATCCACGTCCTCAGTAATCAGGTTGTTGCTGCCGCCGTGCATGTCGGCGACGATCACCTCGTCCGCGCCCGCGTCGAACGCGCCCTCCACGGCGGCGTTCACCTCGCGCGTTAAAAGCCTGCGCCCCTCGGCGTACAGCCGTCCGTCGGTCTTCACATGCTCCGGGCTGTTTACGCCGCTGATGCCCTCCATGTCCACGGCGATATAGATTTTCATTTCCTCGCGTTTCCTCCGTTCTGCGGGATTAGCTGCCTGCGTCCGTCAGATCGAGCACGGGCAGCGTGGTGGAATTTCCAACGATCTGGGGCAGCGCGCCGTTCCAGCGGTTGGCCTGCGTGTAGCGAATGAGCGAATCGGTCAGGGACGACGCAATCAGCTTGTTCGCGGCGGCCTCGGCCTCGGACTGCACCTTCACCTTGTACGCGTCCGCGTCGGCCTCGATGCGCTTGACGGACGCCTCGGCCTCGGCCAGAATGGTGCGCTTCTCCGCGTCCGTGCGGGCGGCAATCAGGTCGCGCTCGGCGGTGGACTGGGCGATGGACACCAGCTCGGCCTGCTGGGTTTCGGTTTTCAGCTTGGTCTGAAGCGCCACCTGCTTGGCCTCGACCGCGTCGGTGAACGCATCGGTGAAGTCCACGTTTTCAATGGTCACGCTGGCGATCAGAATGCCGTAGCCCTTCATCTCCGGCGCGAGCAGGTCGCGAATCTGCGTGGAAAGCGAGCTGCGCACGTCCATCAGCGTTTCGGCGGTGTACTTGGTGAACACGCTCTTGGTGCACTCGTGAATGCGGGGGCGCATGATGGTCTCATAATAGCTCACGCCCACGTTCTTATACAGGTTCTGCGCGTTCTGCCTGTCCACCGAGTAGTTCACGGAGCACACAATGTCCACCTGCTGAATGTCGCTGGAGAACGCCTGCATGGCGATTGAGACCTTCTGCGTGCGGTTGTCCATCATCACCACGCGCTGAACGGGGTTTTTAAAGTGGAAGCCCTCCTCCAGCACCTTGTCCTCCACGCGGCCGAACGTCGTCACCACGCCGGTGTGCCCGGTGGGCACGCTGACGAACGGCGGGAAGGCGATGAGCGCCAGCACGATGACGGCCAGAACCACGCCCGGAATGACCAGCATCGCGCGGGAATTGCGTTTTTTGCGATTGTCCATTTCGGAACCTCCTCTTTCGTTTGTACCATCATCCTACCATAAAGCAGCCGCATGCGCAATGGATTTTCACCGAATTGCGCACCTGCCCGCGCGAAACGTCCGTTTCCGCGTCTCTCCGCTTTCCAGACTATGACGCCTTTCTCAGGGAACGCCTCGAAAGAACGCCGACGACAGCTTCCCGTAAAAACGCACACGCGCCTGCACGCCCGAACGGAACGTCAGCCTTTCCGACGCGCCCGTCCTCACCGCGCGACCAGCCAGCACCGTCCGCAAGCCACAACGCGTCTTCACACCCGGACGGAACGTCAGCTTCTTCCCCGCTCTACGACAGCTTCCTGCGCAGCCGATCGATGAACCCTTCGCTCCCCAGCGTCACAAACTGTACCCGCGTCTCGGCCTTGCGGATGTCAAACGACGTTCCCGCGCGAATCGGCCGCACCCGCCCGTCGATGCTGATCAGCGCGTCGCTGTCCGGCGTGAGCGTCACCACGCCCTCGTCCGAAAGAATCACCGGCCGGCTGACCAGCGTGTGCGGCGCGATGGGCGTAAGCACAAAAAGCTCGCTCAAGGGATCGACAATCGGCCCGCCCGCGGACAGACTGTAGCCGGTCGACCCCGTGGGCGTGGCGCAGATAATGCCGTCCGCCGTGTAGCGCATCAGAACCGCGCCGTTCACGCTCACCGTGAACCGCAGAACGCCCGGATCGGCCTTCGTCAGCGCCACGTCGTTCAGCGCGTTCACCGTTTCCCCGCCGCGCTCGCCCGCCGAAAGCGTCATGCGGTTTTCCAGCGCGTAGTCCCCGGCCAGAATCCGCCTAAAGGCTTCCTCCACCTGCTCCGGCTCGATGCGCGGCAGATACCCCAGCGTTCCCGCGTTAATGCCGATAATCGGCCGCGCGCAGACCTGATGCGCCGCCACCACCGACCCGTCGCCGCCAATCGACACGGCAAAATCCGCCTCCCGCGGATCCTCTACCGCCTCGCACCCATGCGCCGCCAAAAACGCCACCGCCCGCGCCTTCAGCGCCTTCGCCTCCTCGCGCGTAGGATGAAGATAGAACCAGAATTTCATCTGCGCCATTTCCTCCAAAAAGAACGCCGCCCACCCAAAAGCCGCGTCCCAATCCGTTAGACCCCTAAAATCCTCACCCGAACAGCCCCGGGAGAGCGCGAGAGGGTGTGAACCCTCTCGCACCCGTCACCCGAGGGGGTGTAGGGGAGCGGAGCGCCCCACGCCCGCGCCGTCGGAAACCAGTATTCCACCAGAACAGACGCACCCGCGTCATCGGAAGCCCAAATTCCCGCCAGAACAGCCCCGGGAGAGCGCGAGAGGGTGTGAACCCTCTCGCACCCCGTCACCCGAGGAGATGTAGGGGAGCGGAGCGCCCCACGCCCGCGCCGTCGGAAACCAGTATTCCACCAGAACAGACGCACCCGCGTCATCGGAAGCCCAAATTCCCGCCAGAACAGCCCCGGGAGAGCGCGAGAGGGTGTGAACCCTCTCGCACCCCGTCACCCGAGGAGATGTAGGGGAGCGGAGCGCCCCACGCCCGCGCCGTCGGAAACCAGTATTCCACCAG
>CAVERI010000127.1:0-4015 GCA_963618055.1 bacterium | reverse complement strand
TCAAGCCCTTATTTGGTTTATTTACAATCTTTACAAAAAACCACCCACCACTTCGTCCTCATGATGGATGGTTCGGTATTACCTTATCTTTCTGACATTGGGGGGGGGGGAGCGACGCTCCCCCGCCTCCCCGGGGACTCAGCGGAAGTTCACGCTTCCGGTTCCAATCAGTCGGCCGTTCTTCCGGCTGAAGAGCATAATCGCATTCCCGGAGAAGTCCGGCCGCCCCCTCTGCCCAATCTTATCCGGCACGCCGCCGAGTATCGCGCCGGTAGGCAGGAAATAAGCCACCGAAAAACATAATTTGACGCGCTTATGCCGCTATGCTATAATAACGGCGAAGCCCTTGGGCTTCCGGCAGGAAGGAAACAGATGGCGCTTGGCTTTTCGCCTCCGAATACGAAAGTTGAGGAGGTGAGATCATGTCTGACTTCGAGATCATTTCCGTAGTCATTATGATTGCCTCTCTTGTATTGAAAGCGATCAAGTTCGGTCGCGATGGCAACAACAAGAAGAAGAAAAAGTAAAGCCGCCATCCAGCGCTAACTGGTAGGCGGCCATCCTCATAACGGAGGGGAAAGCTCACCACAAGCGTCATCCCTTCCTGTCGTTATTATAGCACGGGTCATCCCGACTGTCAACGCTGAATTTCTTACAATTACAGAAGCGATTATCGTCTCCCGTTCCGTAACGCGCTCATTCCTTCCCTTCCTTGCGGCGGCTGGCTCGAAAATTCCCGTGTATAGAGAAATTAACCCGGAAAAAGCACAAAAACCAGTTGCAAATCCGCGTGTATGGGAGTATAATAGCTTTTGCTGATTTTGACACAGGAGGTGACAATCTTGCCGAACATCAAGTCTGCTGTCAAGCGCGTGAAGGTCAATGAGAAGAAGAATCTTCGCAATCGTATGATCAAATCCGCGACGAAGACGACCATCAAGAAGTTTGAAACTGCCGTCGCCGCAGGCACTGCCGATGCCAAGCTGCTGAGCGCAACGCAGGGTGCGGTGGATAAGGCTGCCGCGAAGGGCGTTATTCATAAGAACGCTGCTAACCGCAAAAAGGCGCGCCTTGCCAAGCGCCTCGCGAAGGAAGCATAATCGGGCTTTCAAACCGCATTTTCAAGGGATCGCAGGCTGTGCCTCGATCCCTAAATGTGTTTCCTGAAATCGATTTTCTCATGGGAGGCTTTTCACATGCTGTATGACAGCGTCGAATCCCTCGTCGGCCACACGCCGCTCGTGCGCCTGTCCCGCGCCGCGCGCGCGCTTGGCGTGCCGGATCGGCTTTTTGGCAAGCTGGAATTCATGAATCCAACCGGCAGCGCGAAGGATCGTCCGGCGCTTTTCATGATTCAGGCGGCGGAGCGCACGGGCGCGCTTCAGCCCGGCGGCGTAATCATCGAGCCGACCAGCGGCAACACCGGCATTGGTCTGGCCGCCCTCGGCGCGGCGCGCGGCTACCGCGTGATTCTCACCATGCCGGACACCATGAGCCGCGAGCGCATCGCGCTTCTGACCGCCTACGGCGCCGAGGTCGTGCTGACCGAGGGCAAAAAGGGCATGGCGGGCGCGATTGAAAGGGCGGAGCAGCTTGCGCGCGAGCTGCCCGGCGCGATTATCCCCGGCCAGTTCGATAACCCGGAGAACGCCCGCGCCCATGAGGAAACCACCGGCCCCGAAATTGCGCGCGACCTGAACGGAAGCGTCGGCGCGTTCGTCGCGGGCGTGGGCACCGGCGGCACGCTGACCGGCACGGCGCGCTATCTGAAGCGCGTCTGCCCGAACGTGCGCGTCATCGCCGTGGAGCCCGCCTCCTCGCCCCTGCTTTCGAAGGGCACGTTCGGCCCGCACGGCCTGCAGGGCATCGGCGCGAACTTCGTTCCGTCGATTCTGGATCGCGCGCTGATCGACGAGATCCTTCCCGTGACCGACGAGGACGCCTTCGCCGCCGCGAAGCTCCTCGCGCGCGCCGAGGGTCTCCTGTGCGGCATCACCTCCGGCGCGGCGCTGTTCGCCGCCGCCGAGTATCTCAAGCGCGCGGGCGAAGCCGCCGGGAACGTCGTGTGCGTCCTTCCCGACTCCGGCTCGCGCTACCTCTCCACCGGAATTTACGACTAATATAATGGGAGCGATACACCCTTTGGAACATTTTGATTTTGATCTTTCGCAGGAAACCCGCCGCGCCATCGAGGACATGGGCTACGACGCCCCGACCCCGATTCAGGCGCTCGCCATCGCGCCGCTGCTCGAGGGCAGGGATGTGGTCGGTCAGGCGCAGACCGGCACCGGCAAAACCGCCGCGTTCGGCATACCGATCGTCGAGAAGATCGACGCGTCCGACCGCACGACGCAGGCGCTGGTGGTCTGCCCCACGCGCGAGCTCGCCGTGCAGACGGCGGGCGAGCTGATCAAGCTCGCCAAATACCGCCCCGGCCTGAACGTGCTGGCCGTATACGGCGGGCAGCCGATCGAGCGCCAGCTTCGCCCGCTGAAGATGGGCGTACAGGTGGTCGTGGGTACGCCCGGCCGCGTGATGGATCACCTGAACCGCGGCACGCTGTCGCTGGATGACGTGAAAATCGCCGTGCTGGACGAGGCCGACGAAATGCTGGACATGGGCTTCCGCGAGGACATCGAAAGCATTCTTTCCAAAACGCCGGAAGCGCGCCAGACCGCGCTGTTCTCCGCCACGATGCCGCTTCCCATCCTGAACCTGTCCCAGAAATATCTGAAGGAGCCGGAGATTCTGCGCGTCGAAAACAAGCAGATGACCGTCGAAGCCATCCGGCAGACCTATATTCCCATCCGTTCGTTCCACAAGGTGGAGCTTTTGAGCCGCCTTCTGGTGCGCGACGGCATCACGCGCGCGCTGGTGTTCATGAACACCAAGCTGGGCGTGGAGGAGGTCGTAACCAAGCTGCAGGCGCGCGGCTTTGCCGCCGCGGGTCTGCACGGCGACATGCGCCAGATTGAGCGCGACGCGATCATGGAGCGCTTCAAAAACGGCATGGTGGGCATTCTGGTGGCCACCGACGTCGCCGCGCGCGGGCTGGACATCGACAACGTGGAAGCCGTGTTCAACTACGACCTGCCGCTGGACGTGGAATACTACGTGCACCGCATCGGCCGCACGGGCCGCGCCGGGCGCGAGGGACGCGCGTACACGTTCGTCGTGGGCCGCGAAACCTCGCGCATGTGGGACTACCGCCGGGTGACAAAGGCGGCCATCCTGTGCGAGCAGCCGCCGTCGGGCGAGGACATTAAAAAGGCCGAGGACGCGCGCCTGATCGAAAAGGCCGCCGCGCTGGCCTCTGGCGAGCCGGACGCCCACGTGCTGGCGACCGCGCGAAAGCTGCTTGAGAACGCAGCGCCGGAAAGCGCCGTCGCGGCGCTTCTCACACTGCTCGAGGCCTCCGAGGGCGAAAAATTCGAGCCGCAGCTGGACATCCGCGTACCCGAGCCGCCCAAGCCCGCGCCGCGCCCCGTTCAGGCGCCCGCCGGACGCTATGGCCGCCCCGTCGACGGCCGCTCGTTCCCGCGCCGCGGCGATAGCTCCGTAACCCGCGACGGCAAACCCACCTTCCGCGGCAACGGCCGCCGCTCCTTCACCCGTGACGGCGAACCGACCCGCGGAGACGGCAAGCCCGCATTCCGCAACGCCGCCCACGGCGAAGGCCGCCGTCCTATGAATCGCGAAGCTAACGCATCCCTCTCCGACCGCGCCCCGCGCGAGGATGGCAAGCCCGCTTTTCGCGCAGGCGCGCACGGCGAGGGAAAGCCCGCCTTCCGCCGCGATTCCGAAACACGACCGCCGCGTAAGCCCAAGGGTTCTGTTCGCGGCGCACAGCCGTCCGGCTCGCAGGAGTTTGCCGCTAACCCTCCCTACCGGCCGTGGGAAAACATCCGCAAAAAGTCCCCGCGCAAGCCGCGGAATTCGTAAGCCCGGCGCGGACGGCAGCATTCACGGATGCCGCCGCGCTTCACCCGCGACGGCAAACCGTTTTCCGACCGTG
>CAVERI010000126.1:0-4077 GCA_963618055.1 bacterium | reverse complement strand
CGTCAGATGGCGGATGTTAAATCCATTGAATGCCCAGTCGCCAATCTTTGTTACGTCCTCAGCAAACACAAGCTCTTTTATAACGCGGCCGCTGGAGCTGCTGTACGCGCTCCAAGGCAGGGTCTTTCCGTAAAAGTTCGGCATTGCGCCCTTGCCCGCGATGGTCATGGTGTACTCGCCGGAGCTGTCCTGCGTGACCGTCCATGTCATCTCATTGCCCTCGGCGCTTTCGAACGTGCCGCTGTCCACCACATCGTCCGGCAGTATTGCCGCAGGATCGATGGCGGCCTCATCTGCCTGCGCATTCGGGTTCTGCGGCAGCACGCCGTAGCCGAGGATGGTGTTGTCGTTTTCCAAATAGCGGCTCGTCACGACCGCGCCGCCGATGTTACCCTCAATGGTGCTGATCGTCCCGCCGTCTTCTGCGACCTCGGTCACAATGCCGACATGATTGGCAAGGCCGTCGCCGTCCGTATCAAAGAAGACGAGGAAGCCCGGCTCCGGGAAACTGGTATCAAAAAGTCCTGCACCCTGCAGCTGTTCCACCCAATAGATACAGCCGGAGGCGTAGGGAACGGAGGTCTGCGGTACGCCCGCATAATGCAGACAGAAGGATGCGAACATGGCGCACCAGTCGTCATAGGGCATTCCATACCACGCGCCGTAGCGCGTATAGCCCTTCATGGTCACGCCGTCCTCCAGAACGGTGTAGTTTGCAGTGCTCTCCATATAGCCAAGCTGACTCTTCGCCACTGCCACGACGTTTTCCGCCCAGTTGTCGCCGAGGCTTTGCGGCAAGGTGCTCTCCCAGTAGGACGCGCTCTCCACATCCGCGTTTGGGTTGGAGTAGCAGATTAGACTGTGCGTATGCTCCTCTTTTTCACAGATGAGCCGATTCTCATAGCAGGCGTCTGTGTGGACATGCTGCGTCTCGACGCTTCCGTCCGTGGATTCCGTGCAGACCAGAACACGCTCTTCCTGATAGCAGCTTTCATTGTGCGTATGCCCTTCGGTCTCTGCCAATCCGCAGGTCAGCGTTTCCGTCTCCGTATAACAGCTCTCATCGTGCGTATGGTCTTCGTCTTCCTCCAGCCCGCAGCTGAGACTGGACTCTTTGGTATAGCATTCGGCACTGTGTGTATGGGCAGAGCGTTCTTCCTGCCCGCAGACAAGAACGCTTCTTGTCTCATAGCAGGTATCTGTGTGCTGATGCACCGTTTCCGTTTCGCTGTCTCCGTACCCGCAGATCAAAACGCGCTCGTAGCATTCTTCCAGCGTGTGCGTATGCTCTTCTTTCCCGCAGTATGTATCGCCGGTCATGGTGATGGCCGGGAGGATCAGCGCGTAGGTCGTGCAGAACACCACGACGCACGCCAGCACTGTCACAACGCGCCGCCAGCGCTTCTGACGCAGGTGCTCCTTGATAGATTCATGTACCCTCTGTGGTAAGCTCTTTTGCATAATGCTCCTCCTGCCGCGCTATTGCACCGGCCCGAACTGGCTCAGCGGCCAGATGCGGAAAACGACCTTTCCCACGATCTGCTCGTCTGAGACGCAGCCCACTGCCGTGTTTCTGGAATCCACGGACACGTCCCGGTTGTCGCCCATCAGGAAGTACCGATTGTCCGGCACCTGATAGGGCAGTGTGATGTTTGTCTCGCCGTAGGCCTTTTCGGCGATGTATGGCTCGTCCAGAACCGTTCCGTTGACAGAAACGTTTCCATCCGCGTCAATATCCACCCAATCCGCCGGCCCGGCGATGAATCTTTTAATTAACAGCTTGTTGCCATGATAGAACGCCACGATGTCGCCCGGCTCAAAGCTGCTGCTCTTGACGCTCACGACGATCTGCCCGTCCTCCAGCGTCGGCACCATAGAGGTGCCGTATATGCGCAGCACCGGCAGCCACAAGGTTGCCGCCAACACGGCAAGCGCAGCAACGACTATCAGCACCGCCATCGTGCTTCGCAAGGTATTGCCATAGCGTCTGTTATATTGCAGGCGCTTCCGCTCCTGCTCGATCTGCGCGGTGGTCGGCAGGTCGATGGGCTTGTTACGGTTTTTCTTCATGGCTCATCCGTTCCTCCGCAGCATAGCCTGAAGCTCTGCGTTTGTCTGAATCAGCGCGTTCACCCGCCGTTCAAATTCCTTCCACTTCGCCGCGCACTGCCTTTCCGCCGCCGCATTCATGGCGGCCGCCTGTTTCTCCGCGTCGCTCAGAATCCTCTTTCGTTTTTCCTCCGCCTCCGCCAGCATACGCTCCGTATTTGACGCCGCAGCCCTGAGGGAGCGAAGATACTGCTCGGCGGCGGCCTGCGCCGCCTCGAATACGCCGTTTACGCTGATTGCCGCTTCCGCGATGGAGCCGGCCTTTGACAGCCGAAGCGTCCTATCGTCAAGGGCGGCCTGCATTTTCTGCAGCTGCGCGTCCTTCTCGTCGCTCTGCTTTTGCAGCTCGTATATGATGTCTATCAGCTCCGCGCGGCTGAGATGCTTTAATTCTTTATCCGTCATGCCCTTAGTACCTGTCCTTCCTCTCCCTCCGGCTCGAGGAGCGTAAACACCGGTTGAAATATCGCGTGATATATGGTGTTTATCGTAACGTCGTCGTTCCCAAACTCGCCGCGAAAAACCTTCACCGCCGCGCTCAGCGTCCCGTCGATAAGGTGCATAACCAGCACATGGCGGTTGCACCGCTCCGATAAATGAAAGCGACGGTCGATATCGTCAACATATTTGGTAAACTGCAGATAATTTTCATCGCGCCTCTGTATGACCGCCTCCGCGTAATACTCCGAGCTGTAAAACGCCTGATAGAACAGCGTCCGGTCGGCGTCCGCCATAAGATAATTCCAATAGGCGGCCCAGAGAAGCCAGCAGTAGTTCTCCACGTCCTCCACCTGATCCCGGTGCGGCGGCGTTTTTTTCATGGCGTCCGCCAGCAGCCGCCCGATCTCCGCGTCGATCTCCAGAAAGCATGTAGTGAGCAGGTCTTCCTTATTTTTATAGAGCTCATAGACCGTTGGAGCTACAATGCCGGTGGCGGCGGTCAGCTTCGGATAGCTGAAATTCGACATCCCGCCGGCGGCAATCAGATGCATAGTTTCACTTCTAATCTGTTTTCTTAATCCTTCCGGATCATACTTTTTCAATTTTCGCCGCATCCTATCTCTGAGCAGCCATCCTAAACCTCTTTAGGAATATGCTGCAAAAAAAATACTCGCTTCTATCCTGCTGGGCTAAATTTTCCGTAGAGTTTCGCCCTATATGCAAGGCTAACTTTCTTTGGCAAGTAGTATACCGCGATTCCAAATGAAACTCAATAGCAAATCCGGATTCCGCGCATAAATACGAGAAATTATCACTGAATCTGTAATAATTATGTGAAAGTTGGGCGGTATTGTCTCTTCCTGACTCCACAGCGCAGTCGAAATTGTAGTCAATGCATCGACCCATCAATACGTTTTCGAGGAGAAATTCAAATGTCCAAAGGAGAAAACATTTTCAAGCGCAAAGACGGCTTCTGAGAGACAAGATACATCAATTCCGGCAAGGCCAAATTTCTGCTTTTGGCATTGCAATTTCCATCTTTCCTGCTGCATATTTGCAATTGAGAAAATAAGCCACGTTATTTCCCAACACCTCCATGGTCTGCATACCCTCCAGATTCTGCTTTACCTCCTCCGGATTTGTCCCATGCACCATATTCCAATATCTGGAGGAAATAATCGGCATTTGCATCAAGCCAAAATACTTATTGATTTGATCCCAGGTGGCTGTTGTACCGGCTCTTCTTGCAGAAATAACTGTCGCTGCTGGTTTTACGATCACCATTACCATGCGTATGGGCAGGAGTGGATTCTGAGGCTTCGGTTTCCTCCTGCCCGCAGGTCAGAACGAGTTCGAGGCACTCCTCACCGTGGCTGTGCTCGTCATAACCACAATAGGTGTTCCCGGTCATGGTGATGGCCGGGAGGATCAGCGCGTAGGTCGTGCAGAACACCACGACGCACGCCAGCACTGTCACAACGCGCCGCCAGCGCTTCTGACGCAGGTGCTCCTTGATAGATTCATGTA
>CAVERI010000125.1:0-4158 GCA_963618055.1 bacterium | reverse complement strand
ACATGAGCCAGCGGTAGTCCAGATACAGCCGCACCATAAACGCGCGGTCGTCCTCGCTGCCGATGGCCAGAATCGCGACCGGTATGAACATCATGAAGAACAACCCTCCAGAGACGTATTTTTCGGGCAAAGGGATTACCGCTATAATTTTAATTCGATTATACCATTTGCAGGTTGGGAAAAGCAAGCTCTGCGCGTAAGAAAGGAGCCGCTGCAACGCAGCGGCTCCACGAAGGGAATCAGTCGAGATTAGTCGACGTACTGACGCTGATAGGCAACGTCCGCCAGCTCGAGGAAGCGCTCGAGGCCGATGTTGTTGAGCTCGGCCAGGAAGGTGTCCTTGTCGTCCAGGTAGGAGGATTCCTGACCGAGGACGTACAGGGTGCGCTGCTGGTTGACGAAGTTCTTCAGGTTGTTGCGGATTTCGCCCAGCTCTTCGATCTCCTCGGCGGAGAAGTTGAGGGCGGGGCAGTAGGTGTTCGCGTCGGGCTTCAGGCTCTGGTAAACGCCGGTGGCGAGATTCTGACGGACAGCGCCGCTGTTCTCATAGCCGGTAACGAGATTGCCGTTCTCATCCTTATAGATGTAGGCACCCTGATTCTCGATGTCGCCGGAATAGTAGGGGCTCTTGTCGTACCAGTTCACGTTCTGAACGGTGCCGAAGATATCCTCAATGCCCGGGAACTGGAACAGGTACTTGGGCTCGTAGCCGAGGGAAGCGTAGGAGGCTTTGATTTCGGCGCCCGGATGCTCCTTCAGATAGTCCTCAACGGCGATCCACTGCTTGCCCTCGATGCCGTAACGGCCGAAGAGGAAGCCTTCCTCGGAGAAGAGGAAGTCGCCCACGCGGAAGGCCAGCTCAGGCTGCTGGCAGTAGGTGGTCACGGCCCACGCGATGGTGGTGGTGGACTGAGCGTACGCGACGGTCTGAACGCCGTCGGGCCCGATCAGCGGATCGCAGCAGGTGTACTGCAGGCGGACTTCCGTGCTGGCGTTTCCGAGGAAGCCCAGAGAGGAATCGAACAGGCATCCAACGCGGTTCTTGCCGTCCGCGGCCGCGGCCACGATGTCCGGGCGAGCGTAGGTGAAGGATTCGGGGAGGAGCAGGCCTTCCGCTACGAGATCCTTGATGTAGTCGATCGCGTCGAACCAAGCGTCCTGAATGTAGGAAGCGGTGACGTGGCCGTCCTTGAGCATGAGCATGTCGCCGTCGCCCTCATGCACGAACGCGTTGGTGAGGTACTTCACCGGGCTGCCGCCCCAAGAGGAGGAGCCGAGCAGGGGAAGCTCGTCCTTTTCGCCGTTGCCGTTGGGATCCTCGTCACGGAAGCGGATGAGCATCTCCTTGAATTCCTCGGTGGTGGTGGGGAGCTCCATGCCCAGATTGTCCAGCCAGGTCTGGTTGATCCACAGCTTATACTTGGTTTCGTTGGAGGGGGACACCTGAATGCGCGGCACGCCGTAGATGGAGCCGTCATAGCAGGTGATGTTGGTGATCAGGTTCCAGTCGGGATGCTGGGCGACCGCCTTGTCGGCGTTCACGGCGAGGCCGTTCTTATAGTAGTCGCTCACATCGAGCAGCGCGCCGGCCTGGCCATAGTTGTAGGCGTCAGACACGCTGATGTTGCCGGTGCAGATGATGTCCGGAAGCTTGTCGCCGGAGTTGATCATGATGGCGAGCTTCTGGTTGGAGTCTTCGCTGGGCAGATACTCGAACTCGAGGTTCACGTTGCAGCTGCTCTCGATCCAGCGGGTGAGGTCGTTGTCCTTGAAGTCGGAAACTTCGGGACGCTGCGGGATCAGAATGGTGAGGGTGTAGGGCTCGTCGCCGGTCCAGATGGGCAGGACGCCGGGCTCGCTGAGGTTGGCGCTCTCGGCAAACGCGGGCGTAAGAGCCAGCACGAGAAGCAGCGCCAGGAACAGAGAGGTTACTTTGCGCATGGTTTAGTCTCCTTTTCTTTATTTTCCAAGAGGCAATCGCCTCCTGAATTACCCCTTTACGGCGCCAATCATGACGCCCTTCATGAAGTACTTCTTGACGAACGGATATAGAATCAGAATCGGCGCGGAGGAGATGACGATCAGGCCGTACTTCAGCAGATCCTGCAGGGACTGGTTGTTCATCAGCTGATCCGCCAGCGCGCCCGCGGCCTCGGAGTCGAAGGCGTTGAGCATCAGAATTTCGCGCAGGATGATCTGCAGCGGGTATTTGGTCGGATCCTTCAGATAGATGAACGCGGTGAAGTAATCGTTCCAGTGTCCCACGGCGTAGTACAGCGACAGAACCGCGATGACCGTGCCGGACAGCGGCAGAACCATTTGCAGGAAAAAGCGCGTGTCCGTGCAGCCGTCCACCTTGGCGGCCTCCTCCAGCTCGGCGGGGATGTTGTTGATGAAGGTGCGGGCGATAATCATGTTGTAAACGCTCATTGCGCCCGGGATGATCATGGCCGCGCGGGTGTCCATCATGCCCAGCGAACGAACCAGAATGTAGTTTGGGATCGTGCCGCCGCCGAAGTACATCGTGAACATGAACAGCCACGTGATCCACTTGCGGCCGGGCAGGTTTTTGCGCGCCATCGGGTAGGCGCAGATCATCGTCATGGTGATGTTAATCGCGGTGCCGACGATCGCGTAGAAGAACGTGTTGCCGTATGCCTGCCACAGACCCTTGTATTCGAACACGGCCTTGTAGCCCTCAAGGCTGAAGTCCACCGGCCAGAACAGAACCCAGCCGTAATTGACCGCCTCGGGCGACGAGAACGAGGACGCCAGCACGTTCAGAAGCGGCATCAGCACGATGACCGTGAAAATGCCCAGTATCACGTTTGCAATCGTGTAGTAAATTCGGTCTCCGGTGGAAATCTGAATGGTGTTGCGGACGGCGGGCTTTCCGGCCGTCTTTTTGAGTTTCTTTGTGTCAGCCATGTGTGCCGCTCTCCTTTACCAAAGTCCGCTGCCGTTTACCTTGTCGGCAATCTTATTCACCAACAGCACGAAGAACAGGTTCACGCCGGAGTTAAACAGGCCGATGGCCGAGGCGTAGGAGAACGCGTCGTTGGCGGTGGACGTAAGACCGGCCTTGTAAACGTAGGTCGCGATAACCTCGGAGGCCACAAGGTTGGTGTCGTTCTGCATCAGGTAGGCCTTGTCAAAGCCGATGCCCATGACGGAGCCGAAGCGCAGGATGAGCGTTACGGTGATCGTGGGGATGATGGCGGGAATGTCCACGTGCAGAACGCGCTGCAGACGGGACGCGCCGTCGATCGTCGCGGCCTCGTGCTGCTCCGGATCCACGCTGGACAGCGCCGCCATGTAAATAATGGAGCCCCAGCCGGTGGACTGCCAAATGCCGGAAACGATATACAGCACGCGGAAGTTGTGGCCGCCCATGAACATGTTCAGCGTATAGTTTACGCCGGGAATCAGCTCGACTAAGTTGTTGATCATGCCGGTGTTAATGTCGAAGATTCGGCGCAGAATACCGACCATGACGACGGTGGAAATGAAGTGCGGCATGTAGGTGATGTTTTCGACGATGCCCTTATACTTTGTGCTGCGCACGGAGTTCAAAAGCAGCGCGAAAATGATCGGAATGGGGAAGGTGACGATCATTGACATCATCGACAGATACACCGTGTTGAAAACGGTGCGGTTAAACTGATAGGATTGGAAAAAGCGTACCAGATACTCGAAGCCCACCCACGGAGAGCCGAGAATACCCGCCTTGGGCGCGTACTTTTTGAAGGCAATCGTTACGCCGTACATCGGCCAGTACTTGAAAACGATCAGCCATACCATGGGAATCAAAAGGAACAGATACATCTGCCAATTTTCCAGTATGCGCTTTGACAGCGGCTTACCGGAGCGAACGCGGCTTGACCGGCCATTGGGTGCCTGCACGGGGTAAACGCCTCCTTAGTGAGTGAAAAACCACGCCTGAGACAGCGCCCTTTGTGCAAACTGCCTTTACGTGTATGTTGAATTATAAGGCTGTCGTTGCACGATGTCAAGCAGTTAACGCAAAAATCAAGTCAATCTGACGAGTTTTGCAAATTCAATTTAGGGAATCTTGGACACGTGTCCTTGCATCAGAAACACGTAAAAAAACGGCGGAGGAAACGGTTCCTCCGCCATGGGGTTACAGCGAATATCTGG
>CAVERI010000124.1:0-4291 GCA_963618055.1 bacterium | reverse complement strand
CCAACCGGCGCGACGCGGCGATTCTCGACTATTGCATCGACGCGGAAACCGGAGAGGTTCTGTAATTCCATCCGGGAGCCGCCGCGGAGCTGTGATTCCGCGGCGGCTCCCTTTTGATTGATGCGCGAGCACGCGTTATCTGGCGATGAGGGTTTCGTCCAGAAGGAAGTCCTCTATTCCGACGTACTGAATTCCATGCTCGTCTCTCCATGGCTTAATGTAGTCCTTTACGACCACGATCTTTTTGAAGGAATCCGGAATGCGAATCAGCGACGCGATTTCCTGTTCCCTTTTATCCGGGTCGTCGATGGAAAGCGCGGACTGGATATAGTATCGCTCGTCTCCCCGGTTCACGACAAAATCAACCTCTAACTGCTTATGAATATTTTTTCCGTCCTCCGTTCTGACGTTCCGCTCCACAACGCCGACGTCCACGTCAAAGCCCCTGCGGAGAAGATCGTTGCAAAGGACGTTTTCCATCAGGTGCGTTTCTTCCAGCTGCCTGAATCCGAGCCGCGCGTTTCTCAAGCCCACATCGGAATAATAGTACTTGACGGGCGTTTTGATATACCTGCGCCCCTTCACATCATAGCGCTCTACCTTCTGAAGCAGAAACGCTTCCGTGAAGTATCCGATGTAGGTGTCGATCGTGTCCGGCGCAATCTTGATATGCCGTTCCGTGTCAAGGGTATTGGACAGCTTGCTCGGATTGGTCAGCGAGCCGACGTTTGAAGCAAGCACGTTCAGAAGAATTTCCAATACCTCCGTATCGTTCTTGATCTGATGTCTCTCCAGCACATCCCTGATATAGGTTCTGGTGAAAAGATCGCGCAGATAACGGCTTCTCTCCTCATGCGATTCAAGCAGCCACACGAGGGGCATGCCGCCATAGGTGTAGTAATCGCGCCATACGCCGCGCTTGTCGCCTGCATAATTTTCATACACTTCCGCAAAGGAAAGCGGATTCACGCGAATCTCGTCTCCGCGATCGCGAAACTGGGTCAGAATGTCCGACGAGAGCATCTTTGAATTGCTGCCGGTCACATAAATGTCCGCGTTCGGAATCTTCATCAGCCCCAGCACCACGTCAATGAAATTCAGCTTTTCGTTCGGGTCGTCCACATATGGATTCCGCACCTCCGTCACAAACTGAATTTCATCAATGAACACGTAATAACGCTTGTTCTTATCCGCGATTCGCTCCTTCACGATTTTATTCAGCTCAAACGGGTTGCGGTATTTCGCGTTATCGATTTCGTCCAGAGCAAGCCCCACGATCTGGTCTTCCTGAATGCCGGAGTCCAGAAGGTACTGGCGGTAAAGCGTAAACAGAAGGTAGGACTTTCCGCTCCGGCGCAGGCCGGTAATGACCTTGATGCGCCCGTTATCTTTTTTTCGAATCAGCTGATCCAGATATTGTTTTCTCGCATACTGCATCGCCTTATCCTCCATGATTTTTTTGCGGATTCCGCATTCTTTTTCACGAAGCAGTATACCACAGAATCGCGAATCGATCAATTGACTTATCTGATTTTTTTGCGGATTCCGCAATTTTTTCAGCTACAGGAGTCCTTTCCATTGCGGATATGAAAGAAAGCGCAGATTTCTCTTGACAATTTACATTCTTCTGGTATAATAAGCGGGCAATGAAGGAAAGCAGTAGGCTGATTTTCGCGCGCAGAGAGCCGCCGGTGGGTGCGAGGCGGCGGCGAGGATGGCTGAACTCATTCCGGAGCGTCCCCATGGTGCGGGCGGCGGCCCCCGATACAGGGCAAAGAGGCGGATCCTGCCGGATCAAAAAGAGTGGTACCGCGCGGCTTTGCTGCCGCGTCTCTTTGGCAGGAGGCGTTTTATTTTTTTATAAAGGGTGAGAAGCCAAGATGAGCAAGTATCCGGAGTACAATCCCAAAACCATCGAGAAAAAGTGGCAGGATCACTGGGATGAGACGGGCTGCCTGAATGCCGAGGCAAGCCACGAAAAGCCGAAGTTTTACCCGCTGATCGAGTTCCCCTATCCGTCCGGCGCGGGTCTGCACGTGGGTCATCCGCGTTCCAACACGGCCATGGACATCATCGCCCGCAAGCGCCGCATGGAGGGCTACAACGTGCTGTTCCCCATCGGCTACGACGCGTTCGGCCTGCCCACGGAGAACTTCGCCATCAAAAACAAGATTCATCCCGCCATCGTCACCAAGACGAACGTGGATCACTTCCGCGAGCAGCTGAAGCGGCTGGGCTTCTCCTTCGACTACACGCGCGAGGTCAACACCACCGACCCCAAGTATTACAAGTGGACGCAGTGGATTTTCCTCAAGCTCTTCGAGCACGGTCTGGCCTACAAGAGCGAGATGCCCATCAACTGGTGCACCAGCTGCAAGGTGGGTCTGGCGAACGAGGAGGTCGTCGGCGGCGTGTGCGAGCGCTGCGGCGGCGAGGTCGTGCGCAAGGTGAAGAGCCAGTGGATGCTGCGCATCACCGACTACGCGCAGAAGCTTCTGGACGGTCTGGACGAGGTGAACTTCATCGAGAAGGTCGCTACCCAGCAGCGCAACTGGATCGGCCGCAGCGAGGGAGCGGAGGTCGACTTCACGCTGACCACCGGTGACAAGCTGCGCGTGTTCACCACCCGGCCGGACACGCTGTTCGGCGCGACCTATATGGTCATCTCCCCCGAGCACCCATTAGTAGAAAAATATAAAGACCGCATCACCAACTACGGCGAAATCGTCGCCTACCGCGAGGCCGCGGCGCGCAAGAGCGATTTCGAGCGCACGGAGCTGAACAAGGACAAGACCGGCGTGGAGATCAAGGGCCTGCGCGCGATCAATCCCGTCACCGGTACGGAGATTCCCGTGTGGATTTCCGACTACGTGCTGATGGGCTACGGCACCGGCGCGATCATGGCCGTGCCCGCGCACGACGAGCGCGACTGGGCGTTCGCCACCAAGTTCGGCCTGCCGATCATCGAGGTCGTCGCGGGCGGCAGCGTGCAGGAAGCCGCGTACACCGACATTCAGAACGGAACCATGGTCAACTCCGGCTTCCTCAACGGCCTGAGCGTGAAGGAAGCCAAGAAGACCATCATCGAATACCTGCAGGAGAAGGGTCTGGGCGAGCGCAAGGTCAACTTCAAGCTGCGCGACTGGGTGTTCTCCCGCCAGAGATACTGGGGCGAGCCGATCCCGCTGGTGAAGTGCGAGTGCTGCGGCTGGGTTCCGCTGCCCTATGACCAGCTTCCGCTGAAGCTGCCCGAGGTGGAGAACTACGAGCCCACCGATGACGGCGAAAGCCCGCTGGCCGCCATGACCGACTGGGTGAACACCACCTGCCCCAAGTGCGGCAGGCCCGCGAAGCGCGAGACCGACACCATGCCGCAGTGGGCGGGCTCCAGCTGGTACTTCCTGCGCTATATCGACCCGCACAACGACAACGAGCTGGCCTCGATGGAGGAGCTCAAATACTGGCTGCCCGTCGACTGGTACAACGGCGGCATGGAGCACACCACGCTGCACCTTTTGTACAGCCGCTTCTGGCACCGTTTCCTGTATGACATTGGCGTGGTTCCCACGAAGGAGCCGTACATGAAGCGCACCAGCCACGGCATGATTCTGGGCAGCAACGGCGAGAAGATGTCCAAGTCCCGTGGCAACGTCATCAATCCCGACGACGTGGTGGACGAAATCGGCGCGGACGCGTTCCGCGTGTACGAGATGTTCATGGGCGCGTTCGATCAGGCCATCCCGTGGCAGACCGACGGCGCGCGCGGCTGCCGACGCTTCCTCGACCGCGTGTGGAAGCTGATGGACATGATGACCGACGAAAAGGGCGTCTCCAAGGATATGGCCTACGACGTGCACACCTGCATCAAGAAGGTCTCCGAGGATTACGAGCGCATGAAGTACAACACCGCCATCTCCGCGATGATGACGCTCGTTAACCAGTTCTACGCCAAGGGCAGCATCACGAAGGGTGAAATGCGCGTGCTGATTCAGCTTTTGAACCCCGTCGCGCCGCATATCACCGAGGAAATCAATGAGCTGTGCGGCCTTGGCGGCGAGCTCGTGCGCGCCCCGTGGCCGAAGTACGACGAAAAGGCGCTGGTAAAGGACGAGGTCGAAATCGCCGTGCAGGTAAACGGCAAGGTGCGCGGCCGCGTCATGGTTCCCAGCGACCTGACCCGCGACGCCGCCAACGACTTCTTCGCCGCCAACGAGGAAACCCAAAGGCTCCTCTCCGGCCTGACCGTCAAGCGCATGGTCTACGTCCCCGGCCGCCTTCTGAACGTGGTCGT
>CAVERI010000123.1:0-4530 GCA_963618055.1 bacterium | reverse complement strand
ACGGGCACGATGGGATGCGTGCCGGGCAGGATGTCGAAGCCCTCCTCCGTCAGGCGGGCGCGGAAGTGCGCGGTGTTCCTGCGCAGCTTATCCAGCTGGTCGGTGGACGTGGACAGAATGTCCAGCGTCTTCATCGCGGCGGCGCAGATGGCGGGCGCGACGGTGTTCGAGAACAGGTAGGGGCGGGAGCGCTGCCGAAGCAGGTCGACGATCTCCTTACGCGCCGCGGTATAGCCGCCGCTCGCGCCGCCCAGCGCCTTGCCGAGCGTGCCGGTGATGATGTCCACGCGCCCTTCCACGCCGCAATATTCGACGCTGCCGCGGCCGGTCGCGCCCATGAAGCCCACGGCGTGACTGTCGTCCACCATGACCAGCGCGTCGAACTCGTCGGCAAGGTCGCAGATGGCCTTCAGGTTGGCGATGTAGCCGTCCATCGAGAACACGCCGTCGGTGGCGATCAGGCGGATGCGCGCGTCCTTCGCTTCGATCAGCTTCTGGCGAAGGTCGTCCATGTCGTTGTTCTTATAGCGGAAGCGCTTCGCCTTGCACAGGCGCACGCCGTCGATGATGGAGGCGTGGTTCAGCTCGTCGGAAATGACCGCGTCCTCCGGCCCCAGAAGCGTTTCAAACAGGCCGCCGTTCGCGTCGAAGCAGCTGGAATACAGAATCGCGTCGTCCATATGTACGAAATCGGCGATTTTCCGCTCCAGCTGCACGTGCAGCTCCTGCGTGCCGCAGATGAAGCGCACGGAGGACAGGCCGAAGCCCCACCTGTCGTAGCTCGCCTTGGCGGCCTCGATGATCTGCGGATTGTCGGCCAGACCCAGATAGTTGTTGGCGCACAGGTTGAGCACACCGTGCGTCCTCGTGGTGTCGATGCGCGCGCGCTGGGGCGTGGTGATGACGCGCTCCGCCTTGAACGTGCCGGACTCGCGAATCTCGTCCAGCTGCTTACGGTAGTAATTCAGTGCGTTCTTCATGCCGCTTCGCCCTCCCTATTTCGTCCAGTCCAGCACAACCTTGCCGCTTTTGCCGGTGTTCATGGCCTCAAAGCCCTTTTCAAAATCGGTGTAATGGAATCGGTGGGTGATGATGGGCGTGAGATCCAAGCCGCCCTCCACCATGGCCATCATCTTGTACCACGTTTCATACATGCGGCGGCCATAGATGCCCTGCACGGTGAGACCCTTGAAGATGATGTCGTTGAAATCCACGTCCGCGGGCCTGCTGAGGATGCCCAGCAGCGCGATTTTGCCGCCGTTGCGCATCAGTGAAACCATGCTGGACAGCGCCTGCGGGCTGCCCGACATTTCCAGACCCACGTCGAAGCCCTCCACGATGCGGTGGCGCTCAAACACGCTTTCGATTTTCTCGCGCGCGACGTTGACGACCTCGGTCGCGCCCATCCGCTTCGCCATTTCAAGGCGATAGTCGTTCACGTCGGTCACCACGACGGTGCGCGCGCCGTTGCGGCGGCAGATCGCGGCGGCCATCATGCCGATGGAGCCCGCGCCGGTGATCAGCACGTCCTCGCCCACCACGTCGAACATCAGCGCGGTGTGCGTGGCGTTGCCGAACGCGTCGAAGAACGCCACAACGTCCTCGTCGATTTCCGGATTGATCGGAATCACGTTGGAGGCGGGAATGCACACGTATTCGGCGAACGCGCCGTCCCGGTTCACGCCCACGCCCTTGGTGAACTTGCACCATTGGCCGTTGCCCGCGCGGCAGTTGCGGCAGTGGTGACACACGATGTGACCCTCGCCGCTCACGCGCTCGCCGACCGTCAGGCCGTCCACGTTCGGCCCCAGCTCCGCAATCTCGCCCACGTATTCATGGCCGATGATCAGCGGCGGCACGATGTTCTTCTGGCTCCACGCGTCCCAGTTGTAGATGTGCAGATCCGTGCCGCAGATCGCGGTTTTGTGAATCTTGATCAGCACCTCGCCCGACCTCGGCTGAGGAATGGGCGCGTCGATCAGCGTAAGCCCCGGCGCCGCCTGCAGCTTGGCAATCGCCTTCATCGTTCCTTCCATCCCGAATCGCCTCCATGTCCGTATATCTCGTAAATTTGTCCGCATAATGCGAACATCTCTTTCCTATCCACGGATATTATCGCACATTTTGTCCGCGATTTCAAGACATCTTCGATATTTTCTTGCAGATTTCTCCACAGCGCGCTCCATGATTTCGTCCGGGATGGGATCCCTTGGCACGCCCGCCTGCGCGCACATGCGCCGCGCGCATTCGAAAAACGGCTCAAGCGACTCCACGCCGCCCGCCACCTCGCGGAAAATCAGCTCCATCCAGCTTTTGCCCCGGCGGTAGCACTCCGTGCGCTTCGCCTCGCGGATGGCGCTTTCCCAGTCATATGCCACGCGGCGCTCGGTCACGCGGAAGCCCTCCGGAAGGTCGTCCACCAGCGTGTAGGGCGCGCGGCGGTCAAAGTCCAGCGGCTGGCTGGCGCTGCCGGGGTTCACCAGCCACTTGCCGCAGACCCGCGCGCAGGATTGAAGGTGATTGTGCCCGAACGCGATCAGGTCGCCCGGCAGCGCGGATACCGCCCTGCGCGCTTTGGCTTCCAGAAACGCGCGGTAGTCCCTCAGATACTCCGCGTGCGTGAACGGCTTTTCCAGCATTGCCCGCTGAAACGCGTCCGAGCTGGTGAACCGGTTTTTCCCCACCCACGGAAGGTTCAGCGCGTGCACGGCGTACAGCGTGCGCCCGGAGGGCAGCAAAAGCGAAAGCGTCTCCGGCATGCGCCCGATAAACGCCTTGCTGTCCGCGCTCAGCTCGCGCCACGTCTGATAGACCACGCCGTATTGCTGACTGTTCGCGCGCGCCTCGTCGTTTTCGTCCAAGCGCTCAAAATAGCCCTCCCGGTTGCCTGACACGAAATGCGCGCGCTCCATCCCCCGCAGACGGCAGAGCACCCGCTCGCCGAAGGGCATGTCAAAAATGTAGTCTCCCAGAAACACATATTCCCGCGCGCCCATTGCCTGTGCGTCCGCCAGAACCGCCTCCAGCGCCGCAATGTTCCCGTGTACGTCCGAAATCAGCGCAAGCCGCATGGCCTTCTCCCCCACGTTCTCCATTTTTCCGCCTATATTATATCATATTGTTCACTTACATTTCTATTATAAGTCCGTTTAACCAGAAAAAACTTGAAAGTTCTTCCCAGTCATGTTATAATAAGCTGCCTGTGCATTCGCGCGCTTGCGCAATTTTTTCGGGAGGTCGATTCTATGCAGGTGTTCCTCGACAACTTTACCGCCATCACATGGCAAATGGTCGTTATGTGGGCGGTAGGCGGCATCCTCATCTATCTGGCAATCAAAAAGGACATGGAGCCCACGCTGCTCCTGCCGATGGGGTTCGGCGCGATTCTGATCAACCTGCCCTTCTCCGGCGCAACGGAGGTCATTGAAACGCTGTACAACGCGGGCATCGCAAACGAGCTGTTCCCGCTGCTCTTGTTCATCGGCATCGGCGCAATGATGGACTTCGGCCCGCTGCTCTCCAACCCGCGCATGCTGCTGTTCGGCGCGGCGGCGCAGTTCGGCATCTTCTTCACGCTGTCCGTCGCCAGCCTGCTGGGCTTCGACCTGAAGGACGCGGCCTCCATCGCCATCATCGGCGCGGCGGACGGCCCCACCTCCATCGTGGTGGCAAACTACTTCAAATCGAAGTACGTGGGCGCGATCATCGTGGCCGCCTACAGCTATATGGCGCTGGTGCCCATCGTGCAGCCTTTCTGCATCCGTCTGATCACCAGCAAAAAGGAACGCCTGATCCGCATGGAGTACAACCCCCAGTCGGTCAGCAAGACCACCCGCATTCTCTTCCCCATTCTCGTTACCGTAATCGCCGGTCTGGCCGCGCCCGCGAGCGTGGCGCTGGTGGGCTTCCTGATGTTCGGAAACCTGCTGCGCGAATGCGGCGTGCTCGACAGCCTGTCTGACACCGCGCAGAAGGTGCTGGCCAACCTGATCACCCTGCTGCTCGGCCTCACCGTCGCCTTCTCCATGAAGGCGGAGGCCTTCCTTGAGCTGCAAACGCTGATGATCTTGGCTCTGGGTCTCGTCGCCTTCATGTTCGACACCTTCGGCGGCGTGCTGTTCGCGAAATTCCTGAACCTGTTTATGAAAAAGAAGATCAACCCCATGGTCGGCGCGGCGGGCATTTCGGCCTTCCCGATGTCCTCGCGCGTGGTGCATAAGATGGGTCTGAAGGAAGACCCGCAGAACTTCCTGCTCATGCACGCGGCCGCGGCCAACGTGGCCGGACAGATCGCGTCCGTCGTCGCCGGCGGACTCATCATCGCCCTGATCGGTTAAGGAGGCTTGCATATGAACGTAAAGGCATTTCTGGACACCCTGCCCATCATGGGGCGCGGCATGCTCGGCATCTTCGCCGTGATGCTGGTTATCTTCCTTCTGATTCTCGTCCTGAACGCGTGCACCGGCCGCAAGAGCCGCTGAGCCCGTTCCCGCGCGGAGGACATTTCCGTCCTCCGCGCTTTTTTCTTGC
>CAVERI010000122.1:0-4620 GCA_963618055.1 bacterium | reverse complement strand
ATGTAAACATTCCCTCGGCCTCGAACGCCGCGAGCGAGACCATTCCATCCACGCCGGAGCAGCTGGCGCTGGCCAAGGTGCTGGCGGACGATCTGCTGGAAATCGGCGTGAAGGACGCGCGCGTGGACGAGTTCGGCTATGTATACGGCTCCATTCCCGCCAACTGCGAGGGGCAGCCGTCCATCGGGCTGATCGCGCACATGGACGTGGTGGACGACGTGCCCTGCGCGCCGATGAACGCCCGCATCGTGAAGAATTACGACGGCAGCGTGATCGAGCTGGGGCACGGCTATACGCTGGATCCCGCCGAGTTCGGGCGGCTGAAGGCGCTGGTGGGCAAGGATCTGATCGTCACCGACGGCAGCACCATTCTGGGCGCGGACGACAAGGCCGGCGTGGCGGAAATTTTCGAGGTCGCGCACAGGCTTCTGACGCATCCCGAAATCAAGCACGGCGACGTGAAAATCGCCTTCACGCCCGACGAGGAAATCGGCGGCGGCGCGGAGAAGCTGGACATTAAGGCCTTCGGCGCGGATTTCGCCTACACCGTGGACGGCGGCGAGCTGGGCGGGCTGGAATACGAAAACTTCAACGCCGCCGGGGCGCGCGTGGATTTCCACGGCGTGAATATTCATCCCGGCAGCGCCAAGGACAGGATGAAGAACGCCGCGCTGATCGCCGTGGAGTTCGCCTCGCTCCTGCCCGCGGCGGAAACGCCCGCGCACACCGAGAATTACGAGGGCTTCTATCATCTGAACCACATCGAGGGCGCGGAGGAGGCGGCCTCTGTTTCCTACATCATCCGCGACCACGACCGCACGAAGTTCGAGGCGCGCAAGAAGCAGTTTTCCGCGTGCGTGGACTTCATCAACGCCCGCTACGGCGAGGGCACGGCGGCGCTTGCGATGAAGGACAGCTATTACAACATGCGCGAAGTCATGGAAAAGCACATGGACGTTGTGAACCGCGCGCGGGACGCCTTTTGCGCCTGCGGCGTGGAGCCGGTCGTCGTGCCGATTCGCGGCGGCACGGACGGCGCGCGCCTGTCGTGGCGCGGCCTGCCCTGCCCCAACCTGTCCACCGGCGGCATGAACGGCCACGGCCGCCATGAGTGCGCCTGCGTGCAGGAAATGGAAGCGATGGTCGACGTGCTCACCGAGATCGTCCGGGCAAGGTAAGCGGGAAGCAAAATACGGAAAACAGAAGGCGCTGAAGCGGGTTTTTCCCCGCTTCAGCCCTTTTTTTGAGGGGTTTTGCGCCGCGTCCCCCTCAGATTTCAACGGAATGTCACAATATTGGCGCAGATATACGCCGGGAGCTGTGCTATAATGGAGAAAAGCTCATGATCGGGAGGTTCCTATGGGAAGATTTCAGGCTGCGTTGTATCGCTTTTTCTCCGGCCGCCGCGGGCCGGATCAGCTGGGCACGGCGGTCATTATCGCCGCGATCATTCTGAGCCTGCTTGGCTCCATTCTGGGATGGGGCTTGCTCAGCGTGCTTTCGCTCGCACTTTGGGTGTGGGCGCTGTATCGCATGCTGTCGCGCAGCATTCCCGCGCGCGAAAAGGAAAACGCGTGGTTTTTGAAATGGTATTCGCCCATCGTCGCGCAGGCGCGGCAGGCGTATGCCCGCTTTAAGAACCGCAAGGTGTATCTGTACTACCGCTGCCCGCAGTGCAGGGCGTGGCTGCGCCTGCCCCGCAACATCGGCGAAAAGACGGTCACCTGCGGAAAGTGCGGCGCGACGTTTAAGAAGAAGGCGTAGGGTTTTCCATGTTCGGCTATGTCATGATCAACCCCGACACGCTGACCGAGGCGGAGAAGCGGCGCTTCCGCGAGGTCTACTGCGGCGTGTGTGCGTCGCTTCGGGAGCGCGGCGGCCGCCGGGGGCAGATTACGCTCAGCTACGACGCGGCGTTTCTGGCGCTGGTGCTCAACGCGCTGTACGAGCCGGAGGAGCAGAAGGGCAGCACGCTGTGCGCCACGCATCCCGCGAAGCGGCAGCACTTTTCCAAAAGCGCCATGACGCTGTACGCCGCGGACGTAAACCTGCTTCTGTTCTACGAGCGCATGCTCGATAACTGGAAGGACGACCGCAGCCACATGTCGCTGGCGCTGACCCGCTTTTACCGCAGGCGCTGTCAGGAGGCCGCGGCGCGCCATCCCGCGCAGGCGCAGGCGATTCGGGCGGAGCTTCAGGCGCTGTCCGAGGTGGAAAAGGCGCGCCTGACCGATCTGGACGCCGCCGCGGGCTGCTTCGGCCGCCTGCTGGGCGCGGTGTTCGCGCCGTATGACGACGAATGGAAGCCGGGGCTCACGCGCATGGGCAGCGCGCTGGGGCGGTTCATCTATCTGATCGACGCGTGGGATGACGCGGCGAAGGACGAGCGTCACGGCAGCTACAACCCGCTTCTCCCGCTTCGGCGCGAGCCGGACTACGAGGAGCGCGTGTATCAGATTCTCACGATGGAAATCGCCGAATGCGCGATGGAGTTTGAAAAGCTGCCCATCGTGCAGGACGCGGGCATCATTCGCAACGTGCTCTATTCCGGCGTGTGGACGGTGTACAGCCGCAAGCGCGAAGCCGCGGAAAAGAAGAAGAAGGCCGCGTCGGACGGCAGCTCGCCCACCGGCGCGCAATAGACAGGAAAGGATAACCGCATGGTGCAGGATCCCTATCAGGTGCTCGGCGTTCCCTCCACCGCCTCGGCCGATGAGGTCAAGGCGGCGTATCGTCGTCTCGCCAAGAAATATCACCCGGACGTGAATCATGGCTCCCCCGAGGCCGAGCAGAAGATGAAGGAAATCAACGAGGCCTACGACATGATCGTCAACCATAAATATCAGCCCGGCGGCGCGGGGCAGGGCGGCTATGGCCAGAGCGGCTACGGTCAGCAGTCCTACGGCGGCCAGCGCTATGAGCGCCCCTATGCCGACCCGTTCGAGGGCTTCGGCGGCTTCTGGGGCTTCGGCGGCGCGGGCAGCGGCGAGAGGCGCACCTACGGCGCGGACGCGAACGAGTCCGCCGACATGCGCGCCGTGCGCAACTATCTGAACGGCGGCTACTACCGCGAGGCGCTTGACCTGCTCGCCCGCTGCACCGTGCGCGGCCCGCGCTGGTGCTATTATTGCGCCGTGGCGAACGAGGGCGTGGGAAACCGCATCAGCGCGCTGAACTACGCCCAGCAGGCCGTGCGCATGGACCCGAACAACGCCGAATACCGCGAGCTTCTGACCCGCCTGCAATACGCCGGCGGCGCGTATCAGAACTATGGCCGCAACTTCAACATGCCGCGCGGAAATATTTACAGCGTGTGCATGGGGCTGTGCCTGCTGAACCTGTGCTGCGGCACCTGCACCGGCGGAAGATTCTTCTGCTGCTGACGCGTGCAAATTCCTCGGTTTCCCTCCGGTACACCTTTGAAATTTGCATTTGCGGCTGACGAAAAATCCATTCGCCGGCCGCCTCATTTGTGCGGCGCTGCCCTAAAAAACAAAGGGAGATTTCGGGAATGCTTGGCTGGACTCTCATGCTCGGCGCAGTGCTTCTGATCTGCGCGGGCGCGGCCGAATATCTGATGGCGCGCGTCCGGCGGCTGGGCTGGCTTAAAAAGTACAGGAAAGTATGGGCGTGGCTGATCAGCGCGGCGGTTGTGCTGCTTCCTATAGTTACTCTATGCTTCTTATGGTCACCATTTAACGCGGCGGTGTGCGAGCTGCATCTGGCGCTGTTCCTGCTGCTGGCGGACGGAATTTCCGCGCTGGCGCGCAGACTTCGCCGCAGGGCCTTTCGGCGCGACTGGGCGGGGCTGGCGGCGCTGATCCTGTGCGCCGCGTGGCTGACCTCCGGCTGGGTGAACGCCAACCACGTGTGGCGCACGCATTATGCCATCGAGACGGACAAGCCCGTCGGAAGCCTGCGCGTCGCGCTGCTTTCCGATTCGCACATGGGCACGACCTTCCACGCGGACGGCTTCGCCGGGCACCTTGCGGACGTTCAGGCGCAGGAGCCGGACGTGGCGGTGTTTGTCGGCGACTTCACAGACGAAAGCACGACCCGCGAGGACATGGCCGCCGCCGCCAAGGCGCTGGGAGAGCTGAAAACGCCCTGCGGCGTGTACTTCGTGTTCGGCAACCACGACAAGAACAACTACGAACGCGAAGGCCGCGCCTACACCGGCGAGGAGCTGGCGGCGGAGCTTACGAAAAACGGCATAACCGTGCTGGAGGACGAAACCGTGCCCATCGGCGACGGCTTCCTTCTGATCGGCAGGCAGGATGCGTCGGAGGAAACGGAAAATCGCGGCGGGCGCGCGTCGATGGCCGAGCTCACGCAGGATCTGGACGAAAGCCGGTTCTCCATCGTGCTGGATCACCAGCCGCGCGACTACGCGAATCAGGCCGCGTCCGGCGTGGATCTCGTGCTGTCCGGCCATACCCACGGCGGGCAGATGATCCCGCTCGTGCAGCTCATCCGCTGGTTCCGCCTCGGCGACGATAACGTCTACGGCCTCCAGCGCCGCGAAAACACCGACTTCATCGTGTCCTCCGGCATCTCCGACTGGGAGCTGCTGTTCAAAACCGGCTGCCGGTCGGAATACGTGATCATCGATATTCAGGG
>CAVERI010000121.1:0-4662 GCA_963618055.1 bacterium | reverse complement strand
TTCTCGAAATTGATAAATATAAGGAAATTTCGCCGCGCGGCGCGAAAAACCTGCTTTTCCCCGGACGAAATTTACGTTTCCCGATTAAACTATACAGGTTTTTAAGGGAGGGTGTTTGTATTGGCGAACTCACTGGAAAAGGACTTTACCGAGGGCAATGTATCAAGGCATCTGATTTCTTTCTGCGTGCCGTTTCTGCTTGCGAACCTTCTGCAGGCGCTGTACGGCATGGTGGACGTGCTGGTGGTAGGCTGGTTCTGCGACACGCCGGCGCTCACGGGCGTAAACAGCGGCAGCCAGATTACGAATCTGGTCGCAATGGCCGTGAGCGGCCTGTCCGTGGGCGGCACGGTGCTGGTGGCGCAATATTTCGCCGCGCGCAAGCCGAAGGATGTTTCCGAGACCATCGGCACGATGTTCACGCTGCTTTTAATCTGCGCGGCGGTGCTGACGGCGCTGGTTCTGATCTTCGCCCGTCCGATTCTGAAGCTCATGCAGCTGGACGGCGCGGCGCTGGACGCGGGCGAGGACTATCTGCGCATCTGCACCTATGGCACGGTGTTCATCTTCGGCTATAACGCCATTTCCGCCGTGCAGCGCGGCATGGGCGATTCCAAGCATCCGCTGTGGTTTGTGGGCATTGCGTGCGTGGTGAATATCATTCTGGACTACGTGCTGGTCGGCCCGATGGAGATGGGCCCGGCGGGCGCGGCGTGGGCGACGATTATCGCGCAGGCGGTCAGCCTGATTCTGGCGGCGTGGTATCTGCGAAAGAACGATTTCGTGTTCGATTTCAAGCTGAAGAGCTTCGCGCCGGCCGCGAACAAGGTGAAGCTCCTGTTCCAGCTGGGACTGCCGTCGTCGGCGCAGTCGGTGGTTACGAATCTTTCGTTCATTCTGATGACATCCCTTGCCAACGGCCTGAGCGTGGAGGCGGGCGCGGCGGTCGGCATCGTGGGCAAGTTCAATTCCGTGGCCATCCTGCCGGTGGTCGCAATGGCCTCGTCGGTCAGCGCCATTGCCGCGCAGAATATCGCCGCGGGGCTTCCCGACCGCGCCCTGCGCGTGACGCGCGACGGCATTCGCATTTCGCTGGTGGTGGGCGTTCTGGTGTTCGCGCTCAGCCAGCTCTTCGCCGAGCCGATTCTGCGCCTGTTCAAAAGCGACGACGAAAAGGTGATCGAGCTGGGCGCGCGGTATCTGCGCGCGTTCTGCTTTGACTATCTGCTCGTTTCCTTCCTGTTTAACATGAATTCGCTGATCAACGCGGCGGGACACGCGCTGTTTTCAATGCTGTCCTCCATGCTTTCGGCCATCATCCTGCGCGCGCCGCTGGCGGTGCTTCTTTCAAAAATCGGTCTGGACATTGCCGGCATCGGCTACGCCGCGCCCGCGGCGACGCTGGCCGCCATCCTCATGGCGCTCGTTTACATAATGTCCGGAAAATGGAAGCAAAACGCCACCGGCATCCACAGAGAGACCGAGAGTTAACAGAAATACCAGCGAATTATTCTTGCGTTTTGGCGCGGAATGTTCTATATTATACTCAGCACGTGGGAAGACCACGGCGACTATAAATCAGGAGGAACCATTTATGAAACTGCGCTCTGTCATGGCTATGCTGCTCGCAGTCGTCATGCTGCTGGCCTGCGCGTCCGTCGGTGTTGCCGAGGAAGCGAAGACCAAGGTCACCATCTGGCACACCTTCACCAAGGATCAGGAAGCGTACCTTGTAAAGGCTGCCGCGGATTTCAGTGCCCTCTCCGACAAGTACGAGGTTGAGGTTCTCAGCCAGGCGTATTCCGGATTCACCGACACCGTAAAGAACGGCGTCAAGACCGGCGTCGGCCCGGACATCATCTTCAACTACGCCTCCGAAGCCGCCGAGTACGTGGATCTGGGTCTGGTTGCCGACCTGAGCCAGTACATCTACTCCGACGAGAACGGCATCGAGGGCTTTGACACCTGCCTTGCGCAGGGCGTCATGGACGGCGAGGTCAACGGCTTCTCCGACGGCCTGATTCACTATCTGCCGGCCTACACCACCGGCCCCATCCTGTTCTACAACGCCACCCTGTACACCGAGCTGGGTCTCTCCGTGCCCACCAACTGGGACGAGGTCGTTGAGAACTGCAAGGTCATCAAGGAAAAGAAGAACATCCCCGGCCTGGGCTTTGACTCCCTCACCGACTGCATCCAGATGTTCATCATGGAGGATGGCTGCGGCTACATCGATACCGAGAACAAGTGCGTCACCTTCAACACCGAGAGCATGAAGGCGAAGATTCAGTGGCTGGTTGACTGCGTCAACGCCGGCTACTTCACCATCGCTTCCTCCGGCGACTACTTCTCCACCGACTTCAACAGCGGCATCGTGGCCTCCTACGTGGGCTCCTGCGCGGGCTATCCCTACATTGAGCCCGACGGATTCGAGTTCGCCATGGCTCCCATGCCCGCCACCACGTGGTATCCTTCCTGGAACCGCGGCCCCATCGTGTTCTACTACAACGATGACGCCCGCGCGGAAGGCGCCTACGAATTCGTGAAGTACTTTATCTCCGCCGACGTCAACCTTGGCTGGGTCAAGGCCGTCAACGCGCTGGCTCCCTATTCATGGACGAAGGAGCTGGAGGGCTACAAGGAGTACCTCGCTCAGGACACCCCCGCCGTCCAGTCTCTGAACGCCGTGGCCGCGCATCTTGACATCGCCGGCTCCCTGCCCGCCGTCACCGGCGCCTCCACCGTCCGCACGGAGATCGTCAACGCCGTGAAGAACGTCGTCAACAACGGCAAGACCGTCGAGGAAGCGTGGAACGAGTGCGAAATCCTCTGCAACGCCGCGCTGAAGGGCGAATAATTCCCGAAAAAAACCAACGAAAAGAGCCTGCCATGATTCTGTGGCAGGCTCCTTTCGTTGGCGCGGCAGGGGAAACCGGCGTTCGCATTCATGCCTTACAGCTTCTCAAATTGATACCGCGGCTTGCCGACGCTCTTTCTGCCGTATTCGATGGCCTCCGTCGGGCAATAGCCGATGCACGCCATACAGTGGGTACACCGCCCGCCCCAGACCGGCCTTCCGTTCTGAATCCGGATGTTGTTCGTCGGGCATTTTTTCGCGCAGCGGCCGCAGCCGACACAGCCGGTTCCCGCGCGAAACGCCTTGGCCTTCACGAAAAATCGGTAGAAAACGGGGTTCACCGGGCCGCTCAGAAAGCGGTCAACGAGATTCCCTCGCGGCGCGGCGAAGGGCTTTCCCGCCTGAAGCCGCGAAAGCACATCCTGAATCGACGGCTCCGCCCGCTTCACGATTTCCCGAGCCTCCTCCGCCCCCGGCACGCCGAACATGGCGATGTAGTTTTCGGGCATGACGATCTGCGCCGTGCCCAAGTATTCAAGCCCCCGGCGCTCGCTGAGCCGCCGGTTGTATTCCGCCGCGCCGCCGATCCCGTCGCCGCAGTCCATTACAAACCAAATGCGCTCCGCGCCGACAAGCTCCACCCGCGAAAGCCATTCGTCCACAATCCGCGGGATGCGCCACGCGTAGGTCGGCGTTACGACGATCACGCCGCGCCCCGTCCGCACCGGAGATTCGTCCCCGGCCTTGATTCGCGCGTTCAAATCGACCACCGGCTCCCACAGCGCCTCGGCAATTCGCCCCGCCACATACCGGCTGTTTCCGGTTCCGGAAAAACAGAAAATCATCGTCTCATCCCTCCACAGGTTCCTTCAGCTTTTTGCCCATCTCGATTCGCACCTCGTGCCGATCAGGATCGTCATTCGAATAGGAATACAGGTCGAAGCCGATCAGCGAAAATGTTCACAAGACATATCCCCCTCAGGCGCCGCCCTTTCGCACGAACGCCTTGTAATAATTTCCGAAATCGGCCAGCGCGTCGATAATCGGCAGCATTTCCCGCCCCAGCGCCGTCAGGCCGTATTCGACCCGCGGGGGCATTTCCCGATAATCGCGCCGGTAGGCGAGCCCGTCGTCGATCATCTGGCGCAGGCTGTCGGTCAGCACCTTCTGCGAAATGCCCTCCAGATCGCGCTGCAATTCATTGAACCGCCACGGGCGCGTTTTCAGATTGCGCAGAATCAACAGCTTCCATTTGCCGCCGATCAGGGACACCGCCGTCGCCACCGGGCACGCCGGAAGCTCCTCCTTGGTTTTCACAGGCACCCACCTCCGCGCCCATTATAGCACATTCATTTTCTTATGTACAGTTACAAAAAAGTGCGTACTTGTTTTTGCGCGCGCGCCGGTGTACACTACGAACATGCGGAAGAAACGCCGCGAATATCTGCTCGGAGGTTCCAATCATGGCAAACTATGCGAAAATCAACATTGGCAGCGAAGGACGCGTCGAGCTTCACGACAGGCTGGCTCTCACCGGCGCGGAGATCAGCGTGAACCGGCTTCCCGCCGGCGCGGGCGTGCCGTTCGTGCACGCGCATAAAAACAACGAGGAAATCTACGGTATCCTCGAGGGGAAGGGCAAGGCCGTCCTCGACGGCGAGGAAATCGCCCTCACCGCCGGAGACTGGCTGCGCGTCGCCCCCGCCGTCAAACGCCAACTCTCCGCGTCGCCCGACTGCGGCATCACCTACGTATGCATTCAGGTTCGCGAAAACTCCCTCGAAGGCTTCACCGCCGCAGACGCG
>CAVERI010000120.1:0-4943 GCA_963618055.1 bacterium | reverse complement strand
ATCGCGCTGGCGGTGACGGTGCTGGGCGGCGCGGTGGCGTATTTCGTCAGCGGAAACGCCCTAAAGCCGCTCAAGCGCTTTACCGCCAAGGCGGAGCGCGTGCAGCTTCAAAGCCTGTCGGAGATCACGCTCAGCGAGAACGAGGCGGTGGAATTCAGCCGGCTGAGCCGCGCCGTCAATCAGATGCTTCGGCGGCTGAACCGCGCCTTCGACGCGCAGCGCCAGTTCACCGGCAACGCCGCCCACGAGCTGCGCACGCCGCTGACGCTGATGCAGGCGCGGCTGGATCTGTATATGTCCACGGCCCACGAGGAGAGCTGCGCCGAAACGAGGGAAACTATTTCCCTTCTGCGGGAGCAGACGGAGCGGCTGTCCAAAATGGTGCGGACGCTTCTGGATATGAGCGATCTGAAGGCCGTTCCGCGCGGCGACCGGATTCAGCTTGCGCCCATAATCGAGGAGGTACTGGCGGATCTTTCGTCGCTCGCGGAGAAAAGCGGTGTAACCCTTTCCCAAACCGGCGAGGATATACGAATCACCGGCAGCGACGTGCTGGTCTGCCGGGCAATCTTTAATCTGGTGGAAAACGGCGTGAAATACAACCGCCCCGGCGGCAGCGTGTGCGTCGCTGTGTCGCGCCGGGGCGGGGATGCGGTAATTGAGGTCAGGGACACGGGCTTCGGCATCCCGGAGAGCTTCCGGGAGAGCGTGTTTCAGCCCTTCTTCCGGGTGGATAAGTCCCGAAGCCGGGAAAAGGGCGGCGTGGGATTGGGTCTGTCGCTGGTGTGGGAAATCGCCCACCTGCACGGCGGCGGCGTTCGAGTCAGGGAGAGCGGCGAGGACGGCACGACGATTGAAATGACCCTTTCCATGAACCAGCCATAGCCCTGCTGCTTCCGCCGCTCCGGCGCAGATTCGAACTGCGCCCCCGCTATTGCATCAGCTTCCGAATGATTCCATAGAGAAAGTCCGCCATCACCCGGGGACTTTCGCGCGCTTCGCCGCCGGTCAGCCATTCCCGAATGAGCGCATAGCCGCCCTGATAGAAAAACACGCGGAGATGCGCTCGTTCTCTGTCCGAAAAGGCGTCGGGAATGGCCATATCGAACTGCATCCGTATGGCAGGCAGGTTGAACAGCTTGTCCGAAAAATCCCTGTCGGGCAGGGAGCCGGCCAGCGTCATGAAGGCGCCCTCGTCGGTCAGCAGCGCCTCCAGCACCCGGCACAGGCTGTCCCTGCCGTCCGACGCGTTTACCGAAAGCACGTCCTCTAACTTGCGAAAATAGTCGTTCTCGGCGTCGGTCAGCAGCTCGTACTGACTGCCGTAGTATTTGTAAAAGGTGGTGCGGTTGATCTGCGCCGCCGCGCACAGCTCGTAAACGGAGATTTTTTCAATGGGCTTTTCCTTCAAAAGCCGCATCAGCGCGTTTTTCAGCATGGCCTTGCTCAGCCGAATCCGCTGGTTTTCCATAAGCGCCCCCCTCTCCTCGACAAATTGACCTGTGTTGTTGATTTTACAGCATCAACAGTATGAAGTGTATGCGTCACATCAGCGCGAAATAAACAGTTGGTTGATTTCAGGTCTGGTATTAAGTATACTTCATGCAGAGCGATTTGTCAAATTCAAAACGGAAGGGAAGGAGCTCTCATGCGAAAAGCAGCTTGCTGGATCGTCAGGCAGCGGAGGTGGATTCTTGCGCTTACCCTGATCCTTGCCGCGGCCTGCGGCGCGTTAATCCCCGGGGTTCAGGTCAATTCGGACATGACCAAATACCTGCCGGAGGATTCGCAGATGCGGGCGGGCATGCGCCTGATGGAAACGGAGTTTCCCGCAGAGGAGGAAGCCTATACCGTTCGCGCCATGTTCAGCGGCCTTTCGCGGGCGCAGCGGGAGCAGCGCCGCGAGGAGCTGGAGGACTTGCCCCATGTGTCTGCCGTCGCCTATTCGCCGGATAGCCCGGATTCCAATCAGGGCGGCTGGGCGCTGTATGTGCTGACCACAAAATACGGCTACGACACGCCGGAGGAAGCGGAGCTGGAGCGCGCGCTGCGGGAGGATCTCGGCGCGACCGTCGCCAACGACGATACCTCCGCGCCGAAAATTCCCGTCACGGTGTACGCCGCCGCCTTCGGCATCATCCTGCTGATCCTGCTGCTGGCCTGCGACAGCTATTTCGAGCCGCTGCTGTTTCTCCTAACCATCGGCGTGGCCGTGGCGCTGAATTTGGGCACGAATTTCTTTTTGGGCGAGATCTCCGACGTGACGGCGGGCGTGGCCGCCATTTTGCAGCTGGCGCTGTCCATGGACTACTCCATCATTCTGATGAATCGCTACCGGCAGGAGCTGGCCGTTACGGACGACCGGACGAAGGCAATGGAAAACGCGCTGACCGCCTCCTTCGGCGCCATCGCCGGCAGCGGCTTTACCACCGTCGTGGGACTTTTGATGCTTTTGTTCATGAGCTTTCAGATCGGCACGGATCTGGGCGTAGTGCTGGCCAAGGGCGTTTCCTTCAGCATGCTGTGCGTGTTTACGGTGCTGCCCGGGCTGATTCTGATGTTTCACGGGGCGGTTGAAAGGACGGCCAAGAAGCGGAAGCCGCGCGCGGAAAACGGGAAAAATCCCCTCGCGGCGCTGGGGCGCTTCAGCTGCCGCTTCCGCGGGCTCATTGCCGCGGCGTTTCTGCTGCTGTTTGTGGGCGGATACCTTCTTCAGGGACGGACGACCACGGTCTATACTCTGTCCAAGGTAGACCCCGTAGCGGAGGTGTTTCCCAAGGAAAACCAGCTGGTGCTGCTGTATGAGAACCGGGACGGGGAAGCGGCCGGGAAAATCGAGGAAGCGCTGGCCGCGCAGCCGGCCGTCCGCAGTGCCGTTTCCTATTCGGGCACGCTGGGCAAGCTCCGCACGGTTCAGGAAATGGCGGACGCCCTGACCGCCATGGATACGGAGACAGCGATTCCGGAAGAGAATCTGAAGCTGCTCTACTACGTCCTTTACGGCCCGGACGAGCCGCCCGCCCTGACGCTCACGGCGTTCGTCAGCTTCGCGGAGGACTGCCTGACGGAGCCGCGGCTGTCCGGTTTTGTGGATGAGAGCATGCGTGAATCGCTCGCCTCCCTTCAGGCGCTGACGGACAGGGACGCGATTCAGGCGCCCCTGACCGCGTCCGCGCTGGCCGGCGCGACGGGCATGACCGAAGCGCAGGCGACACAGCTTTTGAAGATGAAGTTCGGTTCGCAGTACACGCCGGAGAGCGCGATGTCCCTGCACGAATTTGCCGTTTTTCTGACGGATAACGTGCTGACCAGCCCATTCGCCGCCTCCATGCTCGACGAGGCGACGGTTGCCGCCATCCGGCAAATGCGCGCCGTGACCGACGCGGTGGCTTCCAACGCCGCCTTTACGCCGGAGGAAATGGCGGAGCTGCTGCCCGGCGCGGACGAAAACGCGCTGTATCTTCTGTATCTGTACCGCGCCAGCCAGACGGAAGGCGACCCCGCGTGGACGCTCTCCATGGCTCGGCTGCTGGACTTCCTGACCGAGGATGTTCTGAACGATGCGCGATTTGCTTCCGTGCTGGACGACGATCTGCGCGCACAGATAACGGAAGCGAAGCGGCAGGCGGACGAAGCGGCAAGGCAGCTTCGAGGGAAAGCGTATTCCCGGCTCATTCTGCTGACCGCGCTGCCGGAAGAATCGGCGGAGACGGCAGATTTTATCCGTGAGCTTCGAAAAACGTGCGACGAATTGCTGAGCGGCACGTATTATCTGATCGGCACCAGCGCCATGGTGGACGAAATGGAGCGGGGCTTCGACCGGGAGCTGCTGGTCATCACGCTGCTGACGGCGCTTTCCATCTTCCTCGTGGTGGCGGTGACCTTCCGTTCCCTCGCGATTCCCACCCTTCTGGTGCTCATCGTGCAGTGCGGCGTGTTCCTCACGGTCGCCGCCGTGGGCGCGTTCGGCGGATCCATGTACTATCTGGCGCTGCTGATCGTGGAATGCATCCTCATGGGCGCGACCATCGACTACGGCATCCTGTACACCAGCTATTACCGGGAAATGCGGCAGCTCATGGACGTGAAGGAAGCGCTGATCGCCGCATACCGGGGCAGCATCCATACGGTGCTCACCTCCGGCTCCATCATGGTGCTGATTACGGCGCTTGTCGGCCCGCTGTTTCAAAATCCCACGATCGAGGCCATCGTCCAGACCCTGTCCATCGGCTGCCTGTCGGCCATCCTGCTGATTCTGCTGATCCTGCCCGCCCTGCTGTCACTGTTTGACAAATGGGTAATCCGCAAAACCTGACGACGCGAAAGCCCCCTGCCCGCAAATGGACAAGGGGCTTTCCATTAACGCGCCTCCGGACAGCCGGCTTCCCTCAGAAAAGCGAGAGAACGCCTCCGCCTGATTTCCCTGCGCTATCGGCTCATGGGGCGGGAGCTTTTGCGCCCAAAGCAACGCCTGTCTGCGGATCCTGCCAAATGGAGATTGTGACGTTGCCGCCGCGGCTTTTTCTTCTGCATTTCCCGCGCAAGTCAATCTGTCGTCCGCTTGAACTTCGGTGAAACGGTGGGCATATATTGGAACGGTGAAGCGCGGCTTTACCGAATTCAGCCCCGGAGGGATTGCATGAGCTGTAAAAATTGCAGGCGCGGAATCCGTTCCGCGATTCTTGATAACGACACCGATCTGCGCGACGAGCGGCTGCTGGCGGAAGCCGAAAATCGATACCGTCCCAGCTGCAACGCGTGCGGAAAGGCCTGTGGATACTGGCCTTATCCGCCCTGTGTCGGCCCGACCGGCCCCACCGGCCCCCGCGGCGCGACGGGCGCAACCGGTGCGACAGGCGCGACGGGCGCTACGGGCGAAACAGGCCCAACCGGCGCTGCGGGCGCGACGGGTGAAACCGGGCCGACCGGCCCCACCGGCCCTG
>CAVERI010000119.1:0-5212 GCA_963618055.1 bacterium | reverse complement strand
CCCGCGTCCGCCAGCGACGAACCGCCGAATTTTGCTGCCTTCACGCCCATGCTCTGCCTCCGATGTTCAAATTAGTGTCCATTATACACGCACATGTGTATTTCGTCAAGGGACACTCGCGCATTTTTTCGGAAAAACCTCCGTTTCCGGCCGGGCAGGTTGGAGGATTGTCAGTGAATTGTAGCGAAAGCTCAATAGAATGGAAATCTATCGCTTAGATGGGTATGCTAAAATATAATAGTATGTCTGTGCGATTTGGAAGGGAGGAGGCTATCCGCATGCGAACCGAGGAAATTCGTCTGTCGTTTCAGGGGCTGAGGGTGCGCTTTCGCGTATTCACGCCCGATGCGCAGGCGACGCGCCGCGTGCTGATGGTAAGCTCTCCCTTAGCTGACGCGGACGCGTGGACGGAGCTGGCGGGCATGCTCGCCGCGAACGGCTGCCTGTGCGTGGCCGCGGAGCTGCCCGGCTACGGCGCGAGCGCCTGCGGCGCGGGCGTGGTTCAGGACAATGACACGCGCGCACAGATTCTGTGGGGCATACTGGATGAGGTGGAGAGCCGCCGCGGCGAGAAGCCGTGCGCGTGGCACCTGATCGGCCACGGAAGCGCCGCTGCCGCCATTTTGATGATGACGCTGTATCAGGCGGACAGCGTGAAATCGCGCGTGCTGATCAGCCCGGTGTTCGATCGCTTTATGCCCTATCCGCTTCATCGTCTGCTGCAAACTCCGGCGGGAAGGAAGCTGATCGACCTGTGGTTCCGCAAAAGGGTGTTTGACCGGCGCGGCTTTTCCATGCTGGTGCGCCGCGTATACGGCGGGCGCGTGAGCAAGGCGCGCATGGAGGCGCTGCACCGCTCCGTATGCCGGCGCGGCATGCCGGACACGCTGGCGCGGCAGATGCGCGAGGGCTACCGCCTGCTTGAGGACGCGTATCACGTAAAGGGGCCGACGATGCTGATCTGGGGCGCGAACGACCGAATTTTCGGCGGTCAGGTGCCCAATCGCGTGAAAAAACGCCTGCCGGACGCCGAAACGCACATGCTGCGCGCCGCGCACATGAGCATGGAAACGGACGCGGATATTCTCAACGACTACCTGCGCGGCTGGTTCCTCTTCTCCGAGGGGCAGGAAAAATGGCCGGTGAAAAAGCCGTCCGCCCCGCAGAAGAAGCGCTGACGGTCGAACGCACGGTAAAACAGCCGTTAAATTGGGCAAAATGAAGGCGTAAAGCTTGATTTTGCAGGTTAATCGGCGTATACTGATTACAATGTTTGAAGAGAGGGGGCGTAGTCGATGAAGGATTCGGCGCGTGTATTGGCATGCAACGGTTTTGGAATCATGGTACGCCCTCGAGTGAAGCAATAAGTCTCTTCATGTTCTTTTCTTATGCTTTCACCGTCGGGCGAGTCTGCGCGCCCGGCGGTTTTTGCGCGCTTCGAACGAAGGAACGGAGGGTTTTATGGCATCCAGAAAACTGACACGGCTGAACGAATTTATGAAGGGCAATCGCCTGCGCTACATCGGCGCGATTGCGACGGTGGGCGTGACGAGCGTGGTCGGCTTCGTGTCGCCCAGCATGCTCGGCGGCATTGCCGACGCCATTCGCGACACGCTGACGGGCGAGAACAATCCGCTCAACTTCCCCGGCTTCATGAACCGGTTTTTTGAAGCCCGCGGAGGGCTTTCCTATGTAATTTCCCACCTGTGGCTGGTGGGCTTGGTAATCGTCGCGCTGTACCTGCTAAACGGCGTGTTCCAGTATCTGCGCGCGCGCTGGACGGCGACGGCCTCCGAGTCCATTGCCAAGAACATGCGCGACCGGCTGTACGCGCATTTGCAGACGCTGCCCTACGACTACCACGTGAAGGCCAAGACGGGCGATTTGATTCAGCGCTGCACGTCGGACGTGGAAACCATTCGCCGCTTCCTGCAGACGCAGGTGGTGGAGGTGTTCCGCGCGGTGCTGATGCTGGCTGTGGCGCTGGTGCTGATGCTGGGCATGAACGTCAAAATGACGCTGGTCAGCATGGTGCTGGTTCCGCCGCTGTTTGTGTTCGCGATGCTGTTTTTCAGCTGGGTTCGCAAGAGCTTCACGCTGGCGGACGAGGCCGAGGGCCGGATGAGCGCCATCCTTCAGGAGAACCTGACGGGCGTGCGCGTGGTGCGCGCGTTCGGGCGGCAGCAGTTCGAAATCGACAAGTTTGACGAGGCGAACGATGACCTTTGGAAGAAAAACCGCCGTTTAGGCGACCTGCTCGCGATCTACTGGCCGGGCAGCGACCTTCTGAGCATGGCGCAGACCGGCGTGACGCTGGTGTACGGCGTGTTCCTCGCCGCCACCGCGTCCACCAGCGGGCTGAGCGTGGGCGACATGACCAAGTTTGTCAGCTACATCGGCATGCTGCTGTGGCCGATTCGCCAGATGGGGCGCATCCTGTCCGACATGGGCAAGTCCATGGTCTCCTTTGACCGACTGGACGAGATTCTCTCGGCGAAGCCGGAGGAGGACGCGCCCGACGCGGCCGACGCGCCGGTGGACGGCGACATCGAGTTCGACCACGTGGGCTTTGAATACGAGAAGATGAACCCCGTGCTGATCGACGTGGATTTCAGGGTGAAATCCGGCGAGACCGTGGCCATTCTGGGCGCGACGGGCTCCGGCAAGAGCACGCTGATGCACCTGCTCCAGCGCCTGTACGACGTGGACGAGGGGCGCGGCGCCATCCGCATCGGCGGAACGGACATTCGCAAAATTCGTAAGTCGCACCTTCGAAGCCGCATCGGCTTAATCCTTCAGGAGCCGTTCCTGTACTCCCGAACGGTGAAGGCCAACATCGGCATCGCCGTGCAGGAGCCGAGCGACGAGCAGATTTTCGAAGCGGCGCGCACGGCCAGCGCGCATGAATTTATCAGCGGCTTTGAAAACGGCTACGACACCATCGTGGGCGAGCGCGGCGTGACGCTGTCCGGCGGACAGAAGCAGCGCGTGGCCATCGCCCGCACGCTGATTCGCGAAAACGACATTCTGATCTTCGACGACTCGCTGTCCGCCGTGGACACAGAGACCGACAAGGCCATCCGCGAGGCGCTGCGCGAAAGCCGCGCCGAGGGCGAGAAGGGCGCGACGACGTTCATCATCTCGCACCGCCTGACTACGCTGTCCGAGGCCGACCGAATCATCGTTTTACAGAACGGCCGCGTGGCGCAGACGGGCACGCACGAGGAGCTTATCCATCAGGACGGCCTGTACCGGCGCATCTACCTCATCCAGTCCGCGCTGGAGGAGGAGCTGAACGCCGCCGAGGAAAGCGCGTAAGGGAGGGAAACGAACGTGCAATATCAGGAAGAACAGGATTATACCAAACGATTTGACGCGTCCCTCTGGCGAAAGCTGTTCAGGTACGCAAAGCCCTATCACTGGCAGCTGCTGCTCGTGTGCGTGTGCATGTTTTTAAGCGCGCGCATCGACGTGGAAATCCCGCTTCTGACGGCCGAAGCCATCGATACCTTTATCGCCAACCAGACGCTGGAGGGCTTCACGGGCTTCGCCATTCGCTATACGCTGGTGATTCTGGCGCAGGTGGCGCTGATTTTCACCTTCTGCTTCACGTCCGGCCGCATTGAATCGGGCATGACGCATCACATCCGCAAAATCGGCTTCCGCAGGCTTCAGGAGCTGTCGTTCTCGTTTTACGACAAGACGCCCGTCGGCTATCTGATCGCCCGCATGAGCAGCGACACCCAGAGACTGGGCGACACCATCGGCTGGGGCCTGATCGACCTTGCGTGGGGCGTGGGCTATATCATCATGGCCGCGATTCACATGTTCCGCCTGAGTCCGCGTCTGGCGCTGGTGGTGCTGTCGGTCATGCCGATTATCGCGGTGGTGACGATGGTTCTTCAGAAGAAAATTCTGAAGAACTACCGCGAGGTGCGCAAGACCAATTCTAAGATTACCGGCTCGTTCAACGAGGGCATCATGGGCGCGAAGACCACGAAGACGCTGGTGCGCGAGGAAGAAAACGCCCGCGAGTTTGTTCAGCTGACGGATACCATGAAAAAGCGCTCCATTCACGCGGCGCTTTTGAGCGCGCTTCTGTTCCCAGTGGTCATGTCGCTGGGCTCCATCACCGTGGCGATCGCCCTGTGGAAGGGCGGCGAAAGCGTGCTGGGCATGAGCGCGGCCTTCGGCGCGATTTCCCTCGGTACGCTGACGGCGTTTGTGAACTACGCAAGCAACATCTTTGACCCCATCGTTTCCATCGTGCGCACGCTGGCCGACATGCAGAACAGCCAGGCCGCCGCCGAGCGCGTATTCACCCTGATTGAGACCGAGCCGGAAATCAAGGATACGCCCGAGGTCGAAAAGGCCTTCGGCGACAATTTCAACCCCGACCGCTCAAACTGGCCGGACATCAAGGGCGATATTCGGTTTGAAAACGTGTCGTTCCAGTATTCCGGCGGCGAAAAGGTGCTGAAAAACTTCAGCCTGCACGTGGAGGCGGGGCAGACCATCGCGCTGGTGGGCGAAACGGGCAGCGGAAAGAGTACCATCGTGAACCTGATCTGCCGCTTCTACGAGCCGACCGAGGGGCGCATCCGGATTGACGGCGTGGACTACCGCGAGCGCTCGCAGCTGTGGCTTCAGTCGCATCTGGGCTACGTGCTTCAGCAGCCGCACCTGTTCTCCGGCACCATCCGCGAGAACATCCGCTATGGCCGTCTGGACGCGACCGACGAGGAAATCGAGCAGGCCGCCCGGCTGGTCGACGCGGAGGACTTTATCCTGAAGTTTGAGAAGGGCTATGATACCGACGTCGGCGAGGGCGGCAACCGCCTGTCCACCGGCCAGAAGCAGCTGATCTCCTTCGCCCGCGCGCTGATCGCCAAGCCCGCCATCTTCGTGCTGGACGAGGCGACATCCTCCGTCGATACCGAAACGGAGCAGAAGATTCAGAAGGCCATCGTTACCACGCTCAAGGGGCGCACGTCCTTCATCATTGCGCACCGCCTGTCCACCATCCGCAGCGCCGACCGAATCCTCGTGATTCAGCGCGGCGAGGTGATCGAGAGCGGCACGCATAAGGAGCTCATCCAGAAGCGCGGCTACTATTATAACCTCTACGCCAACCAGTTCAAGGAGGAGCGCGAACAGGCCGTGCTGGGCATTCGCTGATTCCACGAAGGCGGAGGGAGCGCTTCGCTCCCCC
>CAVERI010000118.1:0-5292 GCA_963618055.1 bacterium | reverse complement strand
AATCGTGCCGATGTTTACATGCGGCTTATTGCGCTCAAATTTTGCCTTGCCCATTGTCGTCAGTCCTCCCAAATGAATCATAGTTTTGTGGAGCGGGTGATGGGAATCGAACCCACGTGATCAGCTTGGGAAGCTGGAGCTCTACCATTGAGCTACACCCGCGAACCCAGCCTAATCGATATACATTTTACTAAGACCGTCAACATTTGTCAACGGGTATTCTGCGAATATGACCGTCAAATATGTGTTATTTTCTCAAGAATTCCTTTACTTTTCCTCCAGATACCGCTGCAGCTTCCGTTTCACGCGCTGAAGCGCGTTGTCTATGCTCTTCAGATGCCGTCCCGTCTCGGCGCTGATTTCCTGATAGCTCTTTCCTTCCATATAATTGATGAGCACGTCCAGCTCAAGCTCCGAGAGAAGCGAGCCGATTTTGCCCTTTATGACGCCGACGTCCTCCTTGGAAATGATCATCGATTCGGGGTTTGAGAAGCTGTCTTCGGTGATCACGTCCAATAGCGTCCGGTCGCTTTCCTCATCGTAAATGGGCTTATTGAGGGACACATAGCTGTTGAGCGGAATATGCTTCTGGCGCGTCGCGGTTTTGATGGCGGTGATGATCTGGCGCGTGATGCACAATTCGGCAAAGGCGCGGAAAGAGGCCTGCTTGTCCGTCCGGTAATCGCGGATGGCTTTATACAGGCCAATCATTCCCTCCTGCACGATGTCCTCATGGTCGGCGCCGATCAGGAAATAGCTGCGCGCCTTGGAGCGCACAAAATTCTTGTATTTGTTCAGCAGATACTCCAGCGCCTCATTGTCGCCTTCCTGTGCCAAACGGACGAGCTCCTCATCCGCCATGCTTTCGAATTTCTCGTACATCGCGTTCCTCCGCGCCTTTGTTTGTTGCCCGCCGTCAGCCGTTTCGCGCCCTTGAGGCCTGAAACAGCAGGATGCCGGCCGCTACCGATGCGTTCAGCGAATTGATATGCCCCTTCATGGGAATGGACAGCGTCTTATCGCAGTTTTTCAGCACCAGCTGGGAAACGCCCTCGCCCTCGGCTCCGATGACAATGGCGACCGCGCCGGTCAGATCCGCCTCATAGACGTTTTCGCCGTCCATGTCCGCCGCGTATACCCACACGCCGCGCTCCTTGATTTCCTCAATGGCGCGGCACAGATTGCTCACGCGCGCCACCTTCATGTATTCCACCGCGCCCGCCGCCGCCTTCACGCACGCCGGATTCAAGCCCGCGCTGCGCCGCTCGGGAATCACCACGCCGTGCGCGCCCGCGCATTCCGCCGAGCGGATGATCGCGCCCAGATTGTGCGGGTCGGTAACGCCGTCCAGAAGAATCAGAAACGGCGCCTCGCCGCGCTCCTCGGCGCAGGCGAAAATCTCGTCCAGCGTGCTGTAGGACGCACTGGAGGCGTATGCCAGCAGTCCCTGATGATTGGGATACACCTGATCGAGCCTTACGCGCTCAACCTCCTGCACGACCACGCCCGCGTCCCTCGCCATGCGCACGATGTCGCGCGCCGCGCCGGAAAGGTCGCCCTTCATCACCAGCAGCTTTTCAAGCGGCCGACCCGCGCGCAGCGCCTCCCTTATGGGATTGCGCCCCACCAGCAGGTTCTCGGGCGCCTCGTTCTCCCGCTCGCGCGGAAGCGCTTCCTCACCCATCCGCTTCTTCGGGTCGACCGTCGGCCGACGGGACGCGCCGTAGTTGCGCTGCGCCGTGCCCGTCCAGCCGGACGGGCCGCCTTCCGGACGCTTGCCGTTGTGATTGCCATGGTATCCGCGGCGCTCCTCGCCGCCCGAAAAATGATCGTAAGGCATAGCTACTCCTGTCCTTCCGTCTGCATGCAAATGCCCAGAAATTCCTCCATGCGGACGCGCTGCCCAGTCAGATACAGATAGCCGATCAGCGCCTCCAGCGCCGTCGCCCGGTGGTATTCCCGCGCGTCAGCGTTCTTTGTGGGAGTCTGCCGGGCGTTTCTCGCGCGCCGCACGACGCCCGCCTCCTCCTCGGTCAGAAGCGGCTCCACGCGCGCGAGCGCCTCTGACTGCGCGTGCGCGTTCACATATCGCACCGCCGCCAGATGCACCTCGCGCATATGCCCGCCGCCCGCCGCCACCAGATGCGAGCGCACATACAGATCATACACGCTGTCGCCCACAAACGCCAGCTCCAGCGCGCCGGGCAGCTGCCCATGCGCAAACCGCGTCGCGTCTGTCTGCATGCGTTATTCTCCCATCCGCTTCTGAAGCTTCTTATAGGCCTCCGCCCATTTCTCCGCCGCGGCCGGGTCAAAATCGTAGGCGCGATTGTCGAAGGAGTTCGCCACGACCTCGCGCAGCTCCCACAGATCCTTCACGTCGCCCATGCCCATCGCCTGCACAAGCAGGTTGCCGATCACCGTGCCCTCGCTCGCGCCGATTCGCACGGTGCGCTGCAGCGCGTTCGCCGTATAGGCGTTGAGCAGCTCGTTCTTACCGCCGCCGCCCACGATGTACAGCGTGTCAATCCGGCCGCCGGTAATCGCCTCCAGCGTCTCCACGCCCCAGCGATACTTGACCGCCAGCCCGCGATACACAATGTCCGCGATCTTGCCCACGCGATCCTCGCCAAGCTCCGCGCCGTCGCGCTTCCTCACATAGTCGGCCACGCGGTCAGCCATGCCGTCGGGCGCGAAGAACGCGTCGTCGTCCACGTTGATCACCGCGTCCACCGGCTCCTTCACCCGGCGCACCTCGTCCACGATGTCGGCGAAGCTCAGCTTCTCAAGCCCGGCCTTCGCGCGCTCCTCGTTGAACTGCTTGCGGCACTCCTGAATGATCCACAGACCCATGATGTTTTTCAGCAGCCGCGTCGTGCCGTTCAAGCCGCCTTCATTGGAAAAGTTCGCGTTCATGACGCTTTCGGTACACACCGGCGTTTCCGTTTCCACGCCCAGCAGCGACCACGTTCCGCTGGAAAGATAGGCAAAGCTTTCGCCCTTCCTCGCTGGAACGGCCGCGACGGCGGACGCGGTGTCGTGCGACGCGACGGCCACGACGGGAATGTCGTAATCCAGCGCGGGACAGATTTCCTTTTTCAGCATGCCGCGAATTTCGCCCGGCTGCTGAATCGGTGCGAACAGCCCCTCCGGCAGGCCGAACGCCGACAGAATCTCCTTTGACCACGTGCGCACGGATGGGTCAATCATCTGGCTGGTCGACGCGATCGTGTATTCGGTGCCCTCCTTGCCGGTCAGATACCACGCGAACAGGTCGGGCATAAACAGAAGCGTGTTCTTCGCGTCGATCAGGTGAGCGGTTTCCGGGTTCTTCTTCATCGCCAGCAGTTGATAGAGCGTGTTGAACTGCAAAAATGCAAGGCCGGTGTGCGCAAAAATTTCCGCCTTCGGCATGATCTTGAACGCTTCCTCCATCATGCCGTCGGTGCGCTCGTCGCGGTAGGACACAGGTTCAAACACAACCTCGTCTCCGCACACGATGCCGAAGTCCACGCCCCACGTATCGATGCCGATCGACTCGATGCGCACGCCGCGCCGCGCGACCATGCCAATAGCGGTTTTCATCTCGCCGAACAGGCGCTTCATTTCCCATTTCAGAACGCCGCCCACGCGAACCGCCTCGTTCGGAAAACGATATACCTCTTCCAGCTCCAGCTTTTTCCTGCCGTCCGCCGGGTCGGTACCCAGCATGCCGAGAATTGCCCGCCCGCTGGACGCGCCAAAGTCAAAGCCCAGATAGTACCTGACATTGTTCAGCATTTTGCCTTCCTCCCACTATGCTCCCATTTTCTAATAGTATATCAGATATCGCGCGATTTGTCACATGTTCAATAAAAAGTTCATATATGTCACAAACTGTTGTCAGAGCATAGACTTATGCGTATTTCACACTTCTTCTCCCGCCGGATTCATCCACATCTTCCACAGGGTTATCCACGTTTTGCCGCCCTTTTCAGGCCAAAGACCCCGGTTTTCCACCGAATGAGAGGGAATTTATCCACATTCTCCACAAGTTATCCACAGACCAGTGGAAAGCTGTGGATGATTCCAGAATTCGTCAAATATATTACAGCACTATTACAGACCCCGGTTTGATCTGACTCTCCCGGCGGCAATTGTCACAATTTCTCCGACTTTTTTTCGTGACGTCTTTCATTCATTTCTCCGTCATAAGAGTATTCGTGCTATACACACAAGTGATGCTGCCTGTGGATAAATCAGGCACGACTCTCCCACGCCGTCGCGCGTACCGACACCGGCACGCGACAATTCAATCGCGTAAGGACAAGGGACAAGCGCAGCGTCTTTAAAGACAGCACCCTGTGATTTTCATCAAGAGTGCTGCTTGACACTTGCGGGCGGTTGTTGAAGGTAATGGGGTTACTTTACGTCGTGGCTGTAGAGTCGTGTGCTACTGCGCACGGCTCTATGTAGACTGGCCTCATTCCCGCTCCTCGTTGCAGTCCGCCGGAAGCCGATGCGGCCATGTTTCTTCTGTATAAAGGGAACGAGGCAGACTGTCGGCAAGGAGTTCGTCCGGAGAAATGTGAAGCGCGTTGGAGATGGCTACAAGCATAGCAATGGTGAGACGCGACTTGCCCATTTCAATGTTGCCCATACGCTTGGCAGACACGTGAATGATTTCTCCCAGGGCCTCCTGAGACAGACCTAAGTTTTTCCGGGCATTGGCAATTCGATGACCCAACATAGAATAGTCTATAGTCATTTCAGTTTCTCCTTTCTTTGCCCGCAAGAGTCACTTATGTATTACCGCAATTTGACAATAATTGCAACGGTATCTTTGCTAATACTGACGCAGAGACATGCACCACACGGAGAACTACTTATGAGGATAAAACAATCTGACAGTTTGAAGTCGACGCGGCAGCCTATTGCGCGAATCATCTGACTCATCGTCTGTGTCTTGCTCATCCTCCCATTTCCATTATACACCCTATTTAAAGCATTTTAAATGTTTTTCATGCAAAATCACGTTCTGGATTGCTTTTCGATTTTGCGTAAAAAGGGTAGTGCAAATTTCCCCGTTGCCAATATACATGCAAAACGGTCAAATATGCTCGTTGTGAGTAAATAGGTCTTCCGCGCATTAAGACTGCTCGCCTTGGCATCCGGCTTCCTTCATCCATCTCTCAGTGGACGCCCTTTCCTTCGGCTAACGCCTCCTGCTGTTGTTACCCACGCTGGATTTACATCATAAAAGCCCCGATACCTTTTCAGGTGATCGGGGCTTTACGCTCCTCAGGTAGGGCT
>CAVERI010000117.1:0-5894 GCA_963618055.1 bacterium | reverse complement strand
CAGCGTTTATCAGGCTTTTTGGGCCTTTTCATGGGATTGAACTGTCAAAGTCCCGCGGCGAACTCCGTGAACGTGGTGGTGCGCGCGGACGAGCTTTCGCAGGCGGAGAGCGCCGCGATTCTGGAGCTGGTGACGCGCGAGACCGGACAATCGGGCGCAAATGTGAAAATTATGACCGTTCCCCGATGAGATGAATAAACCAATTGCGTTTTGACCGAGAATCTGGTATAATCATCGTGGAGGGCTGTCTATTCGAAGGAGTCCCGCTGATTTAGGAGGAAAAACTATGGCTGAGAACAATGCTTCCGATGTCAGACTGAATACAAACAGCAATGGCATGGTGTATTTTGCGTCGGACGTCGTCGCGACCATCGCCGGGCTGGCTGTGACAGAGGTGGAGGGCGTTGCGAATACCGTTGGCACGTCCGGCGGTCTTACCGAAATTTTCATGCGGCGCGCGCTGTCCAATTCGCGCAACCTGACCCGCGGCATCAAGGTGGAAATTTCGGATAATGTGGTTTCCGTGGATGTGACGATCGTGGTGGAATACGGCTTCCCGGTTCCCGAGGTCGCGCAGGGCATTCAGGAAAACGTAAAAAAGGCCATCGAAACGATGACGGGCCTTTCGGTTCAGCGCGTGGATGTACACGTGACCGGCGTAAGCTTTGAGCGCGAAAACCGCGCAGTGGCGGAGCTGGAAATGAACCAGCGCAAGCTGCTGGGCAAGGAAGCGCCCGGCGCGAAGAGCGAAGAGAACGCTGACAAGGCGTCCGAAGCGAACGAGGACGAGGCGGCCGCGGACGACGGTGACTTCGAGCTCGATCTGGAGGATGTTGAGGAAGAAGAGGAGACGAAGGAGGGCGGCGCGGAGGAAGCCGCCGAGGAAGCGACCGACCTTGGGAAGGAAGGGTAACACATGATGATGAAGCTTTGGAAGCGCATCGCAATCGAAGGCCTTGCGGTGCTGGGTCTGGTGGGCGACGTGCTGCTGATGCACACCTTCGGCGGCAAGAACTGCGTGCTTTCGCTGGTGCTCGGCCTTGTGCTGGCGGCGTATTGCGTGCTGGTGTTCATAATCGCGCTGCGTTCCGGTCAGGTTCGGCAGGCACGCATGATCACGCTGCGCCATGAGAGCGGCGACGTCGTGCTGCTGTCGCAGGAGACGCTCGACCATCTGGTTGCGTCCGCGCTCGGCCAGCCTGAGGGCGTGAGCGACGTTCGCGTGATTACCGGCTATCACGATGAGAGCCTTGAGGTGATGATCGACGTTTCGGTCAGCTCCAACATCAACATTCCCATTACCACCGCCCGCATGCAGGAGGCTGTGCGCCATCAGCTGGGCGACGTGAGCGGCATCGCGCTGAGCGGCGTGTCCGTAAAGATTTCCACGATCAAGGTGCCCGGCGAGGGCGAGGCGATCGTTCCTCCGCAGGTACTGAGGCCGCAGGAGGAGCCGGTGGCTGAGGAAAAGGCGGAGGAGCCCGCGGTCGAGGAACCGGCGGAGGAGCCTGTGGCGGAAGAAAAGGCGGAGGAGCCCGCGGTCGAGGAACCGGCAGAGGAGCCCGCTGTGGAGGAGTCTGTGCAGGAGCCCGCCGTAGAGGAAAGGGCGGAGGAGCCTGTTATCGAGGAGCCCGTGCAGGAGCCCGTGGCCGAGGAGCCGGCGGAGGAACCTGTCACCCAAGAGCCTGTGCAGGAGCCCGCGGTGCGGGAGCCGGCCGAGGTTGAGGACGAATGCTTCGGCGAGGACAGCGACCCGGAGAATGAGAGTACGGCGGAATAAGCGCGGAAAACGCGTTCTGGAACGGGGTAAGCAGAAGATATGAACAGATCCGACGCGCGCGAGTGCGCGATGAAACTGGTTTACGAATGGGAAATGGGCGGCGATGGCGGCGAGGACACGCGCCTGAATCTGCTGGAAATTCAGCCCGACGACGAGAACAAGCCCTATGTGGACGAGCTTGTGGCGGGCGTGCAGGCGCACGCGGATGAGGTTGATCGGCTGATTTCCGGACACGCCATCGGCTGGACCCTTGAGCGCATCACGCGCGTCGATCTGGCCATCCTGCGCCTCGCGGCGTATGAGATGAGGTTTGCGGGCACGTCCGGCGCCGTGGCCATCAACGAGGCGGTGGAAATGGCCAAAAAGTATTCCACCGAGAAGGCGGGCACGTTTATAAACGGCGTGCTGGGCGCAATCATGCGCAGTGAAATTCAATGAACTGCACGCTTGGAATTGATACCAGCTGCTACACCACGTCCGTTGCCCTTGCGGGCGACGGGCGTGTCGTTGCGTCGGAGAGGAAGCTGCTGACCGTCGCGGAGGGCGAGCGCGGGCTTCGGCAGTCCGACGGCGTGTTTCAGCATACCACAAGGCTGCATGTGCTTCTGGAGGCGCTGATGAGCGGCGTACAGAACGTGCGCGTGGCGGCGGTCTGCGCGAGCACGCGGCCGCGTGACGTGGATGATTCGTACATGCCGGTGTTTCTGGTGGGCGAGGGCATGGGGCGCGGTATTGCGGCGGCGCTGGGCGTGCCATTCTATGCCGCCAGCCACCAGCAGGGGCACGTGCGCGCCGCAATGGTGGATTCCGGCATTCGTCCCGGCGCGTTCGTGGCGATGCACCTGTCCGGCGGGACGACCGAGACGCTGTACGCCGACGAAAGCCGCGCGCTTTCGAAGGTGGGCGGCTCCAACGATCTGCATGCCGGGCAGCTGGTAGATCGAGTCGGCGTGCGGCTGGGACTGGGCTTTCCGGCGGGGCCGGCGCTGGAGCGGCTGGCGGTTCGGGGAAGGGCGACGGGCGCGTTCGTGCTTTCGCACAGAGACGGGGAATGCTCGTTTTCCGGCGCGGAGGCGCAGGCAATGCGCATGATCGAGGCTGGGGCGGCGCCGGAGGATGTGGCCGCGGAGGTCTATTCCTTCCTCGCGCGCTCGATCGCGTGGCTGCTGGCCGACGCGGTGAAGCGCACGGGCGCGGAGCAGGCGCTTCTGGCGGGCGGCGTGGCTTCGTCGGCGCTTTTAAGGCAGCTTCTGCCCGCGCGGCTTAAAAGGCTGGGGTGCGCGGCGCGGGTGTGCTGGGCGCGGCCGGAGCTTTCCGGCGATAACGCCTGCGGCGTGGCGCTGATCGGCGAGGAGCGCCGGTGCGCGAGCTTGGAGGAACGGAGGAATGAAAATGACGGCGCGGATCATTGACGGGAAGGAAATTGCGCGCGAGGTGCGCGCGGAGGTAAAAACGCGCGTGTGTGCGTTCCGTGAGGCATATGGCCTGCCTCCGGCGCTGGCGGTCGTGCTGGTGGGCGAGGATCCGGCCAGCCAGATTTATGTGGCAAACAAGCAGAAGGCGTGCGGCTGGGTGGGAATCCGCTCGGTCACGGTACGCCTGCCCGAAACGGCGACGGAGGACGAGGTGCTTTCGGAAATCGCGCGGCTGAACGCGGATGGCTCGATCAGCGGCATTTTAGTGCAGCTTCCGCTGCCTCGCGGCATGAACGCGGATCGCGTGACGGCCTCGGTCGCGCCGGAAAAGGACGTGGACGGCTTTCATCCGCTCAACGCCGGGCGGCTGCTGCGCGGAAGCGCGCCGCTGGAGCCGTGCACGCCCGCGGGCTGCATGCGGCTTTTAAAGGAAGCGGGCGTTCCGCTGTCCGGAGCGAACGCCGTGGTCATCGGGCGCTCGAACATCGTGGGCAAGCCGCTCGCCATGATGCTGCTTCGCGAAAGCTGCACGGTGACCATCTGCCATTCCCGCACGGAAAATCTGGCGGATGTCGTGCGCCGCGCGGACATTGTAGTGAGTGCCGTCGGGCGTCCGCGCATGGTTACGGCAGACATGGTGAAGCCGGGCGCGGCGGTGATCGACGTGGGCATTAACCGGCTTGCGGACGGTACGCTGGCCGGCGACGTGGATTTTGAGGGCGTGCGCGAGGTCGCGGGCTGGATTACGCCGGTGCCCGGCGGCGTCGGGCCAATGACGATTGCGATGCTTCTGAAAAACACGATGGACGCGGCGGAGAATCACAGACGGGAACTGCGCTGAGCGCGTTGGAGGATAGGCATGGGTGAATGGTCGCTTTCGGTCAGCGAGCTGAACGAATATGTGCGCCGGAAGCTGGCGGGCGACGCAATGCTTCGGAACGTGTCGGTGCGCGGCGAGATTGTGTCGTTCAAGCGGCACGTGAGCGGGCATCTGTATTTCACGCTCAAGGACGAGCAGGCGCGCGTGTCGTGCGCCATGTTCCGGCAGCAGGCGGCGCGGCTCGATTTTCAACCGGCGGACGGCATGCAGGTGGTTGTTACCGGTGCGGCGGGGCTGTATCCCGCGGGCGGCACGTATCAGCTGTATGTGGACGGGATGCGCCGGGAGGGCGCGGGCGACCTGTTCAAGCGCTTTGAAATGCTCAAGCGGAAGCTGGCGGACGAGGGGCTGTTTGACCCGGCGCTCAAAAGGCTGCTGCCGCTGATGCCGAAGACCATCGGCGTGGCGACGTCGGCGGCGGGCGCGGCGTTTCACGACATCGTGCGCGTGGCGCGGGCGCGAAACCCGCGGGTGGGCATTCTGCTGTGCCCGTGCGCGGTGCAGGGCGAGGGCGCGGCGGCGGAGATTGCCGCGGCCGTGCGGCGGCTGGACGAGGATGGGCGCGCCGACGTGATTCTCGTGGGCCGCGGCGGCGGGTCGATGGAGGATCTGTGGGCGTTCAATGAGGAGATCGTGGCGCGCGCGGTGGCCGCGTGTCGAACGCCGGTGGTGTCCTGCGTGGGACACGAAATCGATTTCACGATCTGCGATTTCGCCGCCGACGTGCGCGCCGCTACGCCGTCCAACGCCGCCGAGCTGGCGGTGGGCGACGTTCGCGAATGGAAGGCGGCGTGCGAGCAGCGCATGATTCGCTTAACGCGCGCGCTTTCCGCCGCCCAGCGGCAGCGCCGTCTGCGCCTGAACGCCTGCGGGCAGAGCTCGTACCTTCGCGACCCCGCGCGCATGCTTACCGAGCGGCGGCGGGACAGGCTGGAGCATCTGTATACGCATCTTACCCTGCGCGCCGAGGCGCGCGTGTCAGACGCGCGGGAAAAGCTGAAGACCGTTTCGCGTACCTTGGAAGCGATGAACCCGGAGAGCGTGCTTGCGCGCGGCTACGCATGCGTGCGCGCGAACGGCCGAATCGTGACGGACGCGGCGGATCTGTCCGCGGGGCAACATATCAGCGTAGACATGCACGCAGCACGCGTGCGCGCGACGGTGGACGGCGTTGACGAAAGAAAGTAACGGCTGGCGCTTCGCGCTGCGTGAAAGAGTGACTGCGGGAGTTCGCCGGAGCGGCATGAACAGGATGCGGGTGTCGGATATGCCAACGTGCTGGGCGTGGGCATGTACGTGGCGTTTGTTCGCGCGACGGCGGACGGCGTAACGAGAGGAAGTAACGGCTGGCGCTTCGCGCTGTGTGGAAGAGCGGCCGCCGGAGTTTGACGAAGCGGCATGAACAGGGTACGAACGTCGAAGTTACCAACGTGCTTGCGCGCGGCTACGCGTGCGTGCGCGCGAACGGCCAAATTGTGACGGACGCGGCGGCGCTGTCCGCGGGGCAGTGCTTCTGCGTGGATATGCACATGGTGCGCATGCGCGCGACGGTGGATGGCGTTGACGAGAGGAAGTAACGGCTGGCGCTTCGCGCTGTGTGGAAGAGCGGCTGCGGGACTTTGCCGAAGCGGCATGAACAGGGCACGAGTGTTGGATATGCCAACATGTTGGTGCGGGAGCATGTACGCGGCGTTCGTTCGTGCGACAAGGAATGGCGTTGACGAGAGGAAGTAACGGCTGGCACTTTGCGCTGTGTGGAAGAGTGGCCGCCGGAGTTTGACGAAGCGGCATGAACAGGGTACGAACGTCGAAGTTACCA
>CAVERI010000116.1:0-6395 GCA_963618055.1 bacterium | reverse complement strand
AAACGCCATTCCGACAGGGAGGGATTTTCCGATGCGTCTTTCCGTTTTCCTTCGCCGCGCGCTGTGCGTTCTGCTGGCGCTTCTGCTGTGCGCCGCGCCGGGCGCGAGTTGTGAGAGCGAGCCGCGCTGGCACGCGGGCTTCGGCCAGCGGGAAATTCCGCTTCCGGAGAACGCCGGGCCGCTGTACATTGCCGGATACCGAAACGGCTATGAGATCACCGGCGTGCTCGACCTTCCGCGCGCCACCGCCGTGTGGCTGGACTGCGGCGGCGCGGGCGTTCTGCTGATCGGCATTGACTGTGTGGGGCTTTCGCGGGCGTATGTGGAGCAGATTCGCGCGTCGCTGGCGGACGAATGCCTCGAATGGAACTGCGCGCAGGTCAACGTATACGCCACGCACACCCACGCGGGCATTGACACGATGGGGCTGTGGGGCAGGGTGGGCAGGGACGGCAAGAACGAAGCCTTCATGCAAAATCTGCTTCAGGCCGCGCGCGGCGCCGCCCTCGACGCATACGCCGACCGCCGCGCCGGAACGCTTTCCTACGGGAAGGCCGCCACCGCCGGCATGCAGCGCGATTCGCGCCTGCCCTATGAGTACGACCCGTACATTCATCACCTGAAATTCACGCCCGACGACGGCGGCGCGGGCTTCCGCATCGTCAATTATTGCGCGCACGCGGAATCGCTGCGCGGGCAGAACACGCTTCTCAGCCGCGACTTCCCCGGCGTGATGGCCGACGTTCTGCTGGAACGAACCGGCGAACGCATGCTGTTCATGCCCGGCGCAATCGGCGGGCTCGTGATGACGCAGGAGCTTGAAAAGAACGCGGACGGCAGCCTGAACGCCGAAAAGAACCTCGAAACCACCGGCCGGATGCTGGCGGGCGCGCTTCTGCGCGTTTCAGACGGCAGGCCGCTGCCCGCCGAGCTGGAAATCGCGCGCACGGAGCTGACCGTGCCGCTGGACAACACCGCCTTCCTGCTCGCGCGCATGCTGGGCATTCTGAACGCCCGCGCCGTGCCGGGTGCGGGCGCGACGGGCTACGCGCTCGAAAGCGAGCTGTCCGTGCTTCGTCTGGGGAATATGTACCTCGCGCTGATTCCCGGTGAGCTGTTTCCCGAGCTGGTGACCGGGCGCTATCTTTCCGCCCCCACCGCCGCCGCGCCGGAGCGCGAAAACCCGGAGCCGCTTTCAGCGATTATGACCCGCTGCGGCCTGAACGCCGATTCGCTTCTGATCTGCGGGCTGGCGAACGACGAGCTGGGCTACATCGTGCCGCCGAACGACTTCCTGCTGCACCCGGACACGCCCTATTTCGCCAACGCCTGCGATTCCGCCGGGCGCAGACACTATGAAGAAACGAACTCCGTCGGCCCGGAAACCGCAAACGTGATCGCCGCAGGCTTCGAGCGCTGTCTTTCGCAGCTGCTTCCCGGCCGGTAAACGAATTTCCCTTCCCCTCATTCAGGCGGTTCGAAGAAAATTTCGAATCGCCTGAATGCGTTTTCCCCGCCCGCTCGTCTAATTAACGAAAAACCGATAGGAGGCGCCTATGAAGCGAATCATCTGTGGAATCCTTGTTTTCGTTGCTTTGCTGAATTCTCCTGTTTTCGCGCTGGCGGAGAACGACGTTCTGACCATCGCCGTCGTGGCCGCGTCCGACGCGCTGAACCTGCCCGCGGAGGAAGCGTTTTTTAAGCGCTTCCCCAACGCCGTGATCGAATACCGTCTGTACACGGAGGAGCAGCTGAACACGACGCTGATTGCGGGAACGCCGGAATTCGATCTGGCGATTCTGCCCTATCCGCTTCTGCTGAACATGGCGAAGAAGGGCTATCTGGCGCCCGTCGATTCGGCGCTGGGGTCGAGCGGATACCCGTCTCAGCTGCTCGACCTGAGCGATTTGCTGACGCTGGACGACCGGGTCTTTGCGCTGCCGGTCAGCGTCGCGCAGACCTTCTGGATCTGGGATGCGGACGCCGCCGCTCTGATCGGCCTGTCCATGCCGGAGGCGGACGCGTGGACGTGGGCGGATTATGCCGAATACGCGAAAAAGCTCCCTCAGGACGCGGACGGCGACGGAAACGCCGACACCTATCTGATGTACGGCTCATGCCTGCCCGCGTATCCCGCCTTTCACAATGTCAACCTGAACATGTTCACGCAATACGCGGCGCAGTTTTCCGATTTTGAAGCCTTCGGCGATCAATATCTCGACCTGTTTCGGGAAATCATCACGGGCGATGCGCTGCTGGATATGAGCGCGCCTTCCGACGCGGCTTCCGAAGTCCTGATTCGGGAAGCGAGCGCCGCCAATCCCATTGACATTTTAAACCTCTCGCTGGCGGACGATTCATCAGAGTCCATCCAGTTCTCCCAGACGGGCGAGCAGTCCGGGTATCGTTTTCTGCCGCCGCCGCTTCTTGACGAAAGCAGTCCCCGCTACGCCGGTTCCATGACCGCCTGCGGAATGCTGAAGCACGCCCGACGGGAAGACCTCGCCTCAGCCTTTTTGCAGGGAATGGTTTCGGAGGACGCGCTGGACTATGGCACGTTTGCGGGCGACGATCAGCTGGTATCCAGCGAGCCGCCGAAGCATCTGTATTTTGACGAAAGCGGAAGCTTTGCTCCCGCCTTCACGAATCAGGATCATGCCCTTGCTTATCGTGTCTCCGCCGGACGGAGCATTCCGGTCGTTTCCTTCGCTTACTCGCGGGCCGCGTTTGCAAAGTCTCAGAAATTTCGGGAAAAGCTCTCGGTCGATACATTCCTTATGGGGCGGGATTTCTACGATTCGGCATGGTCGTACCTTCAGGAATGGTATAACGGGCACATCGACGACGCGGCGCTCGTCCAGCGCATGCAATATCTGTTTGGCGTCGCCGGGGGGATTCGATGAAGAAGGCGGCGCGTTCGAACACCCTCGTCTTTCCCGCCCGGGACATGCTCTGGCTGCTTCCGGGCGCAGCCATGTTTTGCCTTTGCTGCGCCGCGCCCTATCTCAGCTCTCTTCTGAGTTCGTTTTTGAGCAATTCCGCCGCGCCGGCGTTTGTCGGGCTTGAGAACTACCGTGCGCTCCTCCGCGACGGCTTTTACCGGCTGGCGCTGAAGAACACCCTGCTCTATCTCTTTTTCGCCATAGGAACCACGCTGGCCCTGAGCGTCCTCCTCGCGCACGCCCTGTTTTCCCTGCGCCGCCCGCTGCCGCTTGTCGCGCTGCTGCTGGTTCCCTTTTTTCTGCCCTCCTCCCCGCTTTCCGCCCTGTGGCGCGCAATGATGGGAAGCCGTTCCCGACTCGTTCAGCTGCTGCATCCCAAGGACGAAGGCTGGAAGTACCTCTCCCTGCTTCTTCTGTTTGTCTGGAAGAACGTCGGCGTGGCGACCTGCCTTCTGCTCGTCGGCCTGCGCGGAATCGAGCCCTCCATTCTGAGCGCCGGAGAACTCGACGGCGCGTCCGGACGGCAGCTTTTATTCAGAATCGAGCTGCCCCTTCTCCGGCATGTGATCGCGTTTGCGATCATCTATCTGCTGATGAGCGGCGTTCGAATTTTTCGTGAGAGCTATCTGCTCTACGGCGGGTATCCGCCCGCGAATCTTTTCTTCGTTCAGCACTACGTCAACGGCTATTTCGCGCGGCTCGATTACGGCCTGCTTTCAAGCGCGGCCGTCGTTTTCTCGCACGTCGTGCTGGCGCTGTTTTGTATCACGTGGCGCGCGCTGCGCAAAGGAGACTGCGACGAGAAATGAAAACGCGTATCCTACCGTCCCTGATGAGAATCCTCCTTGCGGTTCTGTTCATCCTGCCGGTGCTTCTGCTGCTTGTGCAGGCCTGCGTCCCCGCGGAGGAAGCGGCGCTCGTCGCGCAGGGCGTATCCCCGCTCAAGCTGTGGCCGTCTCCGTTTTCGCTGAATCAGTTTTCGGCTCTGCTTGCCGCGCACGAAGACTTCTGGGAACGCTTCGGCCGCGACCTGATCTGGTGCGCGGCGACCTCGCTCCTTCAGGTCTTTCTGTCGATCGTCGACGGATACATCCTCGCGAAATACAAAAACAGGTTCATCGCGTTTCTCACCATCCTTTTCACCCTGACGATGCTTCTTCCGGCGCAGCTGTTTCTGATTCCCACCTACCGCGCCGCGCAGTGTCTCGGAATGGTCAACCGCTCCTGCCTTCTATACCTGCCGCTGGCCTTCACGCCGTTGGGAAGCCTTCTGATGCGGCAAATCAATCTGCGGGCTCCCGACGAATGGATAGAATATCTTCGCCTGGAAGGCGGCGGGTTTCCGCGGCTGCTCTTTTCCGTAATCCTTCCGCATTGCGGACTGCCGGCGCTGGTACTGTTTCTGCTTTCCTTTGTTGAATGCTGGGGCATGGTCGAGCCGCCGCTGATTCTGCTGACAAACAAGGCGGCGTATCCGCTCTCCATGCTCCTGTACGATATGCGGCTTTCGCAGCCGCAGCTTCTCTACGCGGCTTCCATCTTGGCTCTGACGCCGATTCTCGGACTTCTGCTTCTTTTCGCGCCCTTATCAGGAAAATTACAAATTTCCTGAATGCGTTTTCCCCGCCCGCTCGTCTAATCCATGGAAGGAGGAGGAAGCCTGTGAACGACCGCGAACGCGCCATGGCCATGGAACGGATGATCCACGCGCACGGAAGCGAGCTGCTTCGTCTGTGCCTTCTGCTGCTCGGCGACCGCGCCTCGGCGGAGGACGCCCTTCAGGATACCTTCGTGAAGGCATGGCGCGGGCTGGACAGCTTCCGCGGCGACGCGAACGAGCGAACGTGGCTCACGCGCATCGCCGTGAACACCTGCCGCGACTGCCTGAAAAGCGCGTGGCGGCGGCGCGTGACCGTCGATCTGGACGCGTGCGCGCCCTCCGGCGAAGCGCCCGGCGCGGACGCGCGCGACGACACCGTAACCCGCGCCGTGTTCGCCCTCCCGCCGAAGTACAAGGCGGTGGTGCTCCTGCGCTATTACATGGGCATGCCGACGAAACAGATTGCGAGCGCACTGTCCCTGAACGAGCATACCGTAACAACCCGACTTCAGCGCGCCCGAAAGCGGCTGGAAAACGAGCTGAGAGGATGGTATTACGATGAGGAATAAGCTTGGCTCCGCCATAAACCGCCGTCTCTCCGGCGTTCGCCTGACGGCGGAGGACGAACGGGCGCTGCTTGCCAGCGTCATTGAAAGGAAGGATGAAATCGTGAAAAAGAAAATCAGCATTGCCATGGTCGCCGCAGCCGTGCTTATCTTTGCGGCCGTTACCTGCGCCTTCGCGGCGGGCATGAACACGACCCCGACGCCCACGCCCCTCGCCTCGGCGGACGACGCGCTTCTGGCAACGCCCGAGCCCACGCCCACCGCGCCCGTGGAGTATGCGAGTCCCACGCCTGCGCCCACCTTCAATGAAAACGAATGGAACGACTTCGCGAGCGACGGCGTGGTGAACATGCAGATGCAATACGTCACCGTCGAGGGCGCATACGTCACCATGAAGGTGCGCCTGACGCCCGTCCAGAGCGAGCGGATCTGTCTGGCGCTCAGCGATTCCGAGTCCGGCGTGGACAGCTATCCCGGCCGCTGGAATCTCGCGATCAGCCGGGACGATCTCTATCTCATCCTGCCGCAGGAGCTGGACAGCGGCCGGCGCAGCACGCAGGTGGCCGTGGATGAAGACGGCCTCACCTTCACCCTCTGCGGCTGGCTGAGGGAAGAGACGACGGACGTCGTCCGCGTCACCGCGGCCACCGGCGGCGACTGCCCGCAGCTGAGCGTGAGCGTGAAGTGCGCGCCGTGTGACGCAAACACGACGGAAATCTTCAGCGGCACGTTCGACGCGGACGGCGCAACCGTCAACCGCGTCACGTGCACCACGGGCGACTCCTTCGCCTCCGTCACCATCGACTACACCGCCGACTCCGTGCCGATTTATATGACCGCGCGCGGAAACTATATGCACCGCGACCCGAGCTGCGGCGGCATGCAGAACGCTGCCCGCTATGACGACCCGCGCGACGCGCAGCTTGCCGGAAAACAGCCCTGCCCCGCGTGCTGGTACGACGCGGTTGACGCGGACGCGCTGTTCGAAAGCGTGTACGCCCTGCTGAACCCCGGCGTGGACGTTCCGGCCTACGCCCACCCCAACCCGATCTCGGACTTCGCCAGCTCCATCCTGAACGACGGCTCCCGCGCCATTTACCTCTTCCTCCACGTCGAGTCCGTCCCCTACGGCTCCTCCGGAGACGCCATTCAGATCACCCACGTGGACGAAGACCGGCAGGTTCTCTTCACCCTCCCCACCGCATCCTGACCCCGCTTGCCTGAAAAACACGGCTCTCACGGAATTTCCTCCGCGAGAGCCGTGCTTCGTATTTTTGCGCCAAGCAC
>CAVERI010000115.1:0-6691 GCA_963618055.1 bacterium | reverse complement strand
TCCTGCTGGCGCTTCTGAGCACGTGCGCGGACTGGTGCGTTTCCAGCAACGCGGAGACCGGACGCGGGCGCAGCGACATTACCGTGGAGCGGCGCGACCGCGAGCTCGGGTTTGTGATTGAAATCAAGGAAGTGCGAACGCGCGCGAAGCTGGACGAGGCCTGCGCGGCGGCAATGAAGCAGGCGGAGGACAGGGACTACGCCGCCGTGATGCTCCGCTACGGCGTGGAGACCGTTTTCACCTACGGAATCGCTTTCTGCGACAAGCGGTGCAAAGTGACCGTGAAGCGCGTGGAAAATACAGACGAAATCTGACGGGAGTTCTGGGAGGACAAGATGGTTTTTTCGAGCACGGAGTTTTTGTGTTTCTTTCTGCCGATCGTACTGGTTCTTTATTATCTGTGCCGGCGGAACCGCACGCTGTCGAACGTGGTTCTGACGGTGATGAGCCTTTTGTTTTACGCGTGGGGCGAGCCGACGTTTGTGCTGGTGATGCTGGCGAGCATCTTCATCAACTGGGCCGTGGCGCGCGTCATCGGCGAGAACGAGGGGCGGCCGCGCGCGCGGAGGCTCGCGCTGACCGTGGGGCTGGTGCTGGACGTGGGCATGCTGGCGGTGTTCAAATACGCGTCGTTCTTCGTTCGCAACCTGAACGGCGCGTTTTCGCTGCACCTGCCCGACCCGCAGCTGGCGCTGCCCATCGGCATTTCGTTTTTCACGTTTCAGGCCATCAGCTACATCGTGGACGTATACCGCGGCCATGGCGAGGCGCAGAAGCATTTTCTGGGCGTGTGCCTGTACATATCGTTCTTCCCGCAGCTGATCGCGGGCCCCATCGTGCGCTATGAGACGGTGGCGGCGGAGATCAAGGGGCGCACGGAGACGCTGGACGACTTCACCGAGGGCGCGCGGCGGTTCATGGTGGGCTTAAGCAAGAAGGCGATTCTCGCCAACTCGCTGGCGCTGATTGTGGACAGCATCTTCGCGCTCAGCGCGGAAAAGATGTCCGTGGGCATGAGCTGGTACGCCGCCATCGCGTACCTGATGCAGGTGTATTACGATTTTTCCGGCTATTCCGATATGGCCATCGGCCTTGGCCGCATGTTCGGCTTTCATTTTCTGGAAAACTTCACCTTTCCCTTCCTCTCGAAGTCCGTCACGGAGTTCTGGCGGCGCTGGCACATTTCGCTGTGCACGTGGTTCCGCGATTACGTGTTCTTCCCGCTGGGCGGAAGCCGCGTGAAATCGAAAATCCGGCTGCTTTTCAACATGTTCGTCGTGTGGTCGCTTACGGGACTTTGGCACGGCGCGGAGTGGACGTATGTGCTGTGGGGCGTGGGCTTTTTTGTGGTGCTGTCCATTGAGAAGCTGACGGGGCTTGGCAGGTGGATGGAGAAGCACGCCGTGGGTCACCTGTACGCGATGCTCGCCGTGGTGGTGGTGACGGTTTTGATTCGCTCCGAGAGCGTCGCGGCGGCGGGCGATTTCTATAGGACGATGTTCGGCCTGTCCGGTGCGCCGCTGTGGAACCCGCTGTCCGTCGTGTTCCTGCGCGAATACGGGCTGTTCTTCGCGGCGGCGGCGGTGCTTTCGCTGCCGTTGGGCGACTGGCTGCGCAAAAGGGCGCACATGCCTGCGTGGCTTTTAGAGCCCGCGCAGGGCGTGCTTCTGCTGGCGGTCACGGCGATTGCGTTCACCTATGTGATTTCCGGCAGCTACAATCCGTTTATCTATTTCAATTTCTGAGGACGAGGCAATGAGAAAGCATATCAACCGCATCCTGACCTTCGCGCTGCTTCTGGCTATCGCGGCCATCTTTATCGGAACCATGATTCCATACGGAAGAAACTACGCCTACGGCTTTTTCGTGAGCTATAAGGATCTGATGCCCCGAAACGCCACGATCTTCGACAACATCTCCGCGCGCATCGCGAAGCTGTCGGAGAATGTGTCCAGCCGCCTGTTCCTGCGCGAGCCAATCCGGCAGCTGAACGCGGCATTCCAGCTGGCCATGGGCAAGAAAATCATCTCCATTGCCGGAAACGACATGGTGAAGCTGAAGTGCGGCGCGTACTATGGGCTGTTCACCGGCGATTTCACCACCGACAAGATGGAGGAGCTGGCCTCGTTTGCCGAAAAGCTGAAGGCGGAGAAGGGCATTTCCACCGTGTTTTCCTACTGCCACAGCGGCCTGTATGAGGACGGGCAGCTTCCCGCGGGCATGGAGGGCTGGGACAACAACATCGAGTGCGCCGACACGCTGCTGGCCGACTTCCGCGCGCGCGGCGTGGTGGTCTCCGACAGCCGCGACGCGTACCGCGCGTCCGGGCTCACGATGGACGAGGCCATCAACAAAAGCGACGTGCACTGGTCGCACAAAATGGCGCTGGCGGCGGCGCGCCAGACCGCGCTCACGATGAACGAGGAGCTGGGGCTTTCGCTGGACGCGGAGAAGCTGAATATCGAAAACTTTGACGAGATCGTCTGCGAGCGCCTGCTGATGGGCGAATACGGCCGCCGGATCGGCTTTGAAAACGTGACCCCGGACGACGTTCACGAGCTTTGGCCGAAATACGACACGCATATGCTCTATGAGGAGCTGAACGACGACGTGCGCCGCGAGGGCACGTTCCGCGAGGCCGTGATCAACGAGGCCAACCTTGCGCGCGACCCGGACACGGGCTACAGCGAAAAGGCCTACTATATTTATTCCACCTACCTCGCGCAGACCCACATTCACAACGAAGACGGCGCGCCATTAACGGTTCTGGTGTTCAAGGACAGCTACGGAACGCCGCTGGGCGCGTTTCTGTCGCTGACGGTTCGCGACACCTACGCGGTCGACCTGCGCTCCACGCGCCTTACGATGGAGGAATGCGTGGACAAGGTGAACCCCGACGTGGTGATTTTCGCCTACAGCCAGCAGACGCTGCGCGATTTCAGCTATGACATTGCCGAATAAACGGGAGGGCGAAGGATGAATCTTGCCGATACGCTGCGCGCGGCCACATCAATCGCGCAGGTGCTGGAGCACGAGCCGATGGCGCGGCACACGACGATGCGCGTGGGCGGCCCCGCCGAAATTCTGTTTTTCCCCGCCGGCGAAGGGGAGCTGCTTTTCGCCGTGCGGGAAGCGCGGCGCGCGGGCGTACCCCTGCGCATCATCGGCAACGGCAGCAACCTGCTGGTGCTGGACGGCGGCCTGCCCGGCCTGACGATTCGGCTGGGCGTAGCGTTTTCAAAAATCTCCGTGAACGGAAGCCGCATTACCGCGCAGGCGGGCGCGCTTCTGTCCCGGCTGGCGGCGGCGGCGCGCGACGCGGCGCTGACCGGGCTGGAATTTGCCTCCGGCATCCCCGGCAGCGTGGGCGGCGGCATGGCGATGAACGCGGGCGCGTATGGCGGGCAGCTGTCGGACGTGTTCGAAAGCTGCCGCGCGCTCGACCCCGAAACCGGAACCGTCTCCGTGCTCACCCCCGCCGAAATGGCGCTGGGCTACCGCGAGAGCGCCGCGCTTTCGCGCGGGCTGATCGTGACCGAGGCAGCCTTTCGGCTGACCGCGGGCGACAAAGCCGAAATTCAGGCAAAAATGGACGACTTAGGCGCCCGCCGCCGCGACAAGCAGCCGCTGAACCTGCCCAGCGCGGGCAGCACGTTCAAGCGCCCGGAGGGGCATTTCGCCGGCGCGCTGATCGAGCAGGCCGGCCTGAAGGGTCTGCGCGTCGGCGGCGCGTGCGTCTCCGAAAAGCACGCGGGCTTCCTCGTGAACGACAGGGGCGCCACCGCCAAGGACGTGCTCGACCTCATCCGCCTTGTTCAGGCGCGCGTGCTCGAACACAGCGGCGTGCACTTGGAGCCCGAGGTGCGCATCCTCGGGGAGGAATAAGCGAAGCGCCATGGATTCGCGGATTCGGGAGGGGAGAGCTTGTCGTTTTCTGACGAGATTCGGGGCGAGCTGATTCGCACGGAGTGCCTATGGGACTGCTGTGCCCGCGCGGAGCTGGCGGCGGCGTTGATTCTGTCCGGCGGCGTTTCGTTTCGCGGACGCGGGCGGTACGCGCTGTGCCTGTCCACGCCGCACAACTCCGTTTCGCGCTATTATTTCGCGCTGATCAAAAAGCATTTCGGCATCTCGTGCGAAATTCGCACGGCGAAGTCGGCGCGCATGGGCGAAAGCACGCGCTTTGAGCTGAGCTTTCCGGACGAGTGCGTGCCAAGGCTGATGGACGAGCTGCGGCTCACGGACGAGGGCGCGCTGTTCGGCGTGCGCGTCGCGCCGGCGGCGGAGCTGGTTTCGCGCGGGTGCTGCCGGGCTTCGTTTCTCAAAAGCGCGTTTCTGATCGCCGGAAGCACTTCGCGGCCGGAGAAGGAATACGCCGTGTTCCTCTCCGCCGGAAGCGAGGAGGCGGCGAACGCCGTGGCGGCGCTGATGCGCGAATACGGGCTGAACGCCGGCGTGAGTCCGCGCCGGGCGCAATATGTGGCGTATCTGAAGGGCGCGGAGGACATTTCCGCGTTCCTCACCGTCATCGGCGCGCACGCGGCCATGATGAAGCTGGAAAACACGCGCATCATCAAGCAGCTGCGCAATCAGGCCAACCGGCTGACGAACTGCGACAGCAACAACATCGAGCGCGCGCTGCGCTCCGCGCAGTCGCAGATTGACGACATTGAACTGATCGACGAGAAGCTGGGGCTGGATACGCTCCCGCCGCCGCTTCTGGAAATCGCCCGCCTGCGGCTGAACGACCCGGAGGCCACGCTGTACGAGCTGGGCGAAATGTGCTCGCCGCCCATCGGCAAGTCGGGCGTGAACAACCGCCTGCGCCGGCTGGGCGAAATGGCAAAGAACCTGAGAGAGGGGGACTGAACCCATGATGAACGTAAAGCTGCTTCTGGTATCCTCGCTGGAAAAAATTTTCCCGGACGAAGAGCCGCGCGCGTTTGACGGCCGCGTCGAGGGCTTTCTGAACGAAAGCGTGTCCTTTCAGGCGGCGTGGAAAACGCTGGACGAGCTGCCCATGCGCGATTACGTGCGGCTGCACATCGTCTCGCCCATCGAAAAGCATCTGCACGTGCGCCGCGTGCGCTACGTGCCCGTGCTGTTCCCGACCTTCCCGGACGCGGACGACAACTATCTGCGCAAAACGCCCGGCCTGTATCCCGACGCGCTGACCGAGGTGGAGTTCGACCGCTTCCGCTCGTGGAGCAATCACTGGGAGGCCGCGTGGATTACCGTGGAGGCCGACGAGGATTTCCCCGCCGGAGAATACCCCATTGAAATCATTTTAGAGGACATGGACGGCAATCGTCTGGCCACCCAGACCGCCGTATACCGCCGCATCGGCGCGCGCCTGCCCGCGCAGACGCTCATCCGCACCCAGTGGTTCCACTGCGACGCGCTGTGCGACAGCTACCGCACGGAGATGTTCAGCGAGGACTTCTGGACGGCGTGCGAGAACTTCGTGCGCACGGCGGCGAAGCGCGGCATCAACTGCATTCTCACACCCATTCACACTCCGCCGCTGGACACGCGCGTGGGCGGCGAAAGGCGCACCTGCCAGCTGGTGGACATTGAACTCAGGGACGGCGCGTATTCCTTCGGCTTTGAAAAGCTGCATCGCTGGGTGGAAATGTGCCGCCGCGCGGGCATGGAATACTTCGAGATGGCGCACCTGTTCACCCAGTGGGGCGCGGAGCACGCGCCGAAGATCATGGCGCGCGTGAACGGCGAGGAAACGCGCATCTTCGGCTGGGACACCGACGCGGCCGGCGAGGACTACGTGCGCTTCCTGCAAAGCTACCTTCCGGCGCTGACCGCCGAGCTGGACAATCTGGGCATCCGCGAGCGCACGCTGTTCCACATCTCGGACGAGCCCGGCCCCGCGCATCTGGACAACTATCGGAAGGCGCGCTGCGCCGTGAAGCCGTATCTGGAGGGCTTCACGATCATGGACGCGCTTTCGGACATCAGCCTGTACCGAAGCGGCGCGGTGGAGCATCCCGTGCCCTCCAGCAACCACATTCGTCCATTCCTTGAGGAGAACATCCCGGGGCTGTGGACGTACTACTGCATCAGCCAGTACAAGGACGTGTCCAACGCCTTCGTCGCCATGCCGTCCGCGCGCACGCGCATTCTGGGCGTGCAGCTGTACAAATACCGCATTGCGGGCTTCCTGCAGTGGGGGTATAACTTCTATAACGCCCAGTATTCCGAGTACACGGTGAACCCGTTCCTCACCACGGACGGCGACGGCTTCTCGCCCGCGGGCGACTGCTATATCGTCTACCCCGGCAAGAACCTCAAGCCCATCGAGACCATCCGCCTGATGAGCATGGACGAGGCCATGAACGACCTGCGCGCGCTGAACCGGCTGGAGCAGCTTCGCGGCCGCGACTTCACCATGAAGCTGGTGGAGGACGGAATCGAGCCCATCGAGTTCGACCGCTGCCCGATCACCGCGTCCTACCTGACCAACCTGCGCCGCCGCGTGAACGCCGAAATCGAAGCGGCGGCCGCCAGCAAATAACCTCCCTTCCATAGCCAAGGCGGGCAGGCACGAAGAGTGCCTGCCCGTCTTGACGCATTTTATGCCTTGCCCTACGACCCTTCGAGAATGTCGCTCACGTCGGTCTTCTTTGCGCCGAGGGTGAATGTGATGGTCTCGCCGTCGTGGGTGAGATGGTAGGTC
>CAVERI010000114.1:0-6776 GCA_963618055.1 bacterium | reverse complement strand
CATTCGAAGCGAAATTCTCCTTTTTGACGGCAGCATGGGCGCGCTGCTTTCGCGCATGGGGCACGCCACGCCGTGCCCGGACGAGCTGGCCGTCACCCAGCCGGACGTGATTCGCTCCGTCCATCAGGGCTATCTGGACGCGGGCGCGAACGTGCTTTTGAGCGATACCTTCGGCGCGGCGGAAATGACGCTCGCCCACAAAAAGCGTGCGGGCATGGGCGAAAAAATCACGGCCGCCGCCGTGCGCCTTGCGCGCGAGGTCGCGGGAAACCGTGCGCTCGTGGCCGTCGATATGGGGCCGACCAGCGCGTTTCTGTATCCCACCGGCGAGGCCATGCCGGAGGACTTCTATAAAACCTTTTTCGATCAGGCGCGCTGCGCAAAGGAAAACGGCGCGGACTTCGCCATGATCGAAACGCAGACCGACCTCGGCGAAGCGCGCCTTGCCTGTCTGGCCGCGCGCGCCGCGGGGCTCGAAACCGCCGTCAGCTTCACCTTCGGCCGGAACACCGGCCACACGCTCACCGGCTCATCGGCGGAATGCTGTGCCGTGGCGCTGGAAGCCGCGGGCGCGGCGGCGCTTGGCCTGAACTGCTCGCCCAGCCCGGAGGACATGCTCGGCCTTCTGCGCGCCATGCGGCGCGTGTCCGCCCTGCCGGTCGTCGCGCAGCCCAACGCGGGCATGCCCGAGACCGCGCCCGACGGCAGCACGTTTTATCCCTACTCGCCCGAGAAGATGCGCGAGTGCGCCCGCGCACTGCTGGAGGAAGGCGCGTCCGCCATCGGCGGCTGCTGCGGCACGACGTTCGACCACATCCGCGCGCTCAAGCCCCTCACCGGCGGCCCCGTGCCCGCGCCCGCGTGGGACGGACAGGCGTGCCTGTGCTCCCGCCGCGACTGCGTGACGGTTGCGGAAGCGCTGGAAGCCGTCGCCGACCTCTCCGACCCCGAGGACGCCTACGACCTTGAGGGCGACGAAACCGCCGTGCGCCTTGACCTGCGCGGCCTTGCGCCCGACGAAGCCGCCGAGCGCACGCTGGACGCGAGCGCCGCCACGCGCCTGCCGCTTATCCTGCGCGCCGACGACGCCGACGCCCTGCGCGCCGCGCTCCTTGCCTGCCCCGGCCGCCCCGCCGCCGACGCGCCCGCCGGCCTTCGTCCCATCATTGACGAGTTCGGCGCGTTCCCCCTGTCCTGACCCCTCCGCGCACGCGTCCCCGCCAAGCCCTCGTTACATGACCTGTGAATTTCGCGCGTTCCACGCATCTCGATTCGATCGATTTTCATTGACGAATCCGCGCTTGCGGGGTATACTGGTAGGGAAATTCAGGCAATGCAAGGGAGCGCTGCTCATGACGAAGAAAACCTCGCGCGCGATTCTGTTCGCGGTGCTGGCGGCGGCGCTGTACGCGCTGAACGCGCCGCTTTCCAAGCTGCTGCTCGGCCGCGTGCCGGAGCGGATGATGGCGGCGTTTCTGTATCTGGGCGCGGGCGTGGGAATGGGCGCGGTAAAGCTGATCGGCAGCGGGCGGCGCGAGCGCTCGCTTCGCCGGGCGGATCTTCCCTATGTGCTTGGAATGATCCTGCTGGACATCGCCGCGCCGATTTTTCTGATGCTGGGTCTTCGGCGCACCACGCCGGAAACCGCGGCGCTGCTCAACAATTTCGAAATCGTCGCCACGTCGCTGATCGCGCTTGTGATCTTTCGGGAGACGATTTCGCGCCGCCTGTGGCTGGCCATCGTGCTGGTCACTGTCGCCAGCGCGCTGCTCTCGGTGGAGGACGCGGGAAGCCTGCGCTTCTCCGCGGGCTCGATCTACGTGCTGCTGGCCTGCGTGTGCTGGGGCTTTGAAAACAATTGCACGCGAAGGCTGTCCGGCCGAAACCCGCTGGACGTGGTAATCGTGAAGGGACTTTTCTCCGGCGCGGGCGCGCTGGGAATCGCCTTCTTCGCGGGCGAACGGCTGCCGGGCGCGGCGGACGCGCTCGCGGCAATGCTTTTAGGCTTCGTGGCCTTCGGCATGAGCATCTTCTTTTACATCCGCGCGCAGCGCGATCTGGGCGCGGCGCGCACCAGCGCCTATTACGCGCTCGCGCCGTTCATCGGCGCGGGGCTGTCGCTCGCGATTTTCCGCGACATGCCCGGCGCGACCTTCCTTCTTGCGCTTGTCATCATGATCGCCGGCGCGTATCTGGCAACGCCGCGCAAATGAGGCGGCCTTCCTCACGCCGGAAAACATACGGGAGGACACACATCATGAACTGGGATCTTGGAAAGCTCTACTCTGGTTTTGACGACCCTGCCTTCGCCCGCGACATGGACGCGCTCTCCGCGGGCGCGGCGCAGCTGAAGGCCGCGATTGCGAACGTGCGCAAGGGCGACGAGCAGAAAAACCTGCACGCCATCATCGAGCAGATGCAGTCGCTTAACAGACTCATGAGCCGCGTGGGCAGCCTCATCTTCCTGACGCTGTCCGCCGACTCCAACTGCGAGGCGGCGCTTCAGCCGCGCGTGCGCTTCATGGAAATCAGCAACGAATTTTCGCTGGTTTCCAGCGATTTTGTCCGCTACATCGGCGAAAACGACCACATCCGCGCGCTGTGCGAGGGCGACGCGCTGCTGACCGAGCATTTGCCCTTCTTTGAAAACGCGAAAAACGAAGCGGCGCACCTGATCGATTCCGCGCTGGAGCCGACCGTGCTCAAGCTGCGCATGGACGGCAGCGCCGCCTTCGCCCGCCTGCGCGACGAGCTGTTCGCGGGTCTCTCCATCGATCTGACGCTGGACGGCGAAACGAAGCGCCTGCCTCTGCCTGCCGTGCGCGCCATGGCCTACGACGCGCGCGCGGACGTGCGCAAGGCCGCCTACGAAGCCGAAATCGCCGCCTATCCCCGCCTTGAAACCGGCATGGCCGCCTGCCTGAACGCTATCAAGGGCGAGGCGCTCACCATGTGCTCCCTGCGCAATTTCCCCTCGGTGCTGGACTGGTCGCTGATCGCCTCCCGCATGGATCGCGAAACGCTGGACGCGCTTCTGAACGCCATGCGCGGCGCGATGCCGATGTTCCGCCGCTACTTCCGCCTGAAGGCGAAAATGCTGGGCTACGAGGGCGGCCTGAAGTTCTACGACCTGTTCGCGCCGGTGGGCAAGGTCACAAAGACCTACACGCTGGACGAGGCGCGCGACCTGCTGCTTCGCGTGTTCGGCGACTACTGCCCGGCCATTCAAAACGTGATGCGCCGCGCCTTCGCCGAAAACTGGATCGACGCGTTCCCCCGCGAGGGCAAGGAGGGCGGCGCGTTCTGCGCGGGCGAATCGTCTCTGGGCATCAGCTACGTGCTCACCAACTTCGACGGCTCGTTCTCCGACGTTTCCACGCTGGCGCACGAGCTGGGTCACGCGTTCCACAACGACTGCCTGAACGAGGTTTCCCCGCTCATGGCGGACACGCCGATGCCGTTGGCCGAAACCGCGTCCACGTTTAACGAGCTGCTGCTGGCCGAGCGCATGCAGAAGCTCGCCAGCCCGGAGGAGGAGGCCGCGCTGCTCGAAATGCAGCTGAGCGACGCCGCGCAGGTGATCGTGGACATCATGAGCCGCTTCCTGTTCGAAAGCGAGGTCGTCGAGCGCCGCAAGACCGGCACCACCTCCGCGCGCGGCCTGTGCGAAATCATGCTGGACGCGCAGAAGCAGACCTACGGCGACGGATTGGACGAAAGCTGCCTGCATCCCTATATGTGGGCGTGCAAGTCGCACTACTACTCCGCCGACCTGCACTTCTATAACTTCCCCTACGCCTTCGGCCTGCTGTTCGCCACCGGCCTGTACGCCCTCTGGCAGAAGAAGGGCGACGACTTCTGGCCGCTGTATAAAACCATCCTCCAGAAGAGCGGCTCCGACACCATCCGCAGCGTCGCCGCCTCCGCCGGCATCGACCTCACAAAGCCCGACTTCTGGCAGGACGCCGTCGCCTTCTACGCCAAAAAGCTCGACCGCCTCGAAGCCCTCGTGAACGCGGAAGGCTAAACGCTCCGCCCAAAACTGTCAATCGCCGCCCTTCTTATTGCAAGGGCGGCGATTGGTGTGTCTCTGTGCGGCGCTCAAAACTTCTTTGGCTTCATTCCCCAAAGCACGATGTTCATAACAATCACAATCAGAGCGACCGCGGCTAAGGACACCCAGAAGCCAAGGTTAAGCCCAAGCCACTGAGTTGTTCCAAACAGCGTCATCCAAATCTTCTCCCAGTTCATTGTGTGTACCTCCGTTTACAGCAGCTCGCCGTAGTGGCGAACATAGGCTTTTTTCAGGCTGGTTGCCAGCGCCATATAGAGCAGGATGCACGGGAGCAGATACTCGAAATAGGCGGCGGGCAGCGCGATGAAGCCCAGCGCCGTGCCGAGGGGCGTAAAGGGAATTGCCGTCAGCGCCGCAATGCCGGCCATGCTTAGCAGTGTCACCGGGGCAGAGGCGTGACTCTGGATGAAGGACAGCTTCGGCGTGCGAATCATGTGAATGACCAGCGTCTGGCTCCACATGGACTCCACAAACCAACCGGCTTGGAACATGCCAATGTAGCGTGCCTCAATCGCCGCCAGCGCGGCGCCGCTGTAATGCGCGGCCAAATCGTTGAACAGAATACCGCCGGATACGAACATGGGGCAGAACACAAAATACATGAAAATGTAGGTGGTAAAGTCAAAGATCGAGCTGGCGGGGCCAATCCAAATCATAAAGCTGCCCACGCTGGACGCGTCCCATTTCCGGGGCTTTGCGATGAATTCCTCATCCACATTATCCCAAGGAATCGCCGTGCAGCTCAGGTCGTAAATCATGTTCAGCAGGATAAGCTGAAGGCTCATCATCGGCAGGAAGGGCAGCAGCGCCGAGGCCGCCAGCACGGAGAACATATTGCCGAAGTTGGAGGACGCCGTCATCTTGATGTACTTGATCATGTTGGCGTAGGTCTTGCGCCCCTCGATGATGCCCTGCTCCAGAACCATCAGGTCTTTTTCCAGCAGGATGATGTCCGCCGATTCCTTCGCGACGTCCACGGCGGTATCGACCGAAATGCCAATGTCCGCGGCCTTCATGGCGGCGGCGTCGTTGATTCCGTCGCCCATGAAGCCCACTGTATGACCGCCTTCCCGCAGGACGGAAACCACGCGGGCTTTCTGATCGGGCGTCAATTTCGCAAATACATCGGTGGACTCCGCCGCCTTTGCCAGCTCCGCGTCGGTCATCCTGTCCAAATCGGAACCCAGCAGCATATTTCGAATCTTCAAACCCACCTGCTTGCAGATGGTGCGGGTCACCTTGTCGTTGTCGCCGGTGAGAATCTTTGTGGTAACGCCGTGAGCCTTCAGCGCCTGAATGGCGTCCGCGGTGGATTCCTTCGGAGGATCAAGAAACGCGAGATAGCCAATCAGCACCATGCCGCACTCGTCCTTCACGCCAAACGCGCCCACCGGCGAGGGATTGCTCTTTTGAGCAATGGCAAGAACGCGGAAGCCCTTGTCGTTCAGGCCGTCCACCGTTTCCAAAATGCGGCCGCGAACCGCGTCCGTCAGCGGCTGCACTCCGCCGTCGCACTCCGCATAGGCGCATATGGACAGCATTTCCTCCACCGCGCCCTTCGTTACCATCTGCGTCTTGCCGGCCTTATCCTGCACCACGATGCTCAGCCTGCGGCGGGTAAAATCGAAGGGAATCTCGTCCACCTTCACATAGCTTTCGGAAAGGTCAAGCAGCCGGGAATCCGCCGCTTCCTCCTCCTCCGTCTTATGGATGATCGCCAGATCCATCAGGTTTTTATAGCCCGTCTGAAAGTAGCTGTTGAGGTATGCGTGGCGCAGCACCCGCGCGTCATTCTCGCCCTTGATATTGAGGTGATATTCCAGTATCACCTTATCTTGGGTCAGCGTTCCAGTCTTGTCGGTGCAAAGAATGTCGATCGCGCCGAAGTTCTGAATGGAATTTAGGTTCTTTACGATGGTCTTTTTCTTGCTCATGGAAATGGCGCCCTTGGCAAGGCACGTCGTCACGATCATGGGCAGCATCTCCGGTGTCAGGCCTACGGCAATGGAAATGCCAAACAGAAACGCGTCCAGCCAGTCGCCCTTCGTAACGCCGTTGATGATGAACACCAGCGGAACCATAACCAGCATAAAGCGAATCAGCACCCACGAAACCGCGTTGACACCCCTTGTAAAGCTGGTTTCCACCGCTTCTCCCGCGATCGCGGAGGCCATCGAGCCGAACAGCGTCCGATCGCCCGTGCGAATCACCACGGCGACGGCGCTGCCGGAAATCACGTTGCTGCCCATGAAGGCAATGTTCGCGTAATCCATGATATTTTCCCGCTCCGCGCTCACATTTGCCGTTTTTTCAATCGGCGCGCTTTCGCCGGTGAGACTGGACTGGCTGACAAACAAATCCTTTGCCTCTAAAACGCGAACGTCGGCGGGAATCATATCCCCGGTGGACAGATGCACAAGATCTCCCACCACCAGATCGTCCATAGGGATTTCCGCCTCCTCCTGCCCCTTGCGGGTGACGGTGCAGGTTGTGGTGATCATCGCCAGCAGCTTTTCCGCCGCGTTTCCGCTTCTGGACTCCTGCACGAAACGGAGCGTGCCCGAAAACAGCACCATGGCCAGAATGATGAGCACCGTCAGCGGAGAAAAATCCGCCGGAGTGCAGCCCAAAATGGAAAAATGCGGAAACACCATATCCGTCATGGCGGATACCAGCGCCAAGCAGAACAGGATGGCGGTAA
>CAVERI010000113.1:0-6849 GCA_963618055.1 bacterium | reverse complement strand
TCCCTCGCCTGTGGCTGGCTGCCACGAACATGGGGCAAATATATAGTAACAGGAGGTTGCTTCTATGCAGAATATGATGAAAATGGCGTCGGCTACAGACGTTCAAAATAATTTTGGAAAATATCTTCAGTACGCCATGGAGAAGGGCGAGGTCGTTATCTTGCGCAACGGGAAGCGGGTAGCCCGCATCATTTCCGAGGAAGCGACAGCAGGATACCTCACCGACTCCCTGCTCGGCGTGCTCAAACAACAGTACAGCGACGACGAAGTAAAAAATGCCTTAACCGCCAAGTACGACCGGTAAGTGAGGACGACAGCGCATGAAGGTTTTGATCGATACCAACATCCTCATGGACGTTCTCGCTGACCGTGAAGGATTTGCGGAACCCGCGTCTCAGCTCTTCAAGCTGTGCGAGGTCGGTCAGGTTCAGGGGTTTGTTTACGCCCTGTCCATCGCCAATATTGCGTATATCATGCGCAAGGAACTGGATCGCAGCCAGATCGAAGAAGTGATCAGCAAGCTGGGCGCAATTTTCTCCATTACGGATATGAAAGCGGATGATTTAAAGAAAGCCGCTGTTCTTCCGATTGATGATTATGAGGACGCTTTACAGAGCGTCTGCGCCAGCCGCATAAAAGCGGACTTTATCGTCACGCGGAATCTGAAGGATTTCAGGAACAGCAAGGTCATGGCAATCAAACCCGGCGAACTGATCGAACGCATAAGCGAATAAGATACGTCGAGAGCCGCAGCTTATCAAATGGGCCGCCGCAGAATCATCGTTCTGCAGCAGCCCATTTTTGCTATTTCTTTGATTACAGAAGCTGTCTCGCGACATAAATGCCGCTGGCCGACGCGTGGGACAGCGAATGCGTGATGCCGCTGCCGTCGCCGATTACGTACAGGCCGGGATAGCGCGTTTCCAGATACTCGTTCAGCTCTACCTCCATATTATAGAACTTCACCTCCACGCCATACAGCAGCGTGTCGTCGTTCGCCGTGCCGGGCGCGATGCGATCGAGCGCGCAGATCATCTCGATAATGCCATCCAGAATGCGCTTGGGAAGCACCAGACTCAAATCGCCGGGCGTGGCCGACAGCGTAGGCATGACCAGTCCTTCCTCGATGCGCTTCACCGTGGAGCGCCGTCCGCGCACAAGGTCGCCGAACCTTTGGACGATCACGCCGCCGCCCAGCATGTTGGACAGACGCGCGATGCTTTCGCCGTAGCCGTTCGAATCCTTGAACGGCTCGGAAAAATGCTTGGACACGAGCAGCGCGAAATTGGTGTTTTCGGTTTGCAGCTGCTTGTCCTCATAGCTGTGACCGTTCACAGTCACGATGCCGTTTGTGTTCTCCGTTACCACGCAGCCGTGCGGATTCATGCAGAACGTGCGTACATCGTCCTCAAACTTTTCGGTTCGATATACGATCTTGCCCTCGTACAGCTCGCTGGTCACGTGCTCGAACACGACGGCGGGCAGCTCCACGCGCACGCCGATGTCCACGCGGTTGGACTTCGTGGGAATGTCCAGCGCCCGGCACACCGACTCCATCCATTTGCTGCCGCTGCGGCCGACGGACACGATGCACTTTTCGCAGGTATACACACCCTTCTCGCATTCGATCTCGTAGCCGCCGTCGACCACGCGGATCATCTGCACCGGCGTGTCAAAGTGGAAGTCCACCTTGTCCTTCAGAAGCTCATACAGATTCTTGAGCACCACATAGTTCTTGTCGGTGCCCAGATGGCGCACGGAGGCGTCCAGCAGGTTCAGCTTGTTCTGAATGCAGATGGTTTTAAAATGCGTGCCAGCGGTCGAATACAGCTTCGTGCCCTCGCCGCCGTAGCGCATGTTGATGTCGTCTACGTACCTCATCAGCTCCAGCGCCTGCTTTTTGCCGATGTACTCGTGCAGCGTTCCGCCAAAGCTGTTTGTGATGTTGTATTTGCCGTCCGAAAACGCGCCCGCGCCGCCGAAGCCGCTCATGATGGAGCAGCTTTTGCAGCCGACGCAGCTTTTCACCCTTTCCCCGTCAATGGGGCAATGGCGCTTCTCCAGCGGATGTCCTGCTTCGAACAAGGCGATTTTCAGCGCGGGATTGCCCTTTACCAGCTCATACGCCGAATAAATGCCGCCCGGGCCGCCGCCGATAATAATGATGTCGTACTTCATGGTCTCCTCCTTTGGTCATACGCTCCTATTATATCGGACGGATGTAAAAATTCAATCGGGTTTCCCTGTGAAAATGCGGTTAGCTTTGCAAAACAAAGATACGCCGGCCTCAATTCGCGGACGGCTCCCGCTTCGGCATTCCAAGCCCGAGCAGGCAGAGCACAGGCGCGGCGGCGAAAATGGGAAACGCATAGCGGATGCTGCCGCTTATGGGAACAAAGCACAGACCAACCCCATAGGCAAGCAGAATCAGCAGTAGCCCTCTGCCGCGCCTGCGTTGGACGCCCATCTTCGCGAGCGCAAAGAGAACGGCGTACAGATACAGGGACGATTGAAACAGCAGCGCAAACGGCGGAACTTCCGCAAAGTTCCTTATCAGGCTCTGCACACTCTCCGCCCAGACAAGCCTTTGCGGATCATAATGCGGCTCCACATACCCCTCCGCCTTCCGTTTTCGCGTTTCTCCGGAAGCCGTGTAGGTTCTGTAATCGCCCATGTAAACGATGCTCGCACCCACTTTTTCTGCGGCGCGCGGCGACCAGTAGCTCGCACCCATGCTCAAGATTGCCCGCGCATACGGCGAAGCATCCTTCCTCAGCAGACGCACATACAGCGCGTCAAAATCCTTCCATTCCCTGCATGGCAGCAGGCTTTTCTTCATTCTATCCGCGTTTATGGGATTAAAGCGCGCGCGAATCTGCCGGTCGCCATAATAGCGTTCAAGAACCTGCCAGTCCTCCTCGCTGATTTCCTCCTCATGCTCGGAGACATAGAGCGCCACCTGCTGAATCTGCGCAGCCCTTCCCTCGCTTTCGGGACCTTTGCCCACACCGCACATCGGATAGACGACATACGTAAGCGCCAGACAGACCGCCAAGCCCCCGCCGCAGAACGCGAGCGCCCGCACAAATCCCTTCATAGATTCCCGACACACATAGAAAATGGACAGAAGCACCGCCACTGCCGCAACGGCAATTCCAAATTTGCGCAGAAGTCCCGTCGCCGCGATATACGCCGCGCCCGAGAGCATACGTCCCGGCTTGCGGACGGTCTCCGAGGGAAACGCGCACAGCTCCGCGACAAAGATCAGCGCGCCCGTCATCGCGAGCGCAAACGCCGAGTCCTTGATCATTCCGCTGAAATACGCCGGATACACGGGGAATACCGCGTAAAAAACCGTCATTCCCACCAAAACCGATTTCTTCACGCCCAGCCGGGCGGCAAGCTGCATTCCGCCCGAAAGCATCCATGCCGCGAACGCGCATTGCAAAACACAATACACGGTTACGCCCGCGTTCATGCTGCCCAGCCTGTGTCCCAGCGCATACAGCCCGCCCACAAGCAGCGTGTGCAGAACCGGCTGCGCATCGTTCAACAGAATCCCACTGGATGTGAACGTGCTCATGTCCGCGGTCACGGACGAGACCTTGCCCGGATACAGCGTACCCATCACCTGCTTTATCTGGTCGTAGCTGTCCGGATGAACCACGCCCGGCCAGTTCAAGAGCAGATACGGCAGCATGCAAACAAAAAGCGTCAGCGCGTACTTCCACCTCGCGCAAGCGCAGGGCGCGTCCGTCAGCACCTCCACCCCGGTCAGCGCCAGAGAAAGCAGCGCCCGGTAAAACGCGTACGCGCCCACCGCCGCGACGCAAACTGTTATAAGATTAAAAATTCCGCTCGGGAAGGAGACGTTTCCGTTCAGAAACAACCCAGAAACAATATGAATCCCCGCCATCACCAGCGCGCAGAGCGAGCAGCGAACACTCTTCGTCCTGCGCTTCGCGCCCGCGAGCAGAAGAAGGAGCATCAGCACGTACACGCACGCATCAACCAGCGAATCCGTAAAAAGGAAGTGCGGCAGATACGCCTTCAGATTCGTCGCCACATTCGGAAGCGCGCTTAAATCCACCACAACCGCCGTCATGGCAGGTATGGAAGCGATCACCGCATACAGCACATTTTTCCATTTCTTCATTGTGCGCACCGTCTTCCCTTATTTTTACATTTCCATTATACGTTCAATTCCCGCACGTGTCAATTCTCTTTCCATGCTTTCAGACGGATTCTCTATAAAAACACGGTTGAGTTTCCGCCGAAAATCGGCTATAATGAGCATAGATATTTCGCGCACACGGGAGGTTTGGAACATGCAGACGCTTGAAATGATCTCGGCGCTTTCCAACGCCTACGGCCCCAGCGGCTTTGAAGACGATGCGCTTCAGGTCGTCCGTCGCTTCGTACCCACGGGCTATGCCCCCGCGGGTGACGCGCTGAACAACCTGTATCTGCGCCGCGAAGGCGCGGACGGCGGCAAGCCTATCCTCCAACTGGACGCGCATTCGGACGAGGTGGGCTTCATGGTGCAGGCCATTCGTCCCAACGGCACGCTGCGCTTCATTGCGCTGGGCGGCTGGGTAAGCAGCAACATTCCCGCGCACAGGGTGCGCGTGTGCACGCGCCTCGGCACGTGGATTCCCGGCATCGTCGCCGCCAAGCCGCCGCATTTCATGAGCGAAGCGGAAAAGAATCGCACGCCGGAGATCGAGGACATGAGCATCGACATCGGCGCGTCCTCCGCCGAGGAAGCAATTCGCGATTTTGGCGTTCGCATCGGCGCGCCCGTCGCGCCGGACGTGTCGTTTTCCTATGACGAAGCGCACGATTTGATGTTTGGCAAGGCGTTTGACAACCGTTTGGGCTGCGCCGCGGTGCTCGCGACGCTCGCGCGGCTGGGCGTGGACACGCTGGCCGTAAATCCTGTGGGCGCAATCGCCGCGCAGGAGGAGGTCGGCACGCGCGGTGCGGAGGTTACCGCCCGCACGGTAAAGCCCGCCCTTGCCCTTGCCTTCGAAGGCTCCCCGGCGGATGATTCCGTCGTCGAGCCCTATATGGTGCAGACGGCGATTCATAGGGGCCCCATGCTGCGGCACATCGACCGGCGAATGATCACCAGCCCGCGCTTTCAGCGCTACGCGCTCGATCTCGCCGACGAGCTGGGTATCCCCGTGCAGGAATCCGTGCGCTCCGGCGGATCGACCGACGGCGCGCCAATTCACCTTTCGAACGACGGCGTTCCGACCATCGTGATCGGCCTTCCGGTGCGCTACATTCACAGCCACTGGGGTATTGCGTCGCTGAACGATTTTACGCGCGCCGTCGACCTTGCCGAGGCCATCATCCGCCGTCTGGATATCGATAAAATTGCCGCCATCCGCGGCGGCTCGCTCTCCTGATCGACTTTCCTGCGCCCACACGACATTTATCGCTTTCTCATGAAAGGAGAATTATATGAAGCACTTTTACTGTCAGCTCGATTACAGAAGCCTTCCCTATGCCTTTCAGGGTGACGGCCGCACGGTAGCGGACAGCGGCTGCGGCGTATGCTGCGCGTCAATGTTGGTCGAGGGTATGCTCGCACGTTCCTTCCCGCCGGAGGAAGCTGTTCGGCTTGCCCAGCGCTGCGGCGCACGCGACCGCTTCGGCACGAATTTCTACATCTTCGGCGGCGCGCTCGCCGGACGCTTCGACTTGAAAATGACCTGCACGGAAAATCTGGACGAGGTGCTCGCCCTGATGCGCGCCGACCCGTCCGCCAAGACGGTTGCCAACACGCGCGGCGACCGCGAAGGCTACATCGGCCTGTTCTCGAACAGCGGCCACTATATCCTGCTCGACCGCCTTCAGGAGGGTCAGTTCTGCGTGCTCGACCCCATGTACCGCCCCGGCCGCTACGATATCCCCGGCCGCGCCGGAAAGGTGCGCACGGAAGGCAACTCTGCGTGGTGCAGCTGCGACCTCCTCCGTCCCGACTGCTTCGAGCGCCCATATTTCGTGTTTCAAACGAATTAAGGTCAGGCTATCTTCTCGACAGATGTAGTTCGCTGAAAAACGGAGCTTATCCTGCGACTAAGCACTGTCTCAAAACGTTTACATCAACCACGAACGTCCCCAACCACAGCAAAACACAGCATCCCCCACAGCAGACAGTAACCCACATTTCCCGTCCCCCCACGCTCTGCACAAACGTCTGAACGGTTCATTCCACGCCCTCCGCGAGTGCTGGAGCAGACGTCTTCTGCGATCAGCATTTTTGAGAGCGATTCACGGGAAAATGCCGGATCCGGAGCAAAGCGCCGCCAGCTTTATCTCCGCGCCATTGAGCAGCCGGCATGCCGTCCCGTCAATACTCCTCATAAGAGGTCATGCCCAAATACTTGCCGGAAGAAAAGCGTGCGTCCATCGCCCTGGCAAGCGCGGGATAGCTGTGATTCTCCAGCGCGGCGACGATGGCTTCGTGCTTGGTGATCGTTTGTTCCAAATGCGGCTGCTTCTTCTCCAGTTCGAAGCCGTCATCCACGGCCCAGATGGCTTCCAGCAAAGAAAGCAGCACATCGTTTTGCAAAGGACGGAACAGCGTCAGGTGAAAGGCTTTCCTGTGGCCGTCCACTGTTTCGGGAACAGTCGGCAGCACCTTGTAACCGCGTCTGCTTTTTGTGTACTATTGAAGGGCCTTCAGAAGCTCCACAAAAGAATTCCAAGTCCTGCCGAAAGCGCGATCATCAGGATGGGGGAGGTTTTTTTGCCGCGAAGCCGTTTATAAATCAGCCGAATGGCGATCAGCAGCGCGAGGATGATCAGCCCGCGTCCGTTTACGGAGAGGCCGTTTCC
>CAVERI010000112.1:0-6936 GCA_963618055.1 bacterium | reverse complement strand
TGCAGAAAATCTTGAACACGGCCTCCGGCTAAACGGACAAATCCTTACAGCAGCAAGCGGCCTAAAGGTACGAATAATTCAACAAGGGAACCGGCATTTTTCTTGGAATTTGCCGGTTCCCCTGTTTTTTATGCGACAAAGATGATTATTTTCCCAGCAGCGCCAGCAGGTGATCGGTATACTCGGCGCTTGTGACGCCATCGCGGTCACCGGTGATTGGAAGCGCATTATCCTGGAGCGCCCGTTCGAGTCGCTCTGCCGCCGCTGTGCGGGCGATATGGCGCAGCAGCATAGCTTCCGCCTTAAGGATGCTCTTGGGGCTGGCGTAATCCTGCAAGCCAAGCTCGAACAGCCGCGGCGCGGATCCATGCACGGCCTCGAACATGGCGAAGCGATCGCCGATGTTGGCGCTGCCTGCCGTTCCCACGCCGCCCTGAAGCTGTGCGGCTTCATCGGTGATGATATCGCCGTAGAGATTGGGCAGCAGCAGAACCTCGAACTCGCGGCGCATCGCGGGATTGACGAGATTGGCGGTCATGATGTCGATGTAGCGATCATCCGTTTCAATTTCGGGATATTCCGCGGCGATCTCATGGGCAATGGCGGTAAATTTGCCGTCGGTCTTTTTCATGATGTTGGCTTTGGTAACAATGGTCACGCGCCTTTTGCCGTTTGCGCGCGCATATTCGAAGGCCGCGCGGGCGATACGGCGTGTGCCGGCATCCGTGGTGACCTTGAAATCCACCGCCATGCCGGGCAGTTCGATGCCGCGGCTGCCCAGCACGTATTCGCCCTCGGTGTTCTCGCGAAAGAACATCCAGTCGACGCCCTCTTCGGGAATGCTGACCGGCCGTACATTGGCATAGAGATCCAGCTCACGGCGCAGCGTCACGTTGGCGCTCTCCATCTTGCCGCCCATGGGCGTGGTGGTCGGGCCCTTGAGCAGCACATCGCATTGCCTGATTTCGTTTAGCACATCCCGCGGGACGCTTGCATTGAGCGCCATGCGGTTTTCGATGGTCAGCCCCTCAATCTGGCGAAGTACGATTCGTCCGACTGCGATCTCATCCCGCAGCAGCGCTTCCAGAACGCGCCTTGCCTGCGGCATGATGATTTTGCCGATGCCGTCGCCATCGATTAGGCCGATGGTTACAACGGGCTTGGCGGCATAATCCGCGCGATTGCAATTCATATTTTTAAGCCGAGTCAACTGCTCGCGCAAAAGCAGTTCGAATGCCGAAGCGGCCTTTTGAATTTCATGTTCGATCTGCGTATCCATCATTGATTTCCCTCCCGCGTGTATTCGAGCAGGCCGCCGGCGAGCAGTATGGCTTTCTGTCTGGATGTGACGCTGCAGATGAGCCGCGCCGTTTCGCCGGACGCGCTCCTGAGCGTCACAAAGCCGCTGTCCAGCCCCTCAAATATGCCCGCAATCGTGAGATGGTCGCCCTGAGAGAAGCGTTCATAGTCCGCCTCCTGTTCGAAGGTCAGAGGCAGTATGCCTGCGTTGATCAGGTTGGCAACGTGGATGCGCGCAAAGCTCTTGACGACCACGGCGCGGATGCCCAGATACATGGGCACGAGCGCGGCGTGCTCGCGAGACGAGCCCTGACCGTAGTTGCTGCCGCCGAGTATAACGCCCTCGCCTGCCGACTTGGCGCGCGCGGGGAAGCTCGGATCGCAGACCTCGAAGCAGAACTCGCTCATCTTGGGAATGTTGGAGCGATACGGGAGCACCTTTGCGCCGGCGGGCATGATGTGATCCGTTGTGATGTTGTCGCCGACCTTGAGTACCAGCTCGGCATGAATCTCGTCCGTCAATTTACGTCCCCTGGGGAAGGGCTTGATGTTCGGCCCGCGCAGCACCTCGGCGGACTCGGCAAGCTCCGGCGGCAGCGGCTGCAATACGCCGCTGTCATCGGCGTCGAAGGAGTCAGGCAGCGCGAAAACCGGTATCGGCGGCAGCGTCGTCGGATCGGTGATGACGCCGGTGAGCGCAGAGGCGGCGGCTGTCTCCGGCGAAACCAGATAGACCCCTGCGTCCGCCGTACCGCTGCGCCCCAGAAAATTACGGTTGAATGTGCGCAGGCTTACGCCGCCGGAGTTGGGCGAGAAGCCCATGCCGATGCACGGACCGCAGGCGCATTCCAGCAGGCGCGCGCCTGAGGCGAGAATATCGTTGAGCGCGCCGCAGGCAGCGAGCATGGACAGCACCTGTCTGGAGCCGGGGGATACGGATAAATCCACATTCGGCGCAATTCGCCTGCCCTTGAGTATGGCGGCGACCTTGAGCATATCCGAAAGGGAGGAGTTTGTACACGAACCGATGCAGACCTGATCGACCCTTTGATCGTTCAGAGAGGATACCTCCGCGACGTTATCCGGGCTGTGCGGACAGGCGACAAGGGGGGTGAGCGTATTCAGATCGATATGGATGACGCGATCATACACGGCGTCTGGATCGCTTGCAAGCGGCAGATAGTCGGCTTCTCGTCCCTGCGCCTTCAGGAAGGCCCGCGTCTGTTCATCCGAGGGAAAGATGGAGGTCGTCGCGCCCAGCTCTGTGCCCATGTTCGTGATGGTGGCGCGCTCAGGCACGCTCAGATTGCGGATACCCTCGCCGCCCCACTCGATGATTGCGCCCACGCCGCCCTTGACGGAAAGAATTTGCAGCAGCTTCAGCGAAATGTCCTTGGCGGAAACGAAGGGACGCAGCCGGCCGGTCAGCTCCACCTTGAACATCTTGGGCATGCGGATATAGTATGCGCCGCCGCCCATGGCGACCGCTACGTCCATGCCGCCCGCGCCGAATGCCAGCATGCCCAGACCGCCGCCCGTTGGCGTGTGGGAGTCTGAACCGATCAGCGTCTTGCCGGGCTTGCCGAAACGCTCCAAATGAACCTGATGGCAGATGCCGTTGCCGGGGCGAGAGAAACGCACGCCGTGCTTGGCGGCAACCGTCTGCAGGTACTGATGGTCATCCGCGTTCATGAAGCCGCACTGCAAGGTATTATGGTCAACATAGGCAATGGAAAACTCCGTCTTAACACGGGGAATGCCCATGGCTTCAAACTCCAGATAGGCCATCGTGCCCGTCGCGTCCTGCGTCAGGGTCTGATCAATTTTCAGCGCAATCTCTTCCCCGGGGATCATTTCACCTGAAATCAGATGGCTGGATATGATTTTTTGTGCGATTGTCTTAGCCATTCTTTACACCTCCGAGCATGCTGTCTCTGGCATTGCGAATGTGAAAATCCATTAGCTGCTCCGCCTTGTCAGTATCCCTGTCGCAGATGGCGTCGCTGATGGCCCTGTGTTCACCCGTGCTCTTTTGCCTGCGCTGGGCGTTAATCAACGAGCTTCTGCGGAAGCGTTCGGTTTTGCGGTGCAGTGGTCGGAGTATGTCCGTGAGCACCTGACGGCTGCAGATCCGGTAGATGCAGTCGTGAAATTCATCGTCGATTTTGCGCAGATTCTCAAAGTCGCCCTTTGTCACATAAAAGTCCTGCAATTCCATCAGCTGACGCAGGTGGGCCGCGTCATCCTCACTGCGATTCAGCGCGGCGTAGCGCGCGGCCAAGCCCTCGCAGCGCATGCGAATTTCCATGATGTCCTGCAGATCGTCCAGCGTAATGCCCAGCACTAAGCTGCCCTTGCCGGTATCCTGAATCAGACGCTCGTGCTCCAGACGATGCAGCGCCTCGCGGATGGGGGTGCGGCTGACATTGAGCTGCTCGACCAGCTTCAGCTCCGTCAGAATTTCACCTCGGGGATAGACCCCGGAAATAATATCGCTCTCCAGCTTTTCAAAAACCTGATCAGCCAGCGAAATGGATTTAAGCATTCGTTCTGCCTCCCTTCGCGCTTATTCCTCGGGGAAACGTCCGGGAGCAAGCTCGTGAATCTTGTCCAATAGTTCCCGATGCGACATCACGGTTACGCGGCCGTCCTCGTATGTCCTGTCCACCCATTCCTTCATTTGAACGACCAGCGGATCCTGCTTGCCCAGCTTTTGCTCGCCCTCAAGACAGAAGTGGCGGTTGATCCAAAACGCAATGCCCGCCGCGCCGGATGTCTTGCTGATTTCCACCACCGCCGGACGGTTGAGCAGCTTTTCGGTGTCGAATATCGTGTAAATTTCCGCGTCCTTCATCAGGCCGTCGGCGTGAATGCCCGCGCGCGTGGAATTGAAATATGCGCCGGCGAAGGGCGTCATGGGCGGAATATGATAGCCAATGTCCTTTTCAAAATATTCGGCAATCTCCGTAATTACCGTTGGATCCATGCCGTCAAGCGAACCGCGAAGCGAGGCGTATTCAAACACCATTGCCTCCAGCGGGATGTTGCCCGTCCGTTCACCGATGCCAAGCAGCGAGCAGTTGACCGCACATGCGCCGTAGAGCCATGCGGTAGACGCGTTGGCGACAGCCTTGTAGAAGTCGTTGTGGCCGTGCCATTCCAGATGCTCGCTGAGCACATCGGAATAGTGCTGCAAGCCGTAGATGATGCCGGCAACGGAGCGCGGCAGCGCCGCCTCGGTGTAGGGAACGCCGTAGCCCATCGTGTCACAGGCGCGAATCTTGACGGGAATGCCTGCCTTGCGGGAAAGCGATTGCAGCTCATTGACGAAGGGAACGACAAAGCCGTAGAAATCGGCGCGGGTAATATCCTCCAAATGACAGCGGGGAATGACGCCCTCGTCGAATGCGTCCTTCACTGTGCCGAGATAGTAGTCCAGCGCCTGCGAGCGGGTCATCTTCATCTTTTTGAAGATGTGATAATCCGAACAGGATACCAGTATGCCGGTTTCCTTGATGCCCAGATTGCGCACGAGCTTAAAATCCTCCTTGCTCGCGCGTATCCAGCTGGTGATCTCCGGAAACCTCAGCCCCAATGCCATGCACTTTTCCAGCGCCTCGCGGTCTTTTTTGCTGTAGATAAAAAATTCCGTCTGGCGAATGATGCCATAAGGCCCGCCGAGCTTGCTCAGCAGCTTATAGATGTTCACAATTTGGTCTACCGTATAGGGCTCTACCGACTGCTGACCGTCGCGCAGCGAGGTGTCCGTGATCCAGATTTCCTCCGGCATGTTCAGCGGCACGCGGCGATGGTTGAACGATACCTTGGGCACGGTGCCGTAGGAATAGATGTCGCGCAGCAGATTGGGCTCCTTTACATCCTGAAGCGAATACTTATAGGAATTTTGCTCCAGCAGATTGGTCTTGCTTGATATTTCCAACATCCCTCAAGAACCTCCTTCCGAAGATCAGTAAGAAATTGTATACAATTATGCAGGTATTTTTGAGTTTGTCAAGTTAATAATTATGTGTGCCGCGAATGAAACCGCGCGCGGCGAAATTTACAAGCCGCTGGTTGACAAACGCGGCGGGAATGAATATAATATCGAAAATGCAGGTTTTGTCCCCGTACCTCAGCAGGATAGAGGGTCCGCCTCCTAAGCGGAACGCCGCGCGTTCGAATCGCGCCGGGGACGGTTGTGCCGCGCAGTCCGTTTTCAGATGGGCTGCGTTTTTTGTAAACCGAAAAATACGCGAGACCGCGGTTTTTGCCGCGGTCTCGCTGGTAGGAAGAATGGGGAGTCAGATTTCTTCGCCCTTTTTGTAGCGGTCAAGAAGCCTGACGATGCGGTTGAGGGGATTGATCAGGCTGTCGAGGCTGTGGTCATGGTTCAGGGTCGCGATGATGTAGGACATATATTTGCTCATGTCCACCTGAATGAACCACGGCGCGCTCGTGACCTCGGGCGGCAGGTAGCACAGGTTGGTGCCGAGCACGCCGGAGAGGTAGCCCTTCTTATACAGCTCGTTGAAGGTCTTGATGCCGTTGGTGAAGAAGCAGAACGTGGCCGCGATATAGATGCGGCGCGCGTGGCGGCGGTGGAGATCCTTAACCAGATCGATCATGCTGTCGCCAGTGGCGATGATATCGTCGGCGACGATCACGTCCTTGCCCGCAACCTTGGAGCCGATGTAGACGTGCTCAAGGATGGGGTTGCGGCCGTTGACGACGGTGGAATAGTCGCGGCGCTTATAGAACATGCCCAGATCCAGACCGAGCACGGAGGAATAGTAGATGTTGCGGGACATGGCGCCCTCGTCGGGGGAGACGATCATCATGTGCTCCTTGTCCAGCTGCAGATCCTTCACCCTGCGGCACAGCGCCTTCATCGTCTGGTACGTGGGCATGAAGGATTCAAAGCCGGTCAGCGGGATGGCGTTCTGCACGCGCGGGTCGTGCGCGTCGAAGGTGATGATGTTTTCAACGCCCATGGCGGAAAGCTCCTGCAGCATCAGCGCGCAGTCCATGCTCTCACGGCTGGTGCGGCGGTGCTGGCGGCTTTCATAGAGGAAGGGCATAATGACGTTGATGCGGCGCGCCTTGCCGCCGATGGCGGCGATTACGCGCTTGAGGTCGGCATAGTGGTCGTCGGGCGACATGGGCACGGGCTTGCCGTACATGCTGTATTGAATCTGGTGGGCGGTAACGTCGGTAATGATGTAGATATCATAGCCGCGGACGCTCTGCGTAAGCAGACCCTTACCTTCGCCGGTTCCGAAGCGCGGGCACTTCGCGGAGAGCAGGAAGGTGTTCAGGTTGTAGCCGGGGAAGGTATACAGATCCTCGCTCTGCTCGCCCCTGCCCTCGCGCCAGTCCTTCAAATACTGGTCTACGCGCTGACCCATGGCTTCGCAGCCGGCCATGGCAATGATTCCAAGCGGGCCGATGGGGCGGGTTTCAAAGGGTTTCCAGCTGACTCCGGAAGGCACTTCATTCACGTCAAACATCTCCATTCGTTCTACTGGAATTTTATTATAGCATGCGCATGTTCCCCGCGTGGAAGGTTTTCTGATAAAATTAAGAAAAGAATCGAGAAGCTGTACGATTTTTGCCGGATTTCCCTTGTGAGCGAATTTT
>CAVERI010000111.1:0-7098 GCA_963618055.1 bacterium | reverse complement strand
GCTGGATGGCGTTCCGTCCGCTTTTAAGCCGCGAATGCCGCGGCGTGAAGCGCGGGTACGTGGTTTTCTCGGGTGTGTTCTCGCTGTTGGTCTGCTTGAGCACGCTGTTCACGCGCCAGCACGTGATCTGGGACATGGTGACCGGCGTCGCCGTGGCGGAGATGGGCTGGGTGCTGTCCGGCATACGCTGGAAAAAGAAGTTCGCCGCTTCGTGAGCGGTAGGTTTGTTTAAATACGCATAATTATCGAATGATACAGGCAGTCGCATTCGTTTTACGGCTGTCTGTATATTTTTCTATTGACACGGCGCTATGACAAGCGTATAATGCATTATGACAATGATATTTGTCATTTAGACAAAGAGAATTGTCAGACGGAGGTGCTGTATGATCCTGCGAAATCGTTTGAAGGAACGCAGAGCCGCACTGAATGTGAATCAGCAGGAGATGGGGCGCTTATGCGGCGTATCGCGGCAGACGATCAGCCTGATTGAGCGCGGCGATTATTCGCCGTCGGTCACCCTTGCGCTGACGATTGCGAAGGTGTGCGGCGTTACGGTGGAAGAAGTCTTCTATTTACAGGAGGAAGCTGAAAATGAAAAACAATGAAATCCGAAACGCCAATCGCAAGGCGCTTCCGAAGTTCCTGCTTGTTTTAGCCGTGAGCATGGTTGTTGGCGGAACGGTTGGCTATGGCGCTGCAAAGTATGGGCTGGACGGAATGGCGGAGCCGATGAAGGATGCGGGGACGTTTTTCGGAACGCACATCGCTCCGTGGCTGATGCTGGCGCTGGCGGCGATCGTGCCGGTGGTCTGCATTCCGATATATCGGAGCGCGAAGAAGCTGATTGCCGTGTGGGACGGCGAGGATGAGGATACCTCGGAAGCGATTGACGGAAAGCTGTCCGCCGCGATCTGGATTACAAGCGCAGCGCTTATCCTCTCCTATTTTCTGATTGCGGCGTCCTATTCCGGGGGCTTTGCGACGTTTGACAGCAAGGGCCGCACGATCGTCCTTTTTATCGGCATTGCCGCCTTCTTCGGTGTCATGGTTGAGTCGGTCATCATCCAGCAAAAGTGCGTGGACGCCACTAAGCAGATCAATCCCGAGAAGAAAGCATCCATCTACGATATGAAATTCCAGAAGAAGTGGATGGACGCCTGCGATGAAGCCGAGAAAATCGTGATCGGCAAGTGCGCGTTCAAGGCGTACTCCGCAACCAACAGGGTCTGCACGGTTTTAGCGATTGTGCTTGCGGTCTGCGCGCTTGTGTTCGACATAGGATTTCTGCCTTCGCTTACGGTCTGTCTTGTCTGGATCGTCAATATATCGGCGTATTGCAGGGAAGCCATGCGCTGCTCCAAGGCTGGAAACAAAATCTCCTGAGGATGGGAGGACGGGCGAATGGACAGTCTCTACCTCATTTTGCTCGCCTTTCTCCTTCTCGTGGTCATACCGCGGATCATGCGGCGAAGGAGACTGGCGGCGGTCAGACATATTTTGAATCGAAAAAAACAGAACGGAGAGAACAGTGAAATGAAAGAGCTGGCAAAGCGGTTTATCGGAAAAGAGTGCATCATTTATACGATTACCTCCAACGACGGCAGCGTGCAGGGCGTGATAACGGAGGTCGGCGACGGCGGCATGGTCATCGAGAAGAAGTCGGGCGAGTTGGAAATCGTCAACCTTGATTACGTTACCCGCATCAGAGAGTATCCGAGAACGAAAACCGGCAAGAAGAAGAGCGTCATTATAGGCTGACCGGATTTTACGATTGTTAAGATTCATATTTCCCGTTGACAAACGGCGGGATGCGTGGTTTAATAAGCTAAACCGATGAGGAAGAGAAGTAACCGGAGATTCGGACGTCTCAGCGAGTCGCGGGCGGTGAAAGCGCGATACGGATGAGGCCGGTGAATGGACTTCCGAGGGCAAGCGGAAAGGCACAGCCGAGTATGCGCGCCGGAGAATCCTCCGTTACCAAAGATTGCCGTATGGTTGTACGGTTGAGGTGGACGCGATACGCGTCAAGCCGGGTGGCACCGCAGGAGAAGAATTTTCATTCCCCTGTCCCAGCACGAGAGTTGTTCTGGGACAGGGGTTTTTCTGTTCCGGACGTCGAATTTGGAAAGGAGAGGAAACCATGAGCCAGCAGGAAATCCCGTACAAAATCTATCTGTCCGAAGAGGAAATGCCGAAATATTGGTACAACATGCGCGCGGATATGAAGAAAAAGCCCGCGCCGCTGCTGAACCCGCAGACGCTGAAGCCCGTGACCGCCGAGGAGCTGGAGCACGTGTTCTGCAAGGAGCTCGTGAAGCAGGAGCTGGACAACGACACGCGCGAGATTCCGATTCCGCAGGACATCCTCGCCTTCTACAAGATGTACCGTCCCTCCCCGCTGACGCGCGCCTACTGCCTTGAAAAGAAGCTGGGCACGCCCGCGAAGATTTACTACAAATTCGAGGGCAACAACACCAGCGGCAGCCACAAGCTGAATTCCGCCATCGCGCAGGCGTATTACGCCAAGAATCAGGGTCTGAAGGGCGTGACCACCGAGACCGGCGCGGGCCAGTGGGGCACGGCGCTGTCCATGGCGTGCGCGTATCTGGGGCTGGACTGCCACGTGTACATGGTGAAGGTATCCTATGAGCAGAAGCCGTTCCGCCGCGAGGTCATGCGCACCTACGGCGCGCAGGTAACGCCCTCGCCGTCGGAGACGACGAACGTCGGCCGCCAGATTCTGAAGGAGCATCCCGGCACTGGCGGAAGCCTTGGCTGCGCGATTTCCGAGGCCGTCGAGGACGCGACCACGCACGAGGGCTACCGCTACGTGCTGGGCAGCGTTTTGAGTCAGGTGCTTCTGCATCAGTCCGTGATCGGCCTTGAGTGCAAGACGGCTATGGACAAATACGGCATCAAGCCGGACGTCATCATCGGCTGCGCGGGCGGCGGCTCCAATCTGGGCGGCCTGATTTCCCCGTTCATGGGCGAAAAGCTGCGCGGCGAGAAGGACTATCAGTTCATCGCCGTCGAGCCCGCGTCCTGCCCCAGCTTCACCCGCGGCGTGTACGCCTACGACTACTGCGACACCGGCCGCGTGTGCCCGCTTCAGAAGATGTACACGCTGGGCAGCGGCTTCATTCCCGCGCCGAACCACGCCGGCGGCCTGCGCTATCACGGCATGAGCGGCATTCTGTCCGAGCTGTACGATCAGGGATTGATCGAGGCGCGCTCCGTCGTGCAGACGGACGTGTTCGAGGCCGCCGAGGCCTTCGCGCGCGTCGAGGGCATCCTGCCCGCGCCGGAAAGCAGCCACGCCATCAAGGTCGCCATGGACGAGGCCATCAGGTGCCGCGAAACCGGCGAGGAGAAGACCATCCTCTTCGGCCTGACCGGCACCGGCTACTTCGACATGTACGCCTACGAGAAGTTCAACGACGGCAAGATGAGCGACTTCATCCCCTCCGACGAAGACCTGAAAAAGAGCTTCGAGACCCTGCCGAAGGTGTAACTGGGAACGCGAAAGGAGCGAGCGCATGAGGCAGGTTATTCTGACGGGCGACCGCCCGACCGGCCGTCTGCACGTGGGACACTATGTCGGCTCCTTGAAGGAGCGCGTGCGCCTTCAGAACGAGGGGCGGTACGACGAAATCTACATCATGATCGCCGACGCGCAGGCGCTGACGGACAACGCCGAGCATCCGGAGAAGGTGCGGCAGAACATTCTGAACGTCGCGCTGGACTATCTCGCCTGCGGGCTCGACCCGGAGAGGAGCACGCTGTTCATCCAGTCGATGGTTCCGGAGCTGACGGAGCTTACCTTCTATTATATGAACCTCGTCACCGTGTCGCGCGTGCAGCGCAATCCCACGGTGAAGGCCGAAATTCAGATGCGCGGCTTCGAGGCCAGTGTGCCGGTGGGCTTCTTCTGCTACCCCATCAGTCAGGCGGCGGACATCACCGCCTTCCGCGCCACGGCGGTTCCCGTGGGCGAGGATCAGCTGCCGATGCTCGAGCAGTGCCGGGAGATCGTGCGCAGCTTCAACCGCGTGTACGGCGAAACGCTCGTCGAGCCGGAAATCGTGCTGCCGAAGAATCAGGCCTGCCTGCGCCTGCCCGGCATCGACGGCAAGGCGAAGATGAGCAAGTCGCTGGGCAACTGCATCTACCTGTCCGAGCGCCCGGAGGACATCAGGACCAAGGTCATGTCCATGTACACCGACCCCACGCACCTGCGCCGCGAAGACCCCGGCCACACGAAGGGCAACCCCGTGTTCATCTATCTGGAAGCCTTCTGCCGCCCGGAGCACTTCGCCGAATTCCTGCCCGAATACAGCGGGCTCGACGAATTGAAGGCGCACTACGAGCGCGGCGGCCTCGGCGACGTGACGGTGAAGAAGCTCCTGAATAACGTGCTCCAGACCGAGCTGCGCCCGATTCGCGAGCGCCGCGAAAGCTGGGAAACCCGCCTGCCGGACGTTCTGGAAATTCTGAAATCCGGCAGCCAGAAAGCGCGGGAAACCGCCGCCGCCACCCTCCGCGACGTGCGCCACGCCATGAAAATCGACTACTTCGACGGCGAAAACCGACTGAAGTAGCCTGCAAAGCCCCAAAATGGAGCCTTGCCGCGTTTGCGTTCGCGGCAAGGCTCCGTTTCAACCTGCGTGTTAATGCGTGACGAAATCGTACAGCAGCCATTTCCCGTCCTCACACGAAAAATACAGCGTATAGGACAGGTGATAGGTGAGATCGGCCTTCTTCGCGTAAGTGCAGATATAATCGACAGACACATCGCAGAACGCGAGCTGGTCGTTTACGGGCGTATAGTTTTTGAGCGCAAAGCTCTCAAAGCGTCCGTGCGCGGCCTTTGCGCTGTCCCACAGGCCGTATTCGATCAGGTTCTTTTCGGCGGCGGAGCCCTTCTGCACGAGGCGAAGCGCGTGGCTCTGCTTTTGCAGTCCCACGGAGTACTGCGCGATCGTCTCCATGGTGGTCTGCGCCATCTTCGCGAAATCGTCGGGCGCCGCGATGTCGGCGCGCCGGGCGGAATAGCCGCTTTCATCCTCGGTCACGGCAAGCGCCGCGCCGTTTTCGTCGGTGACGACGATCTCCGGCGCCTCGGCCGCTGCGACAAATTCGTATTCATACGTATCCAGCGCGGGCGAGTCCTCCGGCAGATGCTCCGCGTGCTCGCTGCGAATCGTCTGTGTGATGTGCGTTTCGTCGAGCCGCTCGCCGTCCACCGTCACCTGACACGCGGCGGGCACCTGAATTTTCAGTATCCATGAACGCTGATAGGTCGCCGTGAACGGACAGCTTTCGATTTCCCACTGCTGGAAGCCGTAGCGATTGCTGCCGTCCTGCTGCCGAAGCGTCAGAAGGCCGACGTTGACGTCGCCCACATACAGGTTATAGCTCTTCTTTGCCGGGTCGGTTTCCACGGCCGGGCGCGCCTGCACGCGGCCGGCGCCGAGCGCCTCTTTGATGCTTTCGCTGTACGCATTCGGCGTCTCGTCGGCATAGGGCGAGTCCAGCTGGCTGTGCATAAACAGCGTGTAGTCGCCTGCGTTCACCCTTGCCAGCGCCTTATCGACGATATGCCGGGGCTGATTTTGCTCGTACACGGTCAGCACGTCGCGCAGGAGGAGACTGCCCAGCGCGATGAGCATGAGCAGAACCGCGGAAGCGATGAAATTATGCACGCGATACCGGCGCTGCCGCCAGACGATTCCCGGATACGTGACCCTTCGTTTCATTCTTCGTCTACCCCCTTAATCAGGAACGCGGTGGGAATGCGCCGGGAGCGGGTCATGTCGGTAACCTGACTGACCCGTTCGCCCTGATAATACATGATGGAGGAATAGCCGCCGTCCAGATTGCAGGCGTTCACGGCGCCATAGCGAATGAAAATGTCGATCAGATCCTTATAGGTTCCGCCGAGGCTGCTGGCGTGCCGTCCGTCCAGCGTCACCAGAATCACGGCCCCGTCGGCGCGCTGGCCGATGCCGGTTCGAGGGTTGAGTCCGGTGGAGTCCGTATCGATTTCCGCCGGAACGCCGTTCACGATCAGCGCGGGGCCCCAGCCCGCGCCGTCGCGCAGACCCAGCGCCTCCGCCTGCGCCTTATCGAACCTGCCCACGTGAAGAATGTTGTTGTTGTCGAAGGCGGCGATGGTCTTGCTGGTATCCGAGCGAAGCACCCTGCCCTCCGAGATGATGGTTCCCAGCGGAGTGCCGCCGTTGCCGTTGCCCTTGTCGTCCTTGAAGCCGCTGGCGTTGATGCCGCCCACCGCGCCGTATTTCTCCGCCATTTTATCGATGCCGATGCCGGCCGAGGAGAAACGCTCGTTTGTTATGCCCAGAAACACCCTTGAGGGATCCTGAACAATCATAACCTGCCCCTTATACGTGCCGCCGCTGACGTATTCGATTACGATCGGCTCAGCCGGAGCCGCTTCCTCCTCGCCGCTTTCCGCTGCCGGCGCTTCAGGCGCGGGAATGGTGATCAGAGAGGGATCCACCTTTTCCTCCGGCTCCTGCACCGCGCAGCGGTCGAAAATTTCCTGCACCTGCTCGTCCCGCAGGAATACGTAGGGAACGAACTTGAGCGCGCTGCTCTCCGTCAGCGACATGGTGAGCATATCGCACACCGTCTGGGAGGGCCCAGTGAACAGAATGTGCAGCCCCACCACCAGCGCCAGCAGCGCCGCGGCAATCAGCCGAAGCAGGTCGCCCAGCCAGTGAAGCACCCGTCCCCTTCGCCATAGGCGGCGCAGCCTTTTTTCCTGATCCTTTGACATCAGCGTGAATTTATGCGGCCCGGTATACGGCTTCGTTCGTTTCATGCGCGCTTCCCCTCACAAAAACCGCTCGCGCGTCAATCGCCGACCGGCCGCGCGAGATGGCTGATACGTATACTGCCGCGGCGCGGGGAGCGCTTCGCTCCACGATGGCCGCAGAAAAAGCCGCGCACAGGTAAAATGCGCCGCATAGGACAATATACCATTTTATTATACATCATATGGATAAAAAAATCCATAAACGATAACCGATTTATCCGATAATTTTTTGTCCAAGAAATTAATTTGACACCCGC
>CAVERI010000110.1:0-7230 GCA_963618055.1 bacterium | reverse complement strand
AAATAAAGACGATTCTCAAATATGGAAAGACTTACCCTCATAACGAGAATCAATCGGACAGGACGTTCATACGGAGGACAACTTACCGGACGGCGTACACGACTGAGAGCAGCGGTGCGGCGGAGGGCGAGACATACGAGGGAAGCAACGAATCCGAGAAGGTCGATTTGCGGAAAATCGACTGAGGGGCCGGAGGGCGAAGCTATGGGCGTTTTCGCGCAGGAGCCGGGCTGGCAGCCCGTGCAGGAAGGCGAGGAAGAGCGGACGGCCTACGGTTGTCTGTTCTGCATAACCGGCAGGGAAGAGCAGGTAGCTGCGCGCATCCGCGACGGCTATCCGGCGTATCACGCGGTGAGCCTGCGCAAGATGCGGTATCGAACGAGCCACGGTCAGCGAGACAGCAAGGTGGTTCAGTTGCTTCCGGGCTATGTATTTCTAAAGGCGTCCGTAGAGGCGGATCCCTTTGTGGAGCTTCCGAGGAACGACGTCATTCGGATTCTGACGGCGGGCGACGGCGAGTGGCGGCTCCGGGACGGAGACAGGCGCTTCGCGCAATGGGTTTTCCGGTATGACGGACTGCTTGATTTTTCAAGGGCGTATTCCGAGGGAGAGCGCATTCGGATTGCCAGCGGCCCGCTCAAGGATATGGAAGGAAAAATTCTGCGCATTGACCGGCGCGGGCGCAGCGGACAGGTTTCACTTGAATTCAACGGAAGAGCAATTCCGATCTGGCTTGACTTTGAACTGATTGACCTTATGTAAACGGGAGGAAGCTTCGGTTTTGAAGGAAGGGCGGCATGCATGGTATCGGCGCGGGGGAAGGCGTCCGTCGGGCGCGCGAATCGTGCTGATTCTGCTTGGACTGGCGCTTGTCTATGCGGGAATCTTGCTGGGCGTTCGAACCGTTGGAAACCGGCTCGAGGGGCAGGACGCGGTGGAGCCCGTCGGCTCGCTGGACGGACGCTTTGACTCAAGCGCGCTTACAACGCAATACGCGAACCGAACATGGACATACCGAAAGCGAGACCTGACGAACATTCTGCTGCTTGGTGTGGACTGGACGGAGACAGAGGACGCCGTATCCGGACGCTATGCCGGACAGGCGGATTTTTTGTATCTGATTACGCTTGACAAGAAGAACCGCGCCATTCTGACGCTGCAGCTCGACCGCGATACGATGACGGACATTCGCATCTTTGGCCCGTTCGGCGATTACACGGGCATTCGGACGACGCAGCTGTGTCTCTCACATGCCTATGGCGACACACCCGCCCAGAACAACGAAAACACCGTGTGGGCGGTGGAGCGCCTGCTCGGCGGGATTCCCGTGGACGCGTGCGTGGCGCTGGACATGGGCGCGATTGACGCGCTGAACGACGCGCTGGGCGGCGTGACGGTCACGCTGGAGGAGGATTTCTCCTCTCTGGACGCGCAGATGACGAAGGGCGCGACGCTCACGCTCAGGGGCGGGCAGGCGGAGCTGTTCGTTCGCGGGCGCATGAGCGTGGGCGACGGAAAGAACGCGTCGCGCATGCGGCGGCAGCGGGCGTTTATTCAGGCGGCGGCGGAGAAATTCGCGCAGGGAATAAACGAGGATGTGGAGTACGCCGACCGGCTTTTCGACGCGCTTTCCGCGCACATGACCGCGGATGTCGAGCGCAGCTGGCTGATCAACCGGGCATATGAAAGCCGGGCGTATCGGCGAGCGGAGACGATGACGATTGACGGAGCCTACACGGTGGGCGAGGACGGATTCACGGAATTCCACGCGGACGCTGATTCGCTGGGCATGCTTCTGGCAGTGAATTATTTTGAATGACGGGGCGGCCGGAGCGCTGCTCTAAAATAAAGGAGAGATGGAACGTGACGAAACGCATTCTCGGTATCGCGCTCATACTGATGCTGGTGGCAGGAAGCGCATCGGCAGCGATTTATACGGATGTATCCGGCACGCCTACGCAGGACGCGGCGGTTCAGCTGGATGCGGCATGGAGGGACGAGTCGGCGGCGGCGTATGATCTGGCGGTTCTGCCCGCGGATCAGCTGACGATGGACATGGTTACGGACGCATACACCTTCGTGTATGAAGAGCAAAACCGCCCGGTGCGCTGGTATCCCGAGGAGACGCAGCGCGCCATCGAGGCGATGGTCAGCGTAGACCCGGACAGCCTGTACCTGACGGAGTTCATGCGGCTTCACGCGGCGCAGGCGCAGCCCGCGGCGGCGCTGGGCGCGGTCATGCAGCTGGAAATCAGCTACAACCCGGGTCAGACGACCGTGGTTGTGCTGGGCGACACGTCCGATTCGGAGAACATCGTGTGGACGCCGGTGGAATCGCGCGTGGTAGGCATTGGTCGGCTGGAATTTGAAATTCCGCAGGATCTGATGGAGAAGCTGCAGGGCAGGGATGTTCTGTTCACGCTGCTGGTGGTTCGCATGGGCGAGAGCCGCGTGGTCGTCGTGCCGGAGGAAACCGCCGTTCCCGACGTGCTGCCCAGCAAGACGGCAGAGGACGAAACGCACACGAAGAAGACCACCCGCAAGGACGGCAAGGCATACCCGGACGACTTCGAGCTTCTGATCGTGCCGGAAACGAACGCGATTTCGCAGGAGCTGGCGAAAATCCGCGCGCGTCTCGCGGCGCAGATGACGATTCTGAGCTGGCTGCCCGACGACAAGAAGGAAGAGGTGCGCTGCCTGCTGGGCGACGCGGCGGATTCGCTGATCGTCTCGGAATACGTAACGCTTCAGACCAAGGACTATCTCGAAACCTCCGGCGACGCCGTGGGCACCTTCGCGTTTGCTACACCTTTTATGGCTGGAGAAACCGTAATCACCGCGCTGGGCATGCCGGCTGACGACGCGCAGGCCGCGGATGGAACGCAGATGCGCTGGCTTGTGCAGCGCGCGGTCGTTCGCGAGAACGGCGACGTGGACGTGGTGTTCGACCAGCTCGGTCTGGCGCAGATGGGCACGGAAACGGCGCTTCTGCTGGTTTTGAGCGAGCCGTACATCGGCGAGTAAATCCAAACGAGAACAAGGGGTGCGCGCCCCGGGAAGGCTGACGACATGAGATACGATCAGGACGAAACGAACGGCAAGGCAAACGCGGAGCCGAAAAGCAGCGAAGCGGAGCTGTTCGCGGAGATATTGAGCCGTCTGGATGAAAAGCGGAAGGACGGCTCAAGGGACGCGCAGCCGGGGAGCCAGCCGCAGTCTGCAAAGACCATTGATCTTGTGGAGCTGTTTTACTACATGCTCTCCAAGCTTCATTATATCCTTCTGGGCATGCTTGCGGGCGCGCTGCTGCTGGGCGTGTACGCGTCCAGCCGGGTGACGCCGATTTACTCGGCGACGTCCAAGCTCTACATCATGGGCACAACCGGCTCCAGCATCATTGCCGATTTGCAGATCGGAACCGTGCTGACGATGGACTATCAGGAGGTCTTCAACACGTGGGAGGTTCACCAGATGGTGAACGAGGAGCTGGGAACGAACTACAGCTACTCCATGCTGCAAAGCATGGTGAGCGTGGTGAACCCGGAGGACACGCGCATCCTGTACATCACCGCGCGGCATACGGACGCGCAGATGGCGGCGAACATTGCCAACGCCTACGCCGTCGCCGCGAAGAAGTTCATCACGCAGACGATGAACACCGACGAGCCAAGCACCTTCTCCGTCGCGCTCGTGCCCGGCGTGGCCAGCGGCACGAGCATTACCGGCTACGTGATTCGCGGCATCCTGCTGGGAACGGTGCTGGTGGGCGGCGTGCTGGTACTGTGGTTCCTGCTGGATAACCGTCCCAAGTCGCCGGAGGATGTCATGCGCGCAGCCGGGATTCCCACGCTGGCCGTCATTCCGAAGAATTCGCAGTTTACAGGCAGCGGCCTTCAGGGAAGGAGGACGGACAAGAAATGAAACAGTTGAAAATTGGCCGCCTTCCCACGCTGGACTACGCGTGCACCGAGGCGCTGAACACGCTTTGCACCAACCTTTCCTACTGCGGCAGCGAGATTCAGAGCATTCTGATTACCAGCCGCTATGAGCAGGAGGGCAAGTCCGGCATTGCGATGAACGTCATGCGCACGCTGGCGGGCTTCGGCAAGCGCGTGCTTCTGGTGGACGCCGACCTTCGCTGCTCCACACTGGCGCGGCGCTATCGCTTTACCTTTGGCCAGCGCGAAAACGTCGGGCTGGCGCAGTACCTCGCCGGAATGTGCGAACTGCAGGACGTGGTTTACCGCACGAACCTGCCCGGCGCGTTCATCCTGCCCGCCGGGCACGAGGTGCTGAACTCCATGCAGCTGCTGGCGTCTGAACGCTATGGCGAGATGATGGACGCGCTTCGCGGCGAGTTTGACGTGATTCTGGTGGACTCCCCGCCCGCCGGGGTGATTGTGGACGCGATTGAGATCGCCCGCTATTGCGACGGCGCGGTAATCGTGGTTGCGTACAACCGCGGGCGCGTGCAGGACGTGGCCGACGTTGTCGCCAACCTCACCAAAACCGGCTGCAAGGTGCTGGGCGCGGTTATGAACGGCGTGAATCTGAAGTCGTTCCGAAACCGCAGGTATTACTACCGCTCGGAGCGCTATTCCGCGTACTACCATCGCTATGGCGGCACGGATTCGCGCAGCGAACCTGAAACGAAGGGCAAATGAAACCGCGCGGCTTCGCGGACATTCACCAGCACGTGCTGTGGGGACTGGACGACGGCCCGCAAACGCGAAAGCAGATGCACGCGCTGCTTCGGCAGGATGTGGAGAACGGCGTGCGGCTGGTTTACGCCACATCGCATGTCTCGCCCGGGCTTCGCCGATTCGACGGCGCGCTGTATCGAGAGCGCCTGAAGGAAGCAAACGCCTACTGCCGGAAGCGGGATTGGCCGCTTCGGATTCTGTCCGGCTGCGAGCTGTATTACTCTCCGGCGGCGGTGGACGCGCTTCTGGATGGAAGACTGCCCACGCTGGGCGGCTCAAGCTACGTGCTGATTGAATTTCCCGAGGACGTCACGCCCATGCGCATCGGAAGCGCGGCAAACACCCTGTACCGCGCCGGGTATCGTCCGATTCTGGCGCACGCAGAGCGCTATCGGTGTCTCGTGCGTTCGCCCGCGAGGGCGCTGGCGGTGCGCGACGAGTTCGGGCTGCTGCTTCAAATGAACTGCGAGACCGTGCTTCATCCGCTGGGCTTCCTGCAGCGCCGCTTCGTGCGGACGCTGCTTCGGGAGCAGGCCGTGGACGCGCTGGCATCGGACGCGCACAGCGCGTCGCGCCGCCCGGTTCAGATGAGGGACGCGTATCGGAAAATCGCACGGGAGTACGATCCCCGCTACGCGAAGCGGCTGGTTCGGCTGGGGTGGCGGATTGCCAAGCTGGAAAGGGTGGACGGAGGGTGACGACGGCGAAGGAATGGCGCTCCTCCGTGGACGAGATGGTCTCGGACACGCGCACAGCGCGTCGCGCCGCCCGGTTCAGATGAGGGACGCGTATCGGAAAATCGCACGGGAGTACGATCCCCGCTACGCGAAGCGGCTGGTTCGGCTGGGGTGGCGGATTGCCAAGCTGGAAAGGGTGGACGGAGGGTGACGGCGGCGAAGGAATGGCGCTTCTCCGTGGACGAGATGGTCTCGGATACGCGCACAGCGCGTCGCGCCGCCCGGTTCAGATGAGGGACGCGTATCGGAAGATCGCACGGGAGTACGACCCCCGCTGCGCGAAGCGGCTGGTTCGGCTGGGGTGGCGAATATCCAAGCGAAAAAGGGCGGGCGTGTGATGGCGGCGGAGGAACGGAGTTTGTCCATTGCCCAGTGGTGCGCGCTGGCGCGGCAGGGAGTGGTGCTTCCCATGCGCATTCCGCTGGACGGCGACAGCATGCGGCCGCTGATTCGCAGGAACCGCGACCGAGTGACCATCGTGCCGCTTGCGCGGCCGCTGCGGCGCGGAGACGCGGCGCTGGTTGATCCCCGCTGCGCGAAGCGGCTGGTTCGGCTGGGGTGGCGAATATCCAAGCGAAAAAGGGCGGGCGTGTGATGGCGGCGGAGGAACGGAGTTTGTCCATTGCCCAGTGGTGCGCGCTGGCGCGGCAGGGAGTGGTGCTTCCCATGCGCATTCCGCTGGACGGCGACAGCATGCGGCCGCTGATTCGCAGGAACCGCGACCGAGTGACCATCGTGCCGCTTGCGCGGCCGCTGCGGCGCGGAGATGTGGTGCTGTTTGAATGCCCGCCCGGGCGCTACGTGGTGCATCGAGTGCGCCGAATCCGGGGCGCGTGGGTGCAGACGCTGGGCGACCACTGCTGGAACCCGGACGCTTGGATGCCCCGCGCCTGCGTGCTGGGAATGGTGGTTCAGGCGGAACGGGATGGGAGGATCATCCCTCTGAACCATGCCCCCGCCCGCGTGCTCGGGCGCATATGGATGGCAGGCTTGCCCCTGCGGCGCGCGTTCTGGAAATGCCGGGCGTGCGCGGGGCGCATCCTGCGAAGGTGGATACCAAGGAGGTGACAGCCTACGAGCGAAGAAGCACAGACGAGGCAAACCGGACTGCTCGCCCTGCTGGAGCGGCTGGAGGAGCAGGGCGCGGACGACGCGGAAAAGACCTACCAAATGCGGGAGTATCTGCAAGCCGCTGCGCGGGAGCGCGGCGTTCCCCTGCACGGCACGTTCGAGCTGACGCCCCTTTGCAATCTGAACTGCAAAATGTGCTACGTTCATCTTTCGGAAAAACAGCTGGAGCAATCCGGGAAGAAGCTGCTGACTACGGAGCAATGGAAGCACATCATGGGGCAGGCTATCGACGCGGGGATGGTTAATGCCACGCTGACCGGCGGCGAAGCGCTGACCTATCCCGGATTCGACGAATTGTACCTGTATCTGCTGAGCCGGGGCGTGGGCGTAACGCTCAAGTCCAACGGTCTGCTGATGACCGAAGCGCGCGTAGATTTTCTGAAGAAGCATCCGGTGGAAGGGATTCAGATCACGCTCTACGGCGCGGATAACGATACCTACGAAACGGTGACAGGCGTTCGGGGCTTTGACGCGGCGCTGGCCGGAATCCGGCGCGTGAAGGCGGCGGGCATTCCGTTGGAGGTTTGCCTTACGCCCACCAAGCCCGCACTGTCCGACATGGAGAAGCTGCTCGCGCTGGTGGATTCGCTGGACGTGCCGATCGGCATTTCCTCCGGGCTTTACCCCGCAAGGGAGGAAACAGGTCGAGACGTGATGGC
>CAVERI010000109.1:1042-7626 GCA_963618055.1 bacterium | reverse complement strand
ATCGTGACGCGCGAGCGCTGGAAAAAGAAGCTGGGGAAGCCGAAGGCGGAGTAAGAAGAAAAATGCGGAATTCACGCAAAAAAGTATGAAAACTTGCCTTTCGCGCTATGCGAACGCGCAAAACTATGCTATAATATTGAAAGAAAGGTCGGCGCGGAGCGACCGGCTGGAAAATTTCGTCGGCGGGCGGCGTGCAAAACGGTTCGCGGGGACGATGGAGGGTATACGAGCATGGCAATGGACAACTTCAAAGAGGAAATCGTAGTCAAACGGCACAGCGGCGCGGCGAACGCGGCGTATTATCTGGCGTGGGTTCTGCTGGTCATTTCCGGCTTGATCGGCCTTTTCATGATTAACGCGGTCATTTCCCAGATTGGCGCGGGAAGCGGCTTCCCGTGGCAGGGATTGGTGATCGGCGTTCTGTTTGCTGGCATTGCCGTGCTGATCTGGATCAAGAAGGACGGCCTGCGCGTGGAGTATGAATACACGTTTACCAACGGCGTGCTTGACGTATCGATGGTCATGAACAATTCTAAGCGCCGCTATCTGATGGAGCTGCCGCTGAAGATCGTGGAAAGCTGTGGAAGCGTCAATCATCCGTCGTTCAAGCGCTATCTGAGCGACAGAACCATCAAAAAGCACAACTGGTTCCTCAACCGCGACAACAATCTGGTATACTTCTTCTTTAACAAGAACAATGTGAAGCATCTGGCCGTGCTTGAGCCGTCGGAGGAAATGCTGGAGATGATCAAGAGCCGGAATTACCTCAACTTCGGCGTCTGGCAGAACTGAAGCGAAGGCCGGAAGCCGGGGGGACGCTTGCGCGGCGCGGTGCTCGTTCGCTGAAAAGGCGGACGGAATGCTTGCGCGAGAAAAGCGTCCCCGCTTTTTCATGTAAGAAAGGATCGTTTTTCATGCAGGCATATCTGGACAACAGCGCGACTACGCGGCCGACGGACGGCGTGATCGACGCAATGGCGCGCGCCATGCGCGAGGATTTCTATAATCCCTCGTCGCTGTACGCACCGGCAATGATTCCCGAAAAGCAGATGAATCTGTGCCGCGACAAGATTCGAAGGGCGCTGCACGCCGCGGACGCGCGCGTGATTTTCACCTCCGGCGGCACTGAGGCCAACAACTTGGCGCTGTTCGGCTCCATCGGCGCGCTGCGTCCGCCGTATCGCGCGGCGGTGTCGGCCGTCGAGCATCCGAGCGTGCTTGAAGCATCGCAAAGGCTGGAGGAAATGGGCTGCGAGGTGTTCCGGATTCCCGTGAACGAAGCGGGCGAAATGGATTACGACGCGCTGGCGGAATTTCTTCAGGGCGGCGCGAGCCTTGTCAGCTGCATGCAGGTGAACAACGAAACCGGCGCGAAGACGGACGTGGCGCGGCTTTCCAGGCTGGTGCGCGCGCTTGCGCCCGACGCGCGGCTGCATGTGGACGGCGTGCAGGGCTTTTTGCGCGAGGAAATCGATTTTCGGCTGATCGACATGTACACGCTGTCCGGCCATAAGATTCACGCGCCCAAGGGCGTCGGCGCGCTGGTGGTTCGCAGGAATCTGCGCCTCAAGAGCACGCATGTGGGCGGCGGGCAGGAGGAAATGTACCGCAGCGGCACGGAAAACACGCCGGGTATTGCGGGACTTTCCGAAGCGATTGACGAAATGCAGAAGCTGACGGACAGGCATGAAACGCTGATGAGCCGAAAGATTCGCTTGGTTGAGAAGATGCGCGAGGCTGTGCCGGGGCTTCTGATCAACGGCCCGAAGCCGGAGGACGGCGCGGCGCATATCGTGAATTTCTCGTTCCCGGGTGTGCGCGGCGAGGTGATGCTGCACGCGCTGGAGGAAGCAGGCGTGTACGCGTCCACCGGCTCGGCGTGCTCCAGCAAAAAGCGCCGCGTCAGCGCCGTGCTGACCGCCATGGGCATTCCGGCGGATCGCGCCGAATGGGCGCTGCGCTTCAGCCTGTGCCCGTATACCACGGAGGAGGAAATCGACTGCGCGGCGAGGGTCGCCGGAGAAAAATACGAAATACTGAAGAGATTTCAAAGGAGATAGATACCCGTGCGTAAGGTATTGCTTGCCCGCTTTGGCGAGGTGCATTTGAAGGGACAGAATCGGCCGTATTTCATGCGAATGCTGGTTGAAAACGTGAAGAAAATGGTTGCGCCCATCGGTGGACACGTGTGGCTGTCCGATTCGCGCATTTACGTGTCCGATTTCGAGGACATGGACGAGTGCGTCAGCCTTGTAACGAAGGTGTTCGGCATTTATTCCGTGAGTCCGGCGCTGGAAATGGAGAAGGATCTGGACAGAATTGCCGAGGAAACCGTGCGCTGGATGGAAGGCGTGACGGGCACGTTCAAGGTGATGTGCAAGCGCTCGGACAAGCGCTTCCCGCTCAACTCGCAGGAGCTGGCGGTGGAGCTCGGCGGCCGCATTCTGGACGCGTATCCGAACCTCAAGGTGGACGTGCATCATCCGCAGACGGAGATGTGGGTGGAGATTCGCGATCACGCGTATCTGTACAACACCGAAATCATGGCCGTGGGCGGCATGCCGATGGGCACGTCCGGCAAGGCGGGGCTGCTGCTTTCCGGCGGCATCGACAGCCCGGTGGCAGGCTATCAGATCATGCGCCGCGGCGTGAACATTCAGGCGATTCACTTCGCCAGCCCGCCGTACACGTCCGAGCGCGCGCAGGAGAAGGTTCTGTCGCTGGCGCGCATCATCGGAAAATATGAATACGGCATGCGCGTGCATATCGTGCCGTTCACGAAGATTCAGATGGAGATTCACGAGAAATGCGAAGAGGGCATGGGCACGCTGATCATGCGCCGCTTTATGATGCGCATTGCCGACCGCATCGCGCACGACAACGGCCTGCAGGCGCTGATTACCGGCGAATCGCTGGGACAGGTGGCTTCGCAGACGATGGAAGCGCTCGGCTGCACGGACATCATGACCAACCTGCCCGTGTTCCGTCCGCTGATCGGCCTTGACAAGCTGGAAATCATCCACATCGCCGAGAAGATTGATACCTACGAAACCTCCATCCTGCCCTATGAGGACTGCTGCACCGTGTTCACGCCCCGGCATCCCGTCACGAAGCCGAAGCTCGCCAACGTGGAGAAGGAAGAGCGCAGGCTGGACGTGGACGCGCTGGTGGAGGAAGCGGTCGCGAACGTGAAGACCGTTCTGGTAAAGGACTGATTTGAGTGACGCTTTCGGAATTCGTTCGTGCGCTGAGGGACGATCCCCGCTTTATGGAGAACGTGACGGAATGGCGCGTGCTTCCCGCGCGGGAGGCAAAATACGCGCCGTTTCCGGAGGAGCTGGACGCGCGCATCGTGCAGGTGCTGAAGGCGCGCGGGATTGAGCGTCTGTATACGCATCAGCGGCAGGCGCTTGAATGCGCGCTCGCGGGACGCGACTTCGTCGTCGTCACGCCGACGGCGTCCGGAAAAACGCTGTGCTATAACCTGCCCGTGCTGAACGCGATTCTGAAGGACAACGCCGCCCGGGCGCTGTATCTGTTTCCAACGAAGGCGCTTTCCAGCGATCAGGTGTCGGAGCTGTATTCGATGGTGGAGGCGCTGGGGGCGGACATCAAGGCGTTCACCTATGACGGCGACACGCCCGCCTCCGCGCGCACGGCGATTCGGCAGGCGGGGCACGTGGTGGTGACGAACCCGGACATGCTGCATCAGGGCATTCTTCCGCATCACACCAAGTGGGTGCGGCTGTTTGAGAACCTGAAATACGTGGTCATCGACGAGATTCACGCCTACCGCGGCGTGTTCGGTTCGAACCTCGCAAACGTGCTCCGGCGGCTGGAACGCATCTGCGCGTTCTATGGCGCGCATCCCACGTTCATCTGCTGCTCGGCGACGATTCACAACCCGAAGGAGCTGGCGGAAAACATGACCGCCCGCTCCATGACGATGATCGACGACAACGGCGCGCCCGCGGGACGGCGGCACGTGATTTTCTATAACCCGCCGGTGATCAACCGGCAGCTGGGCATTCGCGCCGGAAGTTTGCCGACCACGCGCGACATTGCCGCACGGCTGGTGCGCGCGGGCGTGCAGTCGATTGTGTTCGCGCGCTCGCGGCTGGCGGTCGAGGTGTTGGTTCGCTACGCCAAGGACATTGTGCGCGATCCGCTGGGCAATGCCGGGCGCGTGCGCGGCTACCGCGGCGGCTATCTGCCCACGCTTCGGCGCGAAATCGAGCGCGAGCTGCGCGCGGGAAACGTGGATCTGGTGGTTTCGACGAACGCGCTCGAGCTGGGCATCGACATTGGCCAGCTGGACGCGTGCGTGATGTGCGGCTATCCGGGCACCATCGCGAGCACGTGGCAGCAGGCCGGGCGCGCGGGGCGGCGCTCGAATGAGTCGCTGATGATCCTTGTGGCCAGCTCCAACCCGCTGGATCAGTATATCATCGGCCATCCCGATTATTTCTTCGGCCAGTCGCCGGAGCGGGCGTTCATCAACCCGGACAACCTGTATATCCTGCTCAACCACCTGAAATGCGCCGCCTATGAGCTGCCGTTTCAGGAGGGCGAGAAATTTGGGGATGTGGAGGAGACGGACGAGCTTCTGCGCTACCTTGCCGACCAGAACATCCTGCGGCTCGTTTCCGGGCGCTGGTACTGGATGGCGGAGGAATTCCCGCAGGCGGGTGTGAACCTGCGAAGCGCGTCCGACCAGAATTTCCTGATCATCGACATTACAAATCCGAAAAAGCATCGAGTGATCGGCGAGATGGATCGCTTCACCGTGCCGATGCTGCTGCACAAGTACGCCATTTACATGCACGAGGGGCGGCAGTATCAGGTGGAGGAGCTGGACTTCGATGACAAGAAGGCGTATATCCGCGAGGTGGACGTGGGCTATTACACGGACGCCGACCTGACGACGAGCCTGAAGGTGCTGGACGAATTCGAGAGCGAGCCGCTGGGGCTGCTTTCGCGCCACCGCGGCGAGGTGCTGGTAAGCTCCATCGTGACGCTGTTTAAGAAGATTCGCTTTGATACCCACGAGAACCTCGGCTGGGGGCCGGTGACGCTGCCGGAGCTGGAAATGCAGACGACCGCCTGCTGGTGGACGCTGCCCGCCGGGCTGGAGGCGAAATACGGCAAGGACGACATGAAGACGGCGATGGTTGCGCTGGCGTATCTGATGCGCCATATCGCGCCGATGTATCTGATGTGCGCGCCGACGGACATCAGCGTGGTCTACCATGTGAAGGACCCATTCAGCGACCGGCCGACCGTATATCTGTACGATCACATTCCCGGCGGCGTGGGGCTGTCCGACCGCGTATACGAGATGAACATGGAGCTGTTCATCGAGGCCAGACGCATGCTGGCCGCCTGCCCGTGCGAAAACGGCTGCCCCAGCTGCGTGGGCGCGGAATCCGTGGGCGGGAAGAAGACGCTGATCGCCATTCTGGACGAGCTGATCGGAGACAGCCGTGCGGACAGTTGAGAAAGCAGAAAAAGGTATTTAAAACAACCGACAGAGGTCTGATAACGAGGAGAAACGGAAACGATACAGCAGATCGGATTAGATAAGGTGGATGTCATTATGGGGTGTTTGGGCAGAACATTACTTTGGCTGGATGGAGGACTTGCAGTATCGATATTTTTCGCTTCCGAGGCGGCAGGAATGTCGGAATATGGGATCGTTATTGGATGCATTGTTGGTTTGCCTGTAATAGTCAAGATTTTTAAAGAATTAGTGTCGGAAGATGAAGATGAACGCGAGGAAAAAGAAAAGAAAGTTCGACGAAAGGCAGAAATCTCGGAATTGGAGGAGAGAAAGGCTCAATTAGATGCTGAACTGGCCGAGAGAGAAGCACGCATGGAAGCTGTAGAAGCGAAGGAAGAAGCAAGGAATCAAGCTAAGTTGCAGAGAAAACGGAAGATTGGAAAGTTTTTGCGCTATTTTGGAATTGATATTACTGGAAAGAAACCTCGTGAAGCGTATCGATGTATGTTCGAAGATGGAATAACTGCAGAAGAATTCGAACAGATTGCAAATCGAATAGCAAAGCGTATTCGGAGACTTTCGGTATCTACAAAAGGTTCGATTGTAATTGGAAACGTAGAGTCACAAAGCGGTATCAGTACGTGGACTTTCGAAGTTGATTTTAATGATTACGGAAAGATTACTGGCAAATGGTGGATGAAACGCAGAGAAAATATTGATTCGGGTATACCAAATCGTTTTGCTGAAATGATGAAAAAAGAGATTGTTGATAGAAATCATAAAGAAGAATAGAAACCCGCCGTCGCGGCCATAAATCGGCTGACGACGGCGGGTTTCGTTTCACTGGATTTGGAATACAAAATAGGCGCGTTCGCAGCAGTCGGGACGGAGAAGCTCGCAGTTGCACCGCGCGGCGCAGCGGATGCGTGCGTTTGAAGGTCTTTTAAAGGAAGGAAAGCTGCTTCGGGTTGCGATTGACGGAGAGCGCTATCTGATTTCGAACACATTTGAGCTTTTCTTCACCAAGGACGCTCCGGCGCCGCGCGGCGTTTGCCTGCTCACGCTGCTTGATATTATGGCGAAT
>CAVERI010000109.1:0-1032 GCA_963618055.1 bacterium | reverse complement strand
GAATAGCTTGCAACAATTCGCCGCGACACAATTTTGCAACTTAATTGACGCAGATTTGTCGTCGTTTTTTTTGAGATGCATATTTTGTATTTATGTTATTTCTTTATGATATAATGGCGGTGTTCAAAATTCGGCAGGCATTAAGAAAGGAAGGGAATGTCATGAAGCACTGCCTAAGAAAACTGCTGCCGTGTATACTGGCTCTCATGGTGTGCCTGTTCGCGTACGCGGAGGGGCTGCCGGGCGAGGTTGAGCACGAGCACATCCTGAATCCTACGGTCACGACTCCCGCAACCTGCACCGAGGATGGCGAGCAAATCGTCACCTGCACGGTTGAGGGCTGCGACTACAGGGACACGGAAGATATCCCCGCGGGGCACAAGTACGTTGATAAATCGGACGATACCCAGCACTGGCAGGAGTGCAGCGTGTGCGAGGAGGAAACGGGCAGGGGAGATCACTGGATTTCCTGCGTGAATGGCCTGTGCCGCCACTGCGGTCAGCCGGGCACGAACGAGCCCGACCACAACGGCGAGCTGCGCACCACGGATACCGAGCATTGGCAGATTTGCATAGATTGCGGTGAAAAGTTCGGCGACGCCGATCACTGGATTTCCTGCGTGGACGGGCTGTGCCGCCACTGCGGGCAGAAGGGCACGAACCAACCCGATCACAATTGGGATGATAGTGATCTGCAATTCAACGATACCGAGCATTGGTGGGTTTGCAGAGATTGCAAGCAGGAATTTAATAGGGAAGCACAGTTAGGCAGGGATCAGCACTGGATTTCCTGCGTAGACGGTCTGTGCCGCCACTGCGGCCAGCCGGGCACGAACGAGCCCGATCATGTCGGCGAGCTGGAGACCACGGACACCGAGCACTGGTGGCCGTGCCCGGAATGCGGACAGGATGTCGGCAGGGATCAGCACTGGATTTCCTGTGTAGACGGGCTGTGCCGCCACTGCGGGCAGAAGGGTACGAACCAACCCGATCACAATTGGGATGATAGTGATCTGCAATTCAACGATACCG
>CAVERI010000108.1:0-7628 GCA_963618055.1 bacterium | reverse complement strand
CCGCCATCGGGCGAGGGCTTCTGCGCGAGGTCGCGCGCGTCGTAGATCGGCTCCCCCGCTTGAACGGCATAGGCAATCGCGCGGCACAGGCCGACGCTGCCGATCATGTCCAGCTTATCGGCGTCAAACAGAATTTTCTCCTCAAGTCCGCCGTTCGCGGCCATTTCCCGCGAGCTGTGCGCGGCGATGATCTGTGACACGCGCGCGGCAAACGCCTCGCTCCAGCCGTTCTCCGAAAGGAACTCACGCGCCTTTTCCGCGCCGACCGCCGCGTGTGAACAGGATGGGTTCTCCACCTGCTCCCTGCGCCCGATGTCGTGCAGAAGGCAGGCACATAAAAGAGCTTCCTCGTCCACGCCCTTCTCCGTTCGGGCAATGTCGCGCGCCGCGTTTGTGACGCGGAAAATATGATCCTCCGCGTGCGTCGCGTCGCCGATGTTCGCCCGCATGCAGCTCAGAAGAAGGCTCTTTTCCCTGTCCGTCATGTGCTTTCCGCCTTTTCACGCAAAAGGGGAACCTCGCGGGATTCCCCTTTTCGTTATTTGTGATAGAGCTTGCTGACCTCGTAAACCGGCTCGCAGCTTACGTTCACGCCCAGCCGCTTGTAGATTTTTTCGTCCACCGCAGACGGAATCACGGAGAAATGCGCGTTCAGGCCGCGCAGCTTTTCCAGCTGCTTTTGGGCGAGCGCGGCATTCGGGTCGGACACGGCGCTCACGCACAGCGCCACAAGCATCTCGTCGGAGTGCAGGCGCGGGTTATGGTGGCCGAGATTCTGCGTTTTCAGCTTGGTGATCGGCTCAATTACCGTCGGGGCAATCAGATCGATCTCCTTATCGATTCCGGCCAGCGCCTTGAGCGCGTTCAGCATCAGCGCAGCGGACGCGCCAAGCAGTGAGCTGGTCTTGCCGGTAATCACGCGGCCGTCCGGCAGCGTCATGGCGGCGGCGGGCGCGCCGGTCAGCTTTTCCTTCAGAAGCGCCGCGCCGATGGCCGGGTTGATCTCGGACGTGATGTCCGCCTGCTTCATGATCAGCTCCAGCTTGCGCACGACGTCCGTGTCGCTGCCGCCCTTTTTCAGGGCGACCTGCGCGTCGTAATAGCGGCGCAGAATTTCGAGTCTGGACGCTTCGCAGCAGGTCTCGTCGTCCACAATGCAGAAGCCCGCCATATTCACGCCCATGTCGGTCGGGGATTTATACGGCGACGTGCCCTGAATCATTTCGAACATGGCGTTCAGCACCGGGAAGATTTCAACGTCGCGATTGTAGTTGACCGTCGTTTGGCCGTAGGCCTCCAGATGGTACGGATCGATCATGTTCACGTCGTTCAGGTCGGCGGTGGCGGCCTCGTAGGCAAGGTTCACCGGGTGCTTGAGCGGCAGGTTCCAGATGGGGAAGGTTTCAAACTTGGCGTAGCCGGAGGCAACGCCGCGGCGATAATCGTGGTAAAGCTGACTCAGGCAGGTGGCCATTTTTCCGCTGCCGGGGCCCGGCGCGGTCACGACCACCAGCGGGCGCGTGGTTTCGATATAGTCGTTGCGGCCGTAGCCGTCCTCGCATACGATATTCTTCACGTCGGAGGGATAGCCCGCAATGGGATAATGGCGATAGCAGCGAATGCCCAGCGACGACAGCTTTCTGCGGAATCGATCCGCGCCCGGCTGCCCGGCGTACTGCGTGATAACCACGCTGCCCACGTACAGCCCCGCGCCGTGGAACGCGTCCGTCAGGCGCAGCACGTCGTCGTCATAGGAAATGCCCAGATCGCCGCGGCGCTTGTTTTTTTCGATGTCGTTCGCGTTGATGGCAATGATGATTTCCACCTGACTGCCAAGGGAACGCAGCATGCGCATCTTGCTGTCCGGTGCGAAGCCGGGAAGCACGCGTGAGGCATGATAATCGTCAAACAGCTTTCCGCCGAACTCGAGATACAGCTTCCCGCCGAACTCAGCAATGCGCCTGCGGATGCGTTCGGACTGAAGCTCGATATACTTGTCGTTGTCGAAACCGATACGGGGCATGGGCTTTCTCTCCGTTTCAATGCTTCCTGCCGGAATTATTTGGTGAAGAACAGGATGCCAAGGCAGCCGGGGCCGCAGTGGCTGGACACGGTGCATCCGGCGGTGGTGGGAATGATTTCCTTAAAGGGATAGCATTCCAAAATGGCCTGCCGCACAGCCTCCACCGTTTCCTCCGACGCGCTGGACGCGGTGATGAAGATTCGATCCAGCTCCACGTCGGGAACCTCCTTCAGGCGCTCGCGCACGTATTCGCACAGCACGGCGTTCATCTTGCCGCGGTACTTCTTGTGCACGTCCATCTTGCCGTCCTTCACCTCAATGCACAGGCGCAGCTTCAGAAGCCCGGCTGCGAAGGCAGCGACAGAGGAGCAGCGGCCGCCCTTGGCCAGATACTCCATCGTATCCAGCACGAAGGACACATTCAGGCGCTTTTTCTTCTCGTTCAGAATCGCCTGAATCTCCGCGCCGCTCTTGCCCTCCCGCGCCAGCAGCGCCGCCTCAATGGCCAGATGACCGGAGCCGGAGGACAGGTTCAGGCTGTCAACCGGATACGCGTGTCCCAGCTCCTCAGCCGCCGCGCAGGCGTTCTGGTAGCAGGCGGAAAAATGGTTGGAAATGTTGATGTGCACGATCTCGCAGCCCTGCTCCACAAACGGCTTCCACAGGCTCACATAATCGTCCACAGAGACCGCGGCGGTCTTGGGCAGCTCGCCCGTCTCCTGCACCTTCCGAAAAAGAGTCTCGGTGTCAATGGTAACGCCGTCCCGGTATTCGCCGTCGCCGACGCGAATGTACAGCGGCGCGACGTGAATCTCATATTTCTGATAAAGCTCCGGCGTAAGATCGCAGGTGGAATCACAGGTTACAACGACTTTTCCCATAGCTGTCTCCTTTTTCATTCCGCGTTTCTGACGGCAATCGCTTCGATTTCAATCTGCGCGCCCTTCGGCAGGCGGGAAACCTCGCAGCACACGCGCGCGGGATAATTCGGCGCGAAATAGCCGTCGTACAGCGCGTTGACGCGGCCAAAATCGTCCAGATTGGTCAGGTATACCGTCGTTTTGACGACGCTGTTCATCGTGAGACCAAGCTCCTCCAGAATCGTCTGAAGGTTATTAAGCACCTGCACGGTCTGTCCCTCAATGCCGCCCTCGGCGAGCGCGCCCGTTGCGGGCACAAGCGGAATCGTGCCGGAAACATACACGGTGTCTCCGACGGCCACACAGGTGGAATAGGGGCCCACGGCAGCGGGGCCCTTGCGGGTATTGAAGCATTCCTTCATAGCTTGCATACTTCCTTTCTGAATCATGGCTCATGAACGCCGACCCAATAGGTATCGCGTTCACCGCTGTAATAGTCCTCGGATACGAGCTCGCGCTTGACCTCCTCGCCCGTGTTCCAGTCGTAGAACACGCGCTCCAGCTTGCTGCGGCGGCCCAGCTTGCCCTCCTTCTTGAGCTTATACTCGTCGGTATAGTAGGCGTACTTGCCGCTTTCGTCCTTCACATAGGTGACGGCGGTGTTTTTGATGTCGTTTTGCAGGATGGTGGACACCAGCTCAATGCGGTAGTCCGGCCGCCTGCCATAGATCATCACCGTCGCCGACTCGCTGGTGACGGAGGTATAGATGTAAATGGTATAGTCCGTGTCATTGCAGAACACGAAATCGTCGGCCGCATCCTCGCTGACGGCGGCGTCCATGCTTGCCTCGCAGTAGGCGACGACCATGGAGTGGTTGTGCCGCTCCACAATGGTCATTCCCGCCTTCAGAAGCGGCGGATACAGCGTGCTCGAGGCCTGACACACGCCGCCGCCGATGCCGGTGGTAACCGACGTGCCATAGTACACGACCGCCTTCGCGTATCCGTTCAGCTCGGTGCGTGAGCCAACCACCTCATTAAAGGATACCGTTTCCCCCGGCTTCACGGCAAAGCCGTTGAAGTTGCTCAGCGCCAGCCGCACGTTGTTGCGGCGGGCGGAAGCGCTGGTTGTGAGGTCGGTGGAATAGCTTACGATCAGCTGCAGGCCGTCCTCAGCGTTGGACGAGGAAACCGACGCGTGCTTGATCTCCACGGGCAGGGGAATCGTATCGTCCCCGCCGTACAAAATGGCGTTGACCAGCGTCTCCTTCAGCGCCTCCGAGTTCAGCGCCTGCCCGTCCTGTGAATCCGAAAGCACCACGGGCTTGGTGGCGGTGATTACCACGTCGGCGTCCACCGGCGCGACATACACCTCCGCGGCAATGCCCTCGATATATGCGTCCAGCTTTTCCTCGCTGTAGGTATATTCGGTATACAGCTTCTGCGGCGAGTAGCGCAGAGACAGCATCGTGCTGCTGCGGGTGCTGCTGCTCCCGGTATGGCCAAGATTCCACGCCCTTTCAAGCACCGCGTCGGCATTGATCTTCGCGCCGACCTGCGTGGGCGTGAACGACCACGTGCGATCCTCGTAGGTCAGCGTGTACTGGCGGTCGGTCAGGCTCCGGGCATATTCCTTCAGGAGCGCTTCACCCTCCTCGCGCGTGTACACGGACATATCCACGTCGTTGATATATACGCCCTCGCAGTAATAACGGTCGCTCGTCCCGCCTGCGCGGCGCACGAGCACAAAAATCACCACGACGGCCACAATCAGCGCGACGGCAAAAAGCGGGTTGCCGAACAGCTTCGACATGCCGGAGGGCGCGCGCCTGCGCGCCGGCTGAGCCGGTCTGCGCACGGGCTGCGCCGGTCTGCGCGTCGGCCGCTGCGGCGAACGGTATGGAGTTTGAGGGCGCTGCCTTCTCATCTGTGACATATATTCTCCTCCATAATACGCATTATACACGATTTCGCTCGAAAACAGAAGAGGAAATGCGAAATGGATACGTTAAGAGTATGCGGGAAAAGCGTGGCAAAGAGCCCCGTGTTAATTTTCGCAATCCCCGTTGGAGGAAACGGCGTTTTCATTTTTTACTGGTATAATGGATTTATATTGAAGGGCGGGAGTTGATCGAATTGGTTCTTTGGGACGGATCTCGAAGAGTGCTGAAGGGAAACCTGCACGTGCATACCACGCTTTCGGACGGCAGGCGCACGCCGGACGAGGTGCGGGCGCTGTATCGTTCGAACGGCTACGATTTTCTGGCCATTACCGACCACCGCAAGGTGTCAACCGAAACCGCCATGGCGGACGGGCTTCTGTCCATCCGCGGCATCGAGCTTGACTATACCCTGATCGGGCAGGTGATTCACATCGTAGGCATCGGCGTGCCGGAGGAAATCGTGCAGGCCGTCTCGGGCGGCTCGCCGCAGAAGGCCATCGATGAAATTAACCGTCTGGGCGGCGTGCCGATTCTGGCGCATCCCGCGTGGTCGCTGAACACGCCGGAGGTGATCTGCGGCCTGCGCGACATTCCCATCTCCGAAATATACAACACCGTTTCCGGTCTGCCGTGGAACGCCGACCGCGCCGATTCCTCCGGCATTCTGGACGTCTGCGCCACGATGGGGCACGCAAAGAATCTGGTGGCCTCCGACGACGCGCATTTCTATAACGGCGACGCCTGCCAGAGCTGGACGATGGTCGCCAGCGAGGAAAACACCGAGGAAGCCATCAAGGCCGCCCTGCGAAGGGGCGATTTCTACGCCACGCGCGGCCCGGAATTTAAGCGCATCGAGCTTAACGGCCGCACCATCTCCGTGGACTGCTCCTCCGTGCGCGCCGTGTGGTTCGCCTCCGAGCTTCCGTGGGACGGCAAGCGCGTGATCACCGGCGAAAGCCTGACGCACGTGGACTTCCCGCTCAACCCGCTCAACCAGCGCTTCGTGCGCATCGTGCTCGAGGACGAAAACGGCAAGCGCGCATGGTCGAACCCGATCGTGCTGGAAAAATAAACCGTCCTTTTACCATCAAACGCGCCCCGCAACGGATAACCGCTGCGGGGCGCGTTTGATGCTCTGTATGCGTTATTTGGCGCGGAAGCCCGTGTCGCCGTCAAAGAACAGTGCCAGCGTGCCGGGTCCCACATGGGAGCCGGTGACCGGCTCGTAGACCACGGTCATGATCTCGCGCGGCGGAAGCGTTTTTTCAATCAGGCTCTTCAGGAAGGCGGCGTCCTCCGGACAGTCCGCATGCGCAATGCCTACCGTCTGCGTTTCCGGCGAGACGACGTGCTCGGCATATTGCGCCGCCAACTCGCGAATGGACAGCTTGCGGCCGCGGGTGCGCGCGAAGCAGACGATTTTCCCCTCCGTGTCGCCCTTCAGAAGCGGCTTGATGCCCAGCACCGTGCCGATGATCGTTTTAATCGCGGACAGGCGGCCGGTGTGGCGCAGGTATTTCAGGTCGTCCACCGTGAACACCTGACACATGGAATGCCGCCTTTCCATCAGGCGCTCGCAGCACGCGTCAATATCCAGTCCCTCGTCGCGGTAATCGGCGGCGCAGACCGCCTGCAGACCCTCGCCCAAGGACGCGCTCAGCGTGTCCACAAGCCGAATCCTCCGCTCCGGAAAGCGCTCGCGAAGCGTGCGCGCCGCCATTTCCGCCGACGCGTAGGAACCGCTGATGCCCGAGGACATGCCCACGAACAGCACATCCTGCCCCTCCGAAAGCGGCTTCGTCATGTGGTCAATGTATGCCTGCGGCGGAATCTGCGCGGTCTGCACCCTCGTGCCCTCGCGCATAGCCTCATAAAACGCGTGCCCATCAAAATTTTTCGTGTCCGCCGCGTATTCGACGCCGTCCTTTGTATAGGTAAAGGAAACCGTTTCAATTTTCCGCGCCGCCAGAACCTCCTTGCTCAGGTTGGCGGACGTATCCGTAAAAATGCAGAACATTGCAAGTGCCCCCGTTCAATCTGATGTGCAATATTAGATTAGCACATATCGAACGCCATGTCAACTGGGAAAGCGCAAAAGTTAACTTTCCTTCTCCGATTTTCGGTGCTATAATCATCTGTGAAGGGAGATTGGTTGATGTCTTACGATAAAGAGCTGATCGCCGGAAAGCTCCGGCGCTGGGAAAAGTATCTGGAGCGCTTCTGGCTGCCGGAATGGAAGGAAATTCCCGATCTGGGTCTGTATATGGATCAGGTGGTCAAGCTTTTGCAGGATTATCTGGACTACATGCCGCCGGAGCTGAAGGACGGGCAGGCCATCACCGCCGCCGCGATCAACAACTACGTGCGCATCAAGGTCATGCCGGAGCCGCAGAAGAAGCGCTACTACCGCGTGCATATCGCCTACCTGATCATTATCTGCACGCTGAAGCAGAGCCTGAGCATCGCGTTCATCCAGAAATTCATCCCCGTCGGGCTCTCCGAGGACGAGGTGCGCGCAACCTACGAGAAGTACGCGCTCCGGCACCGGAAATCGGCGGAGTACTTTGTCAATCAGGTGCGCCTCGCCGCGGCCGACCTGCTCGATCACCGGCTGACGACGGAAATGGCCGTGAAGGAAACCGACGAGCTGATCGCCATGTCGGCGGTCATCAGCGGCTTCTCCGGCCTGCTGGCCGAAAAGCTGTTGATGCTGGAGGGCAAGACGCTGGAAAACGGCGGCAGCATCGAAACGGAGCGGAGCGGCAAATATTAGCGCCGCCTCTGACAAACGCCCGCAAAAAA
>CAVERI010000107.1:0-8133 GCA_963618055.1 bacterium | reverse complement strand
GGAAATCCACAAATACGGCATTGCGTTCTGGGACAAGGAATGCAGGGTCGCGATGCGGTAATACAAAGGCAAAAAGGGAGGAAGTCATGAGGCTGGTATCTTGGAATGTGAACGGTCTGCGCGCGTGCGTGGGCAAGGGATTTTATGAGAGCATGGCGGCGCTGGACGCGGACGTGATCTGTCTTCAGGAGATCAAGCTGCAGGCGCATCAGTACAAGCCGGACATGCCGGGCTACGAGGCGTATTTATATTCGGCGGAGAAGCCCGGCTATTCGGGCACGGCGATTTTCACGCGCGTGAAGCCCCTGAATGTGACGCGCGGCATCGGCTTGGACGCGCACGACCACGAGGGGCGCGTGCTGACGGCGGAGTTTGCGGATTTTTATCTGGTGTGCGTCTACACGCCCAATTCGCAGAATGAGCTGAAGCGGCTTGCCTACCGCATGGAGTGGGAGGACGCGTTCCGCGCGTATCTGAAGGGGCTTGAGAAGACGAAGCCGGTGATCGTGTGCGGCGACATGAACGTGGCGCACGAGGAAATCGACCTTAAAAACCCCAAAACCAACCACATGAACGCCGGCTTCACCGACGAGGAGCGCGCCAAGATGACGGAGCTTCTGAACAGCGGCTTCATCGACACCTTCCGCTATTTCCATCCCGGCGAAACGGGGCAGTACAGCTGGTGGAGCTACATCGGCGGCGCGCGCTCCCGGAACGCGGGCTGGCGCATTGATTATTTCCTCGCGTCCGCGTGCCTGAAGGACAGGCTGCGCGCGGCGTCGATTCATCCGGACATCATGGGCTCCGACCACTGCCCGGTGTCCTTGGAGATTGAATAGACGCGAAAAACGACATTTCGCGCACAAAGTGCAAGTTTTAAGCAAATATGCCTTGAAGCCGCGGGCAAAGCGGGGTACAATATGTTTGAAACGAACAAAGAAGGAGAGCCTTATGGAGAATCGAAAACGCGTAAAGGTCATTCATCATAAAAGCGCCATACCGGTCTACGGCGCGGCGCTGGTGTTTCTTCTCTGGGGGCTGATCTCGCCGATTTACAAGCTGTGGGCGATTGCGCTGGCGTGCATTACGTCCGCGGGCGCATATCTGGGGCTGAAGCTCGCGTTCCCGGGGCGGGACGAGACGGTGGTCGAGGCGCTGCTTACGGGCGATCCCGAGCTGGACGCGGAGATCACGAAGGGCCGCGAGACGCTTTCGCGCTTCCGCGCGGCGGCTTCGCGCGCGGGCGACGGCGAGCTTCAGGAGAAGCTCAATCGCATCGCTTCGGCAGGCGAGGCCATCACGGAGGAAATCGTGCGCGACCCGAAGGACAGGGACGCGGCGAACACGTTCTACGGCTACTATCTGCCGGCGCTTGATAAGCTGCTGAACTACTACGTTTCCTTCCTGTCCGCCGGGCAGGGCGAGAACGTGTCGGAGGGCAGGCGGCGCATTGAGAACAGTCTCGGCATGGTTGCGGAGGCGTTCGAGAAGCAGCTGGACAAGATGTATAAAAACGAAGCCATGGACGTAAAGACCGACATCGCGCTGATGGAAACGATGCTGCGCATGGACGGTCTGGCGGATAAGCCTCAGAATCAGGTTCAGAACTAACGGGAAAGGGTGGAAACAATGTCTGAAAATACAGGCTATCAGGCCGCGACGGCCGTCATCCCCGAGTTTGAGGAAGCGCTCAAGAACGTAAACATCGAAATCGACGCCAAGCAGGACGCGGACATGGTGAACCGCGAGCGCAGGTCGGTCTACGACGCGGTGCGCGACGTGGAGAAGGTCAACCTCCGCGAGACCACGGACATCTTCGCCTACGGCGCGGCGGTGCAGGGCGATTTGAGCAAGTTCTCGGACACGGCGCTGGAAAAGGTCAAGATGAAGGATCTGGGCGAAGCGGGCGACATGATCGGCCAGCTGGTGCTTCAGCTCAAGGGCTTCTCGGTGGACGAGGAGCAGAAGAAGGGCATTTTCGGCTTCTTCAAAAAGAGCGTCGACCGCGTGACCATGCTCAAGAACCGCTATGAGGACGCCTCCGAAAACGTGGACGACATCGTGAAGGCGCTCACCAGCCACAAGATTCAGCTTCTGAACGACATCATCCTGCTGGACGAGCTGTACGCCGAAAACCTTGTGTACTTCAAAACCCTTTCCGTATACATCGAAATGGGCAAAAAGAAGCTGGAGGCGTTCCGCGCAAACGACGTGGAGGCCGCCCGTCAGCTTGCCGAGCGCACCGGGCTTCCCGAGGACGCGCAGGCCGCGAAGGATCTCGCCGACAAGGCCGAGCGCTTTGAAAAGAAGATTTACGATCTGGAGCTCACGCGCAACATCTCCATTCAGATGGCGCCGCAGATTCGGCTGATTCAGTCCTCCGACACCGTGATGGCGGAGAAGATTCAGTCCACCCTCACCAACACCATCCCGCTGTGGAAGAGCCAGATGGTGCTCGCGCTGGGGCTGGAGCACAGCCAGCAGGCCATGGAAGCCCAGCGCGCCGTGACCGACCTGACCAACGAGCTTCTGCGCAAGAACGCCGAGAAGCTGCACACCGCCACCGTGGGCACCGCCCGCGAGGCCGAGCGCGGCATCATCGACATCGAAACCCTCACACACACCAACCAGATGCTCATCCAGACGATGGACGAGGTTTTGACCATCCAGAACGAGGGCCGCGAGAAGCGCCGCGCCGCCGAGCAGGAGCTTCAGAACATCGAGACCGAGCTGAAGAAGAAGATTCTCGAGTTCCGCTAACAGAAAGGACTTGCCATGAGCCAGAACGCACAGGCGCAGCGTCCCGCCGAACCGGCGCGCGCGGCGCAGGCCGAGCCGAAGCGGGCGAAGACCGCGTTTTCCGAAAACATGAATCTCGCCCGCGCGGCGCTGGCGATCGCGCTGATCGTTTCGCTGTTTGTGATGGGCCCCGCGAAGCTGAGCGGCCTTCGAAAGGACGCGCAGCGCGCCTTCCGCAGCGGCGTGAGCGACAAATACGTCGCCTCCGTCTACAACGACATCCGCACCGCTGCGGACAGCGCCGACACCCTCGCCGGTATCTGCGGCCTGACGCTGGGCGCGGACGACGAGGGCGTGAAGACGCTTTCGTCCCTCGCCGCGGAGATTCGCGAGACCGACGACGAGGAAACGATGCTCAAGCGCTTCAAGGCGCTCAAGAGCGAAACGGAGCGCGTGTACACCGCCTTCACCGATAAGGAGACCGACGCGAACCGCATCGATCAGGCGAAGCGCTGCTACTACAACATCACCAGCGCCTACACGACCGTGGGCAACGATTCGTATTTCGCGCTGGCGGACGACTATAACCGCACCATCTCCGCGTTCCCCGCCAACCTGATGGCGGGCATGCGCGGGCTGGACAAGCTGCCCACCGACAAATAAAGGAGAGCAAGAAATTGAAAAGAACCCTGTCTGCGATTCTGTGCGCTGCCCTGTGCCTTGTGCTTGCGCTGGCGGGCGCCGCGCAGGCGGACATCGTGAAGCCGAACGACGACTTCTACTACTACGACGACGCGGGCGTGATGACCGACGCGACGCGCGCGATGATCTACTATAACAACGTCGAGCTTCAAAAGGCCTGCGGCGCGCAGATCGTGGTGGCGGCGGTACAGACGCTGGACGGTCTTACGTGCGGGGACTACGCCTACCGCCTGCTCAACGAATGGGGCGTGGGCGACAAAACCGAGAACAACGGCGCGGTGCTGCTTTTAGCCATCGACGAGGACGACTACTATCTCACCACCGGAACCGGCATGGAGCGCCATCTGGACGCGGGCGCGGCCAAGACGATTTTGGACGAATCCCTTGAGCCGGACTTCGCGAAAAAGGACTACGACGCGGGCATCCGCAAGACCTTCGAAGCGATCTTCACGCGCGTGAACAGTGCGTACCGCGCGGGCGTGACCTTCAGGGACGCGTCCAGCTGGCAGACGACCGCCGATTCCGTTCCCGATACCAATACGACCCAGACAAATCCGCAGACCACCGAGACGGTGAAAAAACAACATAAAGGAGGCGGCGGTATGAGTGTGATTTTCGTTCTGATTGTCCTGTTCATCGTGATTGCGGTCATTCGATCGGTGCTTCGCAGCATCTTCCGCCCCTTCGGCACGGGCTCGTGGTTCGGCTGCATGGGCGGCCCCAGACCGCGCCCCCCGTATCATGACCATCACGACCACCATCCCCATGGCTCCAGCCCCCGTCCCCCGCACTTTGGCGGCGGCTTCGGCGGTTTCGGCGGCGGTAACCGCGGCGGCGGCTTCGGCGGTCGTTCCGGCGGCGGCTTCGGCGGTCGTTCCGGCGGCAGCTTCGGCGGCGGCGGCCGTTCCGGCGGCGGCTTCGGCGGAGCCCGCGGCGGCGGTGGCGGCGGTCGCGGCGGCGGAGCCGGACGCGGCAGATAACGCCTTTTGAAAACTCCCCCAGCCCGACCACCTCGGGCTGGAATCTCCCCCGACTCTATCTCCGCATCGTGGGCGACGATTCGCGTTTCTGTTCAATCGGGCACGACCATATAAGGAGAGCAAGAAATTGAAAAGAACCCTGTCTGCGATTCTGTGCCTTATGCTTTTGCTGGCGGGCGCCGCGCAGGCGGACATTGTGAAGCCGAACGACGACTTCTACTACTGCGATGACGCGAACGTGATGACCGACGCGACGCGCGCGATGATCTACTATAACAACGTCGAGCTTCAAAAGGCCTGCGGCGCGCAGATCGTGGTGGCGGCGGTACAGACGCTGGACGGTCTTACGTGCGGGGACTACGCCTACCGCCTGCTCAACGAATGGGGCGTGGGCGACAAAACCGAGAACAACGGCGCGGTGCTGCTTTTAGCCATCGACGAGGACGACTACTATCTGACCACCGGCACCGGCATGGAGCGCCACTTGGACGCGGGCGCGGCCAAGACCATGCTGGACAAGTACCTTGAGCCGGACTTCGCGAAGAAGGACTACGACGCGGGTATCCGCAAGATTTTCGAAGCGCTCTTCAAGCGCGTGAACAGCGTGTACCGCGCAGGCGTGAAGTTCAAAGGCGCGTCCAACTGGCAGACGACGACCGCGCAGACGAATCCGCAGGAAACCAAAGCGGAGAAGGAAGCGGGCAGCGAAGTAGGCTTCATCAGCATCGCCGCCTTTATCCTGATCATATTCATGTTCCTGCGCGTCGGCTCGCGCGGCGTTCGAACCCGCTTTGGCGCGTGGTTCTGGTATGGTTGCGTGGGCGGCATGCGCCATTCACGCAGCGGCTGGCATACCCGTGGTTCTCGCTCGTCGTCCTTCGGCGGACGCGGCGGTTTCGGCGGTGGCCGCGGCGGCTTTGGCGGCGGCTTCGGCGGTGGCGGCATGGGTCGCGGCGGCGGAGCCGGGCGCGGTTGACGACAAACGGCAGCGTCCCGTCCGGCGGTTCCGGACAAGGCTTCCTCTGTTCCCGCGCTGCACCGGCGCTTGCGGCGGCTGATCACGCGCCGGTTTCCGTCCGGCGGTTCCCGGAAAAAATCGCGCCGTTCCCGCGTTTTGGCGGCGGGCGCGGCTTGCAGTGAACAGCAATGTTCCTGCCCGGCTGCTTCGGGCAGGGGCTGATTTGAAGGGAGAGAAAACACATGAAGCGCGAGACCTGTATGTTTAGACCCTACGCGGGTATGATGGACGAATTTGCGCGCGCGATTCGCGCAAAGGCCGATGTGATTCAGGCAAAATGCGAGAAGCTCAAGGCAAAGAACGCGTCGGCATGGACGGTCGCGGGCTTCGTGTATTTCTATGCCGAGTTCGACGACGACAACAAGGCCGGTCTCAAGGAGCTGCTCGCCGAGTGGCGCGGCGAGCTCGCGGCCATGGGCGTGATTCTGGCGCTTCCCGCGGAAATGCGCCTGATGTACCACGATATTGGCGTCGTGCGCGAGGATAAGCACCTGATTCGCCGCCGCGTGTTCGCCACGCATCTCAAGCCCGGCTGCGCCGACGAATATCAGGCGCGCCACCAGAAGCTCATCGACGCCCGCGGCGACCGCGTATCCGACGGCCCGGAGACGAACTTCACCATCCATTGCGCGCTGGATGAATACATCTTCGGCTACTGCGAGCTGGTGAAATCCTACGACCACGAAATGACCGAGGAGGAAAAGGCCTCCACCACCGCGTGGGAAACCCGCCAGCTGGAAATCATGGACTGGTACACCGACGACGTAGACTGGATCACCGGCGAAAAGCACGATAAGATGCAGAACCTGTTTCTTCAGAAGGGATACGAGGAATAAAGGGGAGAGCTGTCGCCATCAATTCTGACTTTTGATGGCGACAGCTTCATTAGTAGGATTAAAATGATTGAGTATGTTCGAAATAAGAAAATGGGAGTGAGAACGTTTGAGTAATTCCGCAGAGATAATCAAAGAATTGTTGAACGCAAAGGAAGGCGAACATATTCAGTTTAAAGAAGCGAAGGTTCGGTTTGATGCCTCAGAGGCAGCGCGCTGCTGCTGCGCGCTCGCGAACTGCGGCGGCGGAAAGCTGGTATTTGGGATTACGGATAAGCGGCCGCGTCAGGTAGTTGGAAGTATGGCGTTTGATCAGCCGGAACGAACGAGGAAGGGGCTTATCGATAAGCTCCACATCATGATCGACTTTCAACTCTATGAGCATGAAGGCAAACGCGTTCTTGTGTTTGATGTCTCCAGCAGGCCGCTCGGATTACCTGTACAGGTAGATGGAGTAGCGTGGTGGTATGAGGGAGATAGCCTTATTTCAATGCCGGAGGAAACGCGCCGAAGAATCTATGACGAAACAGGATTTGATTTTTCGGGCAGCGTCTGCCGCAACGCAAAACTATCCGATCTTGATGAAAATGCGGTAGAAGCGTTTCGTCAAAGGTGGGTAGAAAAGAGTGGAAATAAAAGGATTCTAAGTTTGTCTGTTGAACAGCTGCTGCATGATTGCGAAGCGATTACAGAGGATGGAATCACCTACGCAGCGCTTATTCTATTTGGAAGAAGAGAGGCGCTTGGAAAATACATTCCTCAATGCGAAATTGTATTTGAGTATCGTTCCTCCAATGCGGCAGGCCCCGCAAATCAGAGAGAAGAATTTCGAATTGGATTCTTTGCCTGCTATGATCGAATTTGGGAATTGGTTAATTTACGAAATGATACACAGCATTATCAGGAGGGATTCTTTGTCTATGATATTCCAACCTTCAGTGAGAGGGTGGTCAGAGAGGCAATTTTAAACGCGGTAAGCCATCGTAATTACCAGATGGTAGGCAGCGTGTTTATAAGACAATTTCGGGATAGACTTGTAGTGGAGAGTCCCGGTGGATTCCCTAATGGCATATCCCTAAATAATATCCTTGACCGACAGGTACCGCGAAATCGCCGTATTGCTGAAATACTGGCGCTTTGTGGTTTGGTAGAAAGATCGGGGCAGGGAATGAATCTTATTTATGAAATTAGCATAAAAGAGGCGAAGCAGCTGCCGGATTTTTCCGGAACCGACGAAAACTTTGTAAGCATCACCTTGAATGGCCTTGTTCTTGATAAGAAGATGCTTTCATTGATCAATCGAATTGGTAACGATCAATTGGAAAATCTTTCAACGATGGATTTCCTTGTGATAGACGCGCTGTATTACGAAAAAGAACTTGGCGAGAACCTTCGAAAAAGATTGAAGCATTTGTACGATTTGGGAATTGTTGAGCACGTCGGGAGGAATAAGTATGTGCTTGCGAGGAGCCTATATAGCGCGGCTGGAAAATCAGGAATCCATACACGAATTATAGGATTGGATCATGATACAAATAAAGAACTGTTGATGAAACACATTCGCATAAAAGGAGAGGAAGGAACACCGTTAAAAGAGTTGCAGCAAGTGCTGCCCGGACATAATAGAAGCCAGATTCAAGTTTTGCTGCGTGAACTTCGAAGGGAAGGAAGGATTTTTTGCGTAGGGAAAACGAGCGCCGCACGATGGTTCGCGGGCAGCGCTTCCGAGGAAAAGGAAACATAGAACTTGCAACCAACTTGCAACTTGGTTGCAAGTTGGTTGCAAGTTGAAGATATAGCAGGCGTGACAGCGGCAAAAATTCACTTGATTTTTGGGGCGGATAGGAATATAATCATCATA
>CAVERI010000106.1:0-8401 GCA_963618055.1 bacterium | reverse complement strand
AAACGGAGCGGAGCGGCAAATATTAGCGCCGCCTCTGACAAACGCCCGCAAAAAAGAAACCGGCGCATGTGTCGGTTTCTTTTTTGTGCTTTATCCCTGCGCGGACAGAATCGGTGCTTCGTCTGCTCTATCTGCCGAACGCACTCTGAATGCCGTTCATAAGTCCCTGCGCCAGCTTCATCTGATACTCATCCGTGTTCAGAAGCGGGTCTTCCACCTTGCTGCTCAGGTAGCCCATTTCGATCATCAGCGCCGGCACCGTGCTGTAATTCAGGCTCATATAATTGTAGCTCTTATAAATGCCGACATTTTTCGCTCCGGTTTCGGCAAGCATCCCCTTCTGCAATTCGCGGGCAAACGCCGCGCTTTCGCTTACCCAGTTGCCCTTCGCGCGGTAATACGTCGAAATTCCGCTGACCTCCGGGCTTCCCGAACCGTCGCAATGCAGGTTCAGCGCCAGATCGCAGCCAGCGTTGTTCATGATGTTGGAACGCTGAATGTTCGTGAGCTTCACATCGTTGGTGCGCCGAATCATGATGACCTGCGCGCCGTTTTCCACCAGCAGCTTTTCCAGCTTCAGCGAAATCTGCAGCGTGATCACGTACTCCTCCGTCCGGGAGAACCTTCCGCGCGTGCCTGATTTATTGGCGGCGCTCGTTGTCGTGCTGCCGGGCTCAAGGGGATACTGCGTGTAGTTCGGCGTCTTCTGATGTCCCGCGTTCACGCCAATCACCAGCCCGCTCAGGGGCTTCGTATTCTCGCCGACGACGTGAATCTTCGCGATTTCCTTTACGCCGGACGATCTCGCGGACGTCGCCGTAATCACCGCGTCGCCGGAGGCGTGGCAGAGAAACGCGCCGTTTTCATCCACGGACACAATCTCCGGCGCGCTGCTTGAATAAATCAGGCGCTTGTCGGACGTGTTGGCCGGGGAAAACGTGCATTCCAGCTGTCCCTCGTCGCCGGGATTCATCGTCCAATACCGCTTTTGAATCAGTATGCGCTTGGGAAGATATTCATTTACGGTAACGGTGCACTTGGCCGTTTTGCCGCTTTCGCTCTTCGCCGTGATCGTGCATTTTCCCTTTGCTGCGGCGGTCACAAGGCCGTTTTCATCCACCGTCGCAACCTTCTGATTGGAGGACGACCATGTAATTAACGTGTGCGCCGCGTTCTTGGGCAGATAGGTCGCGGTCAGCGCCTTCTGCTCGTACAGACTGAGCGTAAGCGACGTGCGGTTCAGCTTCACCTGCGTCACGGGGTTGTACACCGTAACCGTGCACTCGGCGATTACGCCGTTATCCGTCTGGGCGCGAATCACCGCCGTGCCGGCCTTCAGCCCCTTCACAACGCCGCCCGCCGTCACGGACGCGACCTTCGGCGAAAGCGACTTCCACTTTACCTTCTTCTCCGTCGCGTCCGCGGGCAGATATTCCGGCTTCAGCGTCAGCGTTTTTCCGCGGGCAAGCTCCGCGCTCTCCGGAATCCGTACCTCCTCCACGGGAATGACGACCCACACCGTAATGGTCGCCGTCTTCTTGTTGTGCAGCTTGGCCGTGATCTTGGTCTTTCCGAGACTATGGCCGCTGATAACGCCGTTTTCGTCCACCGTCGCAATATCGGCATTCGCGCTCGCATAGGACACCGTCCAGCGATTGCTGCCCGCGGGGCCGAACGTCGGCTTCAGCACGGCCGTGCCATTGATGGGCACCTTGATTTCCTTGTCCTTGAAGGAAATGGTGGTCGCCTTCTGCGTAACGGTCACCTGAACCGTCGCCGCAACGCCCCGATCGGTCGTCAGCGTAACGGTCGCGTCGCCGGGCTTCAGCGCCTGCACCAGACCGGATTTGCTGACGGAAATCATCTTCCCCGTTGCCTTCCACGTCAGGCTCTTCGCCTCGGCGTTTTCCGGGAAGAACACCGGCTTCAGCTGGAGCTTGCCCTTGATCGGAATCTCCACCGCCTCAGGAAGCTCAATCCGCTCGATCGGAACCAGCACCTTCACGGTGCAGGAGGCCTTCTTGCCGCCGGTCGTCACCGCGGTGATCGTTGTCGTTCCCTGCTTAAGACCAATCAAGTTTCCGTTCTGATCTACGCGGGCAATTTCCTCATCCGCGCTGCTCCATTTAAGCCCCTCCAGCGAGGCCTTTGCCGGCTGCACCTTCAGCGCAAGCGCCTGCGTTTCGCCCTCATACAGCGAGTACTTCTTCGCCTGAAAGGCGATCGACTTCACGTCCTCGGTAACGCAGATCAGGCACTGCGCCGCAAGCCCCTTATAGGTGACGGTAATCACCGCTTCGCCGACCTTCGCGCCCGTAATCTTTCCGACCGTGTCCACCGTGGCCGCGCGCGAGCTGCTTTTGTATCGCGGGAACGTCGCGTTGACCTTTTTGCCCTTATAGGTAACCGTGAGCGTCTTCGAGCCCTTCGGCGCAAGACCGGCAGCCGAGAAGTTCAGCATAAGGTCTTCATCCGACGGGAAAACCACCACACCCTTGGGCGCGACGCGGAAATGCTTCGTCAGGTTGTCGATGGTCAGCGGCTCGCCGTCCACGGTCACGTTCACAAATGTGACGCTTCCGGAGATGACGCCGATCCGCCCCGTGAAACCCTTCTGGCGCACGTAGTCCACGTCGGAAATCGTTCCGCTTTTCAGAACGATGAGCGACGAAATCAAACATTCCTTCTCGTTCGGTTCCTCCGCCTCCCCGGACGTAGCCTCACCCGGCGCAGCTTCACTGCCGGGCTTGCTCGCCTCGCCGGACGTGGCTTCGCTGCCGGGCTTGCCCGCTTCGCCGGACGTGGCTTCGCCGCTGGGCTTGCCCGCTTCACCGGGCGTAGCTTCACTGCCGGGCTTGCTCGCCTCGCCGGGCGTGGCTTCGCCGCTGGGCTTGCCCGCTTCGCCGGGCGTGGCTTCGCTGCTGGGCTTGCCCGCCTCGCCGGGTGTAGCTTCGCCGCTGGGCTTGCCTGTCTCGCCAGATACGTTTTTGCCATCGGAGGGAACATCACCGCCGGAAGCGCCTTCATCCTTCGAAGCGCCCTCCGCGCCGGAAGCCCCTTCTTCCTTGGATGAACCCTCCGCGCCGGAGGTACCCTCATCTTTAGAAAAACCATCCGCGCCGGGCGCACTCTCCCCGCCGGAAGTCCCCTCATCCTTGGAAGCGCCCTCCGTGCCGGAAGCCTCTTCCTTCGCGGGCTCGTCCGCCTCGGTCTTCTTGCTCTCCCCCGCCGCGTCCTCAACCGAAACCGGGTTTTCCGACTCCGCCGACGACACGGCGCACAGCCCCATCTCGCACAAAAGCAGCAGCGCGACAATCAGGCATAGCACACGCTTCACGCCCATTCCCCCTTTTCTTTAGTATAGATGAACCGAACGCGTTCTGTCAAGATTCGCCATCGTGATTCGTCGAAAAACGCACAAAAACAGGATGAATTTTCACCCATCCTGTCTCTGTGTGTCACATGGTCAGACCATGTAGCCGCCCTCGGCCTCCACCGCCATGCGCGCGGCGAAATCCTTATTGAACTGAACGCGCTCGTCGTAAACGCGTTTGGCTTCCTCGAGGTTCAGAAGCGCGCGGTGCTTCTCTGTCTGCGCCGGAAACTCGTCAGAATAGAAGGAAAGATCCTCCGTCATCTGCCTGTCCGCATGCGCACAGTACTGAAAATTGAGCCACACCTCGATGGTGCCGTAATGGTCGATGATGTCCGCGTCCTGCAAAAGCTGCGCCCACAAATCCCATTCGCCTGTACCCGGCGCGCGGTGGTTGTGCGCGTACACCAGACGGGCAACCTCCTCGATTTCGTCAGCCGTCAGCTCGTCCTTCAGCAGAAAGCGCACCATCTCCGCGCCGGTCTGCCCGTGCTCGCCGATGCCCTTGCCCACGTCGTGGAACATGGCGGCGCAGCGCAGAAGATCGTCGTGGGAAGCGTCGTCCGTCACGCGGCGGCGAAGCTCAATCACGCCGCGCGCCACGCGCTGCCCGTGCGCGCAGATGAACCCCGTTTCGCGCTCCGGATGCGCCCTGCGCATCAGATATTTCCTCGCGAGCGCGGCGATTCGTTCCAGATTCACAGGCCTTCTTCCTGCGCGTCGCACATGGCGCAGGCGATCTTCGCGCCCAGACGGGCGTTGTTCAGCACCAGCTGAATGTTGCTTTCCAGACTGCGGCCGCCGGTCATCTTCTGAATGTGATCCAGCAGATACGGCGTGAGCGCCTTGCCCTTGATGCCCAGCTCGTTCGCGTCGCGAATCGCCTGATCAATGGTCTTGTTGATCTCGTCCGGGTTCATCGCGTATTCGTGCGGAATCGGGTTGGTGATCAGCATGCCGCCGTTCATGCCCAGCTCCATCTTCGCCATAAACGCGGCGGCGATTTCCTGCGGCGTGTCCAGCCGGTAGTCCACCTTCAGGCCGCTGCGGTCGGTATAGAACGCGGGCAGCTCCTCCGTCTGATAGCCAATCACCGGCACGCCCTTGGTCTCCAGATATTCCAGCGTCAGACCCAGATCGAGAATCGACTTGCAGCCCGCGCAGACGACCATCACGTTCGTGCGCGCCAGCTCCTCAAGGTCGGCGGAAATGTCCATCGTGACCTCCGCTCCGCGATGCACACCGCCCACGCCGCCGGTGGCGAACACGGAAATGCCGGCCAGCTCCGCGCCGATCATTGTGGTCGTGACGGTCGTCGCGCCGTCCATGCCTTTGGAAAGCAAAACGGGCAGGTCGCGGCGGCTCGCCTTGGGAACCTTCAGCCCCGTCTTGCCCAGATATTCAATCTCCTCGCGCGTCGCGCCCACGACGAGCTTGCCGCCGATCACGCACACCGTGGCCGGAACCGCGCCGTTTTCGCGCACGGTCTTCTCCACCAGCAGCGCGGTTTCCACGTTCTTGGGATACGGCATGCCGTGCGAAATGATCGTGCTTTCCAGCGCCACAACGGGCTGATTGCTCTGAAGCGCTTCCTTCACTTCCTCGGATACGCGCAGATACTGCTCAAACATGTTTCCTTTCCTCCGTCCTCAGTTCATGTCCGGCGTTCCGCCCTCGGGCTTCAGCCGCAAAAGATAGTCGTACACGCTGCGCCACGCGCCCAGCTTCCAGCCGACGTTCTCATATCGGCCGACGGCCTTAAAGCCCAGCTTTTCAAACATCCGCTCGCTGCGCGGATTGGGATGCACGATGACCGCCATCGCGGTGAAGTACCGCGGGTCGGCCTTCAGGCGCGAAAGCAGCTCGCAAATGAGCGCCTCTCCGCGTCCCGCGCCGCGAAACGCCTCGTCCATATACACGCTCAGCTCTACCGTGGGACGATACGCACGTCTCTCATGATACGCCCCGGCATACGCGTAGCCGACGACGCGCCCGTCCTCCTCCATCACCAGATAGGGATACGCCTTCAGGTGCTCGACGATGCGCACGCGCATCTCCGCTTCGTCCGGCGGCACGGTTTCAAACGTCACGGCCGTGTTTTCCACATATGGTCTGTAGATTTCCGCCACGCGCGCGGCGTCCTCCGGCGTGGCCATTCGAATCCGGCTCACACCTCACCGGCCTCCTGCTTCGCCTTGTAATCGGCAATCGCCGCGTGCAGCGCTTCCTCGGCCAGCACGGAGCAATGCAGCTTCACCGGCGGCAGGCCGCCCAGCGAATCGGTCACCATTTTGTTGGTGATCTGAAGCGCTTCGTCAATCGTCTTGCCCTTCACCATTTCGGTTGCCCGGCTGGAGGTGGCGATCGCCGCGCCGCAGCCGAAGGTTTTGAACTTCACGTCCACGATGACGTTGTTTTCCACCTTGATGGAAATCTGCATGATGTCGCCGCACTTGGCGTTTCCAACCGTGCCCACGCCGCTGGGATTTTCAACCTCGCCCACATTGCGCGGATTCATGAAATGATCCATTACCTGCTCGGTATACATACTTTTTCTCTCCTTTATTTCTTCTCGGCATGATAGAGCGGCGACATGGCGCGCAGACGCTTCACAATTTCAACCAGCGCCTCCACAACCGCGTCCACCTCTTCCATGGTGTTTTCCTCGTTCATCGTAAGGCGCAGGGAGCCGTGCGCGATTTCGTGCGGCAGGCCGATAGCCAGCAGCACGTGCGACGGATCCAGCGCGCCGCTGGTGCACGCGGAGCCGGACGAAGCGGCAATGCCCTTCAAATCCAAGCTCAGAAGCAGGCTTTCGCCCTCGATATAGCGCACGGACACGTTCACGTTTCCGGGCAGCCGGCGCTTCGCGTCGCCGTTCAGGCGCGTTTCGGGAATGCGCGTGAGGATTTCCGAAATCATGTGGTCGCGCATCTCGATCAGCTTCGCGTTGTGCGCGTCAATGTCCGCCGTCGCAAGCTCGATCGCCTTGCCCAGACCCACGATGGACGCGAGGTTCTCCGTGCCCGCGCGCTGTGTGCGCTCCTGCGCGCCGCCGCGAATCAGCCGCTCGATGTGCACGCTGTTTTTCATATACAGCGCGCCCACGCCCTTCGGCGCGTGGAATTTGTGGCCAGACAGCGACAGAAGGTCGATGCCCATCGCCTTCACGTCGAATTTTACGCTGCCAATCGCCTGCACCGCGTCGGTGTGGAACAGCGCGCCCTTCGCGTGCGCCATGCGGGCGATTTCCTCAATCGGCTGAATCGTGCCGATTTCGTTATTCGCCGTCATGACCGACACGAGGAACACGTCCTCCGTGATCGCCTTTTCCATTTCGTCCAGCTTCACGATGCCGTTTTCGTCCACCGGTACATAAATGACCTTGAAGCCCTCTTTTTCAAGCTGCTCCGCCGTGTGCAAAATGGCGTGGTGCTCAATCGTCGTGGTAACCAGCGTTTTGCGCGCGTTGCCCTTGGCATAGGCCGCGCCGCGCAGCGCCCAGTTGTCGGACTCGGTGCCGCAGCCGGTAAAATAGATTTCGCGGCTGTCGGCATTCAGCGCGGCGGCCACCTGACGGCGAGCCTCCTCCACCGCGCGGCGGCTCTCACGGCCGAACGAATGCACGGACATGGGGTTGCCAAACTTCTCGCAGAAATACGGCTTCATCGCCTCAAATACCGGCTCTGTCACGCGGGTCGTGGCCGCGTTATCCATGTAGATTCTGTTCATTTCTTTTCTCCTCCGGCGGACAGCCGCCCGTTTTCCTCAATCATATCCCGAAGGGTAATTCCGTCCACGATGGCGTTCACGCCGTCGCGCACGCGCCGGACGACCAGCCGCGTGGGACACGAGCACGCCCTGTCGCAGGAATCCTCGTATTCCAAACAGTCCGTCATGCAGATTTCCCCCTCTAATGCGCGGATAATCATGCCGACGGTAATTTTCTCCGGATCGTCCGCCAGCGTGTACCCGCCCTGCGCGCCGCGGCTCGAAACGACGATGCCCGCCTTGCGCAGCTGTGCCATCAGCTGCTCCAGATACGCCTCCGGAATGTCCTGCCGCTCTGCAATCAGCTTGAGCGACTGCGGCGTTTCCCGCCCGCACAGCGCCAGATCATACATCGCGTGAATCCCGTATCGCGCGCGTGTGGATAGCTTCATGTGCAGCCTCCTTCAATCCCGACTATTTTGCTGGAATTTCCGAAGTGCATTATAAATCCCCTGCCCGCCCATGTCAAGCAATTCCGACCATTCTACAGTAAATTAACCAACCGGCATTCCCTCCGCCGATTTTCTTCAAACAAAAACGACGAAGGAAGCCCTTCGCCGCGAACCTTATCTATTTGATTTACCGTTTTTCTCGACTTTTCAGCTTTCCGCAGAAGACCATCGCCGCCGCCACATCCGCGCAGTAGACAAAGCTGAGCACCGCGTACACAATGGACTCCCCGTCCGTCAGCAAGCCTTCTTTTCGGGCGCACAGGCTCGCGCTCAGGCCGACCGTTCCGGACAGGATGATGGTCAGAAAATCAATGAGAACCGCCCACAGAATCAGGCCGATTCCCCAGACGCTCGCCATAAGCCCCAAAATTCCAAGCGTGAAATGAAACACATACGCCGGAATATGCGCCAGCTTGATCGTCCGGTTGAGCCTCGCCAGCTCCTCTGCCGCGCGTTTTCCCCGAATGGCGGCAACCAGATTCACGATCACCGAAAAGGCCGCATACAGATTGAACAGCACGGCCAGAGCGATCAGAACCCGAAGCCCGCCCGCGCGCAGTCCGTCGAAGCCTTCCGGTCGAGCGTACAGGAAATAATACGCCGCCAGACATACCAAATAGGCATACGGATACAGCATGACCGCCAGTGTTCGAGACCGACTCTTCATCGATATTCTTCCCTCCGGCATCAAAAAACGGCGAGGGATTACTCCCCCGCCGCCGGATGACAATTACTTGTCGAGGATCTTGATAACAACGCCGGAACCAACCGTGCGGCCGCCTTCACGGATAGCGAAGCGCAGACC
>CAVERI010000105.1:0-8532 GCA_963618055.1 bacterium | reverse complement strand
CTTTCGCATAAAAAAACGCCTCAAGGAATTTCTTCCTTGAGGCGGGATAAACCCGTGGTACCACTCAAATTGCGCTTTCGCGCCGCTCAGCAGGCTCTGACAAGCCCTGCGCCCGTAACGCTGCGCCTGCGGGAAGCGGCTACTGACTCTTCACCCTTCCGGCTCGGGAGTGATAGGCTTTCGGACGCAGGCTCACACCGGCTTTCACCAACCGCCGGCTCTCTGTGGAAAGCGCGCGACCAACCGTCTCCGTCATCGCTGTTCTGGGGTGAATGATAACACGTTCCCCGCCGCCTGTCAACACTGAAACCGCGAATGCTCGAAGAATTAACGCAGCACGGTTTCTTTACCTGCTTTTCGCGGTTTTCTGCGAAGAACGCACCGCAATTTTCCTTGCATTTCGCGCGGCGGATGCTATAATCTATGGAAAGCCCCTCTGAAATCGCGAAAACGGAGGAAACGCATGCTGAATTCCCTGCAAAACGAGCTGACCCGTATGGGCTTCCATTGCGGCGCGCCCGAAATCATCCGAAGCCAGAACGGCGTTACCGTCGCGCGCGTTTCGGACGGCGGCGAATCCTGCGTCCTCAAATTCTTTGAGCGCCCCGAGTACCGCCGCGAAATCGAAGCCTACCAGCTGCTGGGCTCGCTCGGCGTTCCGACCATTCGCGTGCTCGCGCACACGGATTCCGCGCTGCTTTTGGAGGATCTTTCCGCAAGTCCCATCTGGCGGCTCGCGGAAGCGAAGGATATGGCCGACTGCGAGCTCGCGGAGCGGCTGGCCGAATGGTACGTCTGCCTGCATACGCGCGGGCGCGAATATGTGTGCGCGCACGGAAGCGGCATGTATGACGAAACGGACGCTTTCACGCGGGAAAACCTCGCCCTCGCGCGGGAAAAGACCGGCATGCGAGCGCTGCCCATATGGGACGAGCTGGAACGCCGGTTTGACGACCTCCGCGCCCGGCTCGACCGCGCGGAACGAACGCTGACCTACAACGACTTTTACTACACCAACATGGCCGTCGCCAGAGACCGAAGCGCCGCCTGCATGTTCGATTACAACCTGCTGGGCAAGGGCTTCGCGAGCTCCGATCTTTCAAACGTCACCTCGTCGCTCTCAAAGGAGGCGGGCGAAGCCTTCCTGCGCGCCTACGACCGGCCGGTCGACCCGGCGGAGCGAGCGCTGAACGACGTGATGCGCGTACTCGTCGGGCTGATTTTCGCCTGCCGGCGCGAGCGCTTTCCCGACTGGGGAAACGAGTGTCTGGCCGAGCTGCAAAACGGGTTCGATGAAAAAATCGTCCGTCTCTGCGACCATGCGTAACGAATCGGAGGCATATTCATGTATACCATTTTTGACGCGCACGCGCACATCTACCCTGAAAAAATCGCCCTCAAGGCGGCGCACGCCATCGGCGACTTCTACGATATTCCCATGAAGTACGACGGCACCGCCGAGCATCTGCTCGCGCTGGGCGACGAATCCGGCGTGCAGAAATTTCTCGTTCACTCCGTAGCCACGGTCGAGCATCAGGTCACGCACATCAACGACTTTATCATCGGCGAATGCCGCGCGCACCCAGAGCGCTTCATCGGCTTCGCCACGCTGCACCCGGACTTCAAAAATCCCTTTGACGAGCTAACCCGCGTAAAGGCGGAGGGACTGCGCGGCGTGAAGCTGCATCCCGATTTTCAGAAATTTGAGATCAGCGACCCCGGCATGGACGAGGCATACGAGGCCATGGCGCAGCTGAACCTGCCGGTTCTGTTTCACACCGGCGACCGGCGCTATCACTTTTCGTCGCCGTCGCATATCCCGCTCATTCGCCGCAAGCATCCGCACCTCAAGATCATCTGCGCGCATTTCGGCGGCTACAGCGAATGGGACGAGGCCGAAAAATGCCTGAAGGGCGAGGACATCTGGGTGGACTCGTCCAGCTCATTCTCCGCGCTGGGCGCGGAGCACGTGCGTCGGCTGATCAATCTGTACGGCGAAGACCGCGTGCTGTTCGGCAGCGACTACCCGATGTGGAACGTCGGCGACGAAATTCAGAACATCCTGTCCCTGAACCTGCCCCCGCGCGCAAACGAGCAGATTTTCTCCGGGAATCTCTCAAGGCTTCTGAACCTGTGACGCATCCTCTCTCCGGCGTTCCGCGAGGAATGCGCCGCACGGGAAGGGGCTGCCCCGTTTTGCGGAGCAGCCCCTTTGGGATTATCCGAATCAGTCGTAAACCAGCATGGAGATCATTTCGTCGTCGATATTCTCGGCGGTGTACCACTGCGCGCCGGTATCCACGTCGTGCACCTCCTCGCCGTTGGCTGCCTTCACAGCCAGCTCAACCGCGTAGTAGCCGATCATGTAGGGATCCTGCGTAACGGAGCCGATGAACCAGCCGTTGCGAACGGCGTTCTTCTGGGAAGCGCCCGCGTCGAAGCCGGCGACCATCAGTCCATCGTAGCGGCCGCCCTCGGCAAGGTCGGAGCCGTCAGCCGTAGCGGAGAGGAAGCCGGTAACGGCGTTCTCATTGGAGAGGAACACGGCCTTCAGACCATCAAGGTTCAGAACCGCGTTCGAGGTGCTGACCAGGTCGGTAACCTGCGTGGTCGCGGAAACCTGAACGTTGATGATCACGCCCGCGTCCTTCACTTCGTTCTTCCACAGATCGTGGCCGGTCACGGACACGGTGTTGTACGCGCCCGCCAGCTCGCTCATCTTGTTGACGAAGCCGGTCGTGCGCCCGACGATGGACGCGGAAACGGCTTCCTGGGAGATAACGCCGATGACCACGGGCTTGTCAGCCGTCGCGGCCTTGAGCAGATCGACGAAGCCCTCCTGCTCCATCAGCTTCTCGGCAGCGAGCGCCGCGGCGTTCTCATTGTTGGTGGAGGCGGTCGCCTTGATCGCGCCTTCGGGAGCGTTCGGCACGCCGGAATCGAAGCCGATGACCGGGATGCCCTTCTCAAGGCACTCCTGAAGCTCGCTCATAACCGCATCCGTCGAAAGAGCCGCCAGCGCGAGCGCCTTCGGCTTCTTGGCCATTTCGGACTTGAGCATTTCCACCTGATCGTCTACGTCCGTTTCAGAAGCGGGGCCGTCGAAGTAAATGTCCACGCCATAGTCCGCGGCAGCCTTCTGCGCGCCGGCGTAGACGGTCTGCCAGAACTGGTGCTGGAAGCCCTTCGAAATCACGGGGATGTAGAGCTTCTCCTCGGCGAGGGCGCCGGCGCACATCGCGAGCACCATCAGGAAAGCCAGCAGGACTGCAAGGGTCTTCTTCATGTTGGGGTTCCTCCTTTTCTTATTGGGTCTGTTTATTCTCACCGGGATACACCCGGCCGGAGACGATCAGTTTTTGCGGACTCTGGACGCCGCACGGATTCGCGCCTGATCCAGAAGCACCGCGCCGATAACGACCAAGCCGGTAAAGAACGTCTGCCACTGCGACTGAAGCCCGATCGACGGAAGCCCGTTTTTGAGCACGGACATGATGAACACGCCGATCATCGTGCCGATAATCGATCCGGAGCCGCCCGCCATGGACGTACCGCCAATAATTACCGCGGTAATGCCGTTCATTTCAAGGCCGTTGCCCGTTCCGGGAATTACGGTCGTGTAGCACGCCGCGTAGAAGATGCCCGCAACTGCGCAGAAGAACCCGCATACAGTGTAGATCAAAATCTTCCAGTTCGCGGTTTTTACGCCGGACAGCCGCGCGGCCTCTTCATTCGAGCCGATTGCCAGCGCGTAGCGCCCGAATTTCGTCTTGCTCAGAAGGAACATGGAGAGGAAAAACGCCGCAAACAGATACACCGCGCCAATCGGGAAGCCCTTGATCGATAAGCCATTGATGTTGAGATTGCAGCGGTAAAACACCTGCTTGAACCATTCGTTTGCCGTGCCGACGGTCGGGAAGCGCTGCGTCTGAACGTTGGTAATGATGGAACCCAGACCAAGCGTAACCATCTGCGTGCCGAGCGTTGCGATAAACGGCGGCAGCTTGAATTTCGCGATCATCACGCCGTTCAGGAAGCCAAACGCCGTGCCCACCGCGACGCAGAGCAGAAGCCCCGTCCACAGCGGCCATCCCCACTTGCTGAAAGCGTAGCAGCCGATCAGCGCCGAGCACATCATGTTCGAGCCCAGCGAAAGATCAATGCCGCCGGAGATGATTACAAACGTCACGCCAAACGCCATAAAGCCCACGTAGTACGAGGACTCAAGGATGGTTTTCAGAGTATACACGTCAAAGAAGTTCTTTCCGAATATGGCAAAGAACACATAGAGAATCACCAGTGCCGCCGGCGCGAGAAGCGCCTGAAGGTTCAGCTTCTTTCTCATGCTTCAGCCTCCCGTATGCTGTGTCGCAAGGGTCATGATCTTTTCCTGCGTCGCTTCCTCAATGAGCATTTCGCCGGTCTTCGCGCCTTCGCACATGACCACGATTCGATCCGACATGCGCATCAGCTCCGGCATTTCCGAGGAGATCATGATGATTGACTTGCCTTGACGAACCAATTCGTTCATCAATTTATAGATTTCGCTCTTTGCGCCTACGTCGATGCCGCGCGTCGGCTCATCGAAAATGAGAATATCGCAGTTCCTCTCCAGCCATTTGCCGATGACGACCTTTTGCTGGTTGCCGCCGGACAGCCCGTGCGTCGGCGCGTGAACGCCCGGCGTTTTAATCTGAATGCGATTCACGTATTTTTCGGCTGTATGCGATACCTTTCGGTCGTTTATCACAGGGCCGGACGTCATCGCATCCAGATTCGGCAGCGCGACGTTATCCGCCACGGAAAGCCCGAGGCACAGCCCGAAGCGCTTTCGATCCTCCGACAGATACCCGATGCCCGCGTGCACCGCGTCGTTCGGCGACTTGATGTGCATTTTTTTGCCGCGAACCCGAATTTCGCCCTTGATCATGGGGTCTGCGCCGCAAATCAGACGCGCGACCTCCGTGCGTCCCGCGCCCATCAGGCCGGCAAGCCCGAGAATCTCTCCCCTTCGCAGTGTAAAGCTCACATCTCTGACGACCGGAGACTGCAAATGGTTTACCTCCAGCACAACGGGCGCATCCGCCGCAACCGCGGAACGCTCCTTCGGCTGCTCATAGATCACGCGGCCAACCATCATGCTGATAATCTCATCCATGGATACATCCGCCATATCGCGCGTGCCGACGTATCGGCCGTCGCGCATGACAGTCACGCGGTCGGCGATTATGCGAAGCTCCTCCATGCGGTGCGATATGTAAACGATGCCCACGCCCTGCGCCTTCAGCCTTCGGATGAAGGTGAACAAATCCTCGATTTCCGATTCCGTCAACGCCGCCGTCGGCTCGTCCATGATCAGAATCCGTGTATTGCTGAATGACAGCGCCTTGGCAATTTCGACCATCTGCTGCTTGGCGACGGTAAGCGTGCGCACGCGTGTGTCCGCGCGAATATCCGTCAGGTGCAGCGAATCAAGCAGCTGATTTGTCTGCATGTTCTGCTTTGCACGATTCAGAACAATCCCGCGCGCGGGCTCGCGGCCAATGAAGATATTCTCGGAAACCGTCAGATCCTGCATGAGGTTGATTTCCTGATGAATGATGCTGATGCCCAATCGCTGCGCTTCCAGCGTATTCCTCGCACGGATTTCCCTGCCGTCCAGTCGCACGCTTCCTCCGTCGCGCGGATAAATGCCTGCAAGGATCTTCATCAGCGTGGACTTTCCCGCGCCGTTTTCTCCCACCAGCGCATGCACCTCTCCCGCGCGAAGCTCAAACTGACAGTCGTCCAGCGCGTGAACGCCAGGGAAATACTTTTGGATTCCTCGCATTTCCAGCATCGGCTGCTCCAAGGCGTTCCCTCCTTACTATAATTGTGTTTTATTGCACCGCTTTGTCATTGGATACGAATATAATACCATTTTTATGGCATACTGTCAATATGTAATTTTATTCATCGCGCAACCTGTAAAATTTCCCGTGCGGCGTTCGTCGCCCATTTTTCGCCTGTCCCGCGCAATTTTATACGAATAAAAGGAAGCAGCCTCCAAGCCGCTTCCCTTTTCGTATGCAGATTTCTTTCGCGCTACGCGCGTCTTCGCCCGCGCAGGTTGGCCAGTACAACCCCGACCGCCGCGCCGACCAGCGCGCCCGCCGCAAGCTCCATGGCCAGCACCTTGGCCGCAGGCTCGGAGCCGTCAATCAGGCTATAGAAGCCGTAGCCGAGCAGCATGTACAGCATGCCCACCAGCGCGCCCGTAAGAAGCCCCTTTTCCCCGCCGACGCCCACGGCGAACAGCGTGCCCGCGACGATGCTCACGAGCTTCACAGCCTGATTGATCGCCGTCAGGTGCGTGGTGCGCAGCCCCGCGTAGATTACCAGCAGCGTGATGCCCGCCATCAGCAAAAGCGTAATCGCCCCCGCGGCCAGCGCCCCGCGCAGCACGCGGAAGGCGCGTTCCATTCTGTCTTCGCGCAAAATACCGCCTCCCCGAACCATCCTCGTGTAAGCAGCATATGCGCCTGCCCTTCGTCAAATGAACGGACGGCGGTCGAGCACGATTTTCAGCGGCACGGTGGACAGATATTCGCCGGGCAGCGCCGTCTGAAGCTCCGAAAGCGCGCACATCGCGCCGAACAGCATGTGCAGATCGTCAAAGGACTTATCCGTCCTCGGGTCGGCGTTCAGCAGGTAGCCCACATAGCCCTTCGCGAAGCGCGAAAGACGGTCGCGAACCTCCTCGCGGCGATGCGCCGTCTGCCGGGACGCGCGGTTCAGGCAAAACACCCAGTCGATCTCCATAAAGCCGCAGCTCACGCCGAACGGCGCGCCCATCTCGTTTCGGTCGTACATCGCAATGCAGCTGTCAATCAGCTTCTCGGCATACGGAATCGGCCGCCGCGCGCAGGCGTGGTTGAACAGATAGTGGAACCAGCCGTACATGTGATGCGCGGGAATGTCCGCGCCGATGCGGCCGCGATAGCTCATGCCGTATTCGGGGTCGCAATGCTCCTTCAGCCACCGGAAATAGTCGTTCTGCCATTCAAGGCTCGCGCTGCGCGTGATCGTCAGTGCCGCGAACAGTCCCGCGCCGCGGTGGGACATCGGCCACGGATTGTGATCCCAGTCCAGACCCTCCAGCAGCTCGTGCAGCTTTTCGGTGTCCAGATACCTCTTCATCTCGGTCAGCTCGCAGCGCGGCAGCGCGTCAAACAGCTCCAGCGCGGCGACGCAGTGCGCCGTGGTGTGAAACGGGTGATGCGTCGGCTCGGAAAACAGTCCCGTGTCCGGAGCCTGCATGTTCTGCATCGTCTCCACCCATTTCGCGCGCTCGGCGGGGTCGCGCACCGGCGCGCCCACGGTGTACAGCAGGTTGGCCGCGTCGGCGCAGCCGTATTCGTTCACGCCCATGCTGCGCCCCGGCTCGGGAATCGTCCATCTCGCGTATGCGCCGGTGGACAGCTCGTGCCTCTTCACGGTTTCCAGAACCTTGGTTACGATCGGGTCAATGTTCATGCCGTTTTTCCTCCCCTGTTTCTCAAACGGACGCGCCTCCGTCAGGCGGTTCAGAAAAAGCGGCCTGACTCCGCGCCAAGCCGCTTTCGTATTCAGAAAACCGTTTGCTTATTTGTACATCGGGCCGTAGTTCGCGCAGGCGCGATAGTCGGCGCCCTCCTTATCCATGCCGAACGCGTTCCAGCAGGCGGGACGGAAGATATCCGACACGGGCACGTTGTGCATGGCGACCGGGATGCGCAGCATGGAGCAGAAGGTAATCAGATCCGCGCCGATGTGGCCGTAGCTGATCGCGCCGTGGTTCGCGCCCCAGTTGTTCATCACGTCGTAGGCCGTCTTGAACGGGCTGCCTTCCTTGCCGTCGCAGCGCGGAGCGAACCACGTGCACGGCCAGGTGTAGTCGGTGCGCTTCCACAGCTTGTCGTTCACCTCGTCCGGCAGCTTGACCGTCCAGCCCTCGGCAATCTGCAGCATCGGCCCCAGACCCTCGACAAGGTTCAGACGAATCATCGTGGCGGGCATCTCACAGTCGGTCACGAAACGGGAGGAATATCCGCCGCCGCGGAAGTAGCCCAGATCGGCGTAGTTCCACGTGGTGTGCGCCATGATCGCCTTCTGATCTTCCTCGGTCACTTCCCACCACTTCTTCATCAGGCGCTCGCCGTTCGCGTCCACGGCCTGGCCGTTCGCGTCAAGGCAGCACGCGCCGGAGTTGATCAGGTGGATGAAGCCGCCGTTTTCCTTCGCAACGCCCTCTACGTCGTAGCCGGTGCAGCGCTTGACGGCCTCGGGGCTCCAATAGGTGCGCACGTCCGCGAACATCTGGGCGCGGCCGGTGAGCAGCTTCATAAACAGCATGCCGAAGCCGTTCAGCACGTCGTTTTCGGTGGCCAGAATGAACGGCTCGCGCGCGCCGTTGTGGTCAAAGGAGGTGTTCAGCATAGCCTCGGGGAAGTCGCAGTTCGGATAGAAGTCCGTCCACTGGCGCTGACCCTGGAAGCCGCCGGCGATGGCGTT
>CAVERI010000104.1:0-8577 GCA_963618055.1 bacterium | reverse complement strand
CCGCATTTTGTTCCCGCCGGATGGCGAAAATTTCAACCCTGTGACGCTTGCCTCTATTTTTAGGTTGACATTCCCCGCGGCCGCTTCTATAATAAAAGCGCGAAATCCCTTGAGAGAGGAGAATACCATGAACGGAAAAGAACGTCTTGACGCCTACCTTGCCGGCAAAAAGGTGGATCGCCGGCCAAACCTGACCATCGTCGGCAGCGTGGTCACGCAGTACACGGGCATCGACATCGAGCGCTATTCCAAGGACTATAAGGCCATGACCGAAAGCGCCGTTCAGGCCGCCATCGATCTGAAGCTCGACTTCATCCAGATTGCCTCCGACCTTGTGCGCGAAGCCGAGGGTCTCGGCTCCGAAATCGCCTTCTTCCCGGACAAGCTCCCCACCGTGAGCAAATACGCGCTGGACGACATTACCGAGGTCAGCCGCCTTCGTCCCCTGAAGACGAGCGAGGTGCGCCGCATGTACGACCTTGTGGAGGCCACCGCCTACGCCCGCACGCTGAACAGCGACATTCATCCCATGACGCTGGCCGTCGGCCCCGCGACCATTGCGGGCAACACCCGAGGCGTGGAGAATCTGCTCGTCGACATGCTGGACGAAGAGGAAGCGGGCGAAGATCTTCTGAACATCGCCACCGAAACGATTCTCGACTACATCCGCGAGCTGGCCGGCGCGGGCGCGACATATATCTACGTGGCCGACCCCGTCGCCTCCCTGTTCTCCCCGGCCATGTATGAGCGCTTCGTGCTGCCCTGCCACAAGAAAATTTTCAGCCGCATGAAGGAGCTGGGTGTCGGCAGCCGCCTGCACATGTGCGGCGACACCACGAAAATCCTGCCGTTCTCCTCCACCTGCGGCGCAAACATCGTGGACATCGACCACGCCGTGAATTTCGCCGAGGCGCTGGAAATCGCGGACGGCCGCTGCCTGATTAACGGCAACATCGACCCCGTCGCGGACGTGTTCTCCTGCGACGCGGCGCACACGAAGCAGGCCATCCTGAACGCCGCCGACTCCATCGGCCGCGCGCGCGCCATGTTCATGCCCGGCTGCGAGCTGCCCACCCGCACTCCGCTGGCCAACGCCCGCGCCATCTCCGAAGCGCTTGAGGAAATCGGAGGCTAAGCCCATCCTCTCCCTCGCTCCCTGCCGTTTTCCGGTAGGGAGCGTTTTCATTGCGTCAAAAAAGCGCTCCCCGCCGCATTTCCCATCGCGGCAGAGAGCGCACACCCGATTCGGTTTTCAAGTTTTTCCTTCAGGCTTACTTTGTTACTCCTTTACGGCCAGACCCAGAATCTTCGTGCTGCGCTTGAGGAACGCCACCATGCGCTCCGCTGTCAGCGGCTGGCGCGCCATTTCGGCCAGATCGACCACCTGCTCGCACACCGTCCTGCGCATGTCGGCGTCGCCGTCCTCGCGCTCCAGATAGGCGATCAGCGGGTGCTTGCGGTTCAGCGTCAGCGTGCGCTTCTCGGGCATCTGCATGCCGCCGCCCCACTCGCGGGACATTTCGGTGAACCGGCGCGACTGTTCCTCCACGGTGATCATCGCGGGCATTTCGTCGGACTTCAGCGTCGCCAGCTTCACGTCCAGCTCCTTTTCGCCGGTCGCCTCGCGGAACAGCTCCTGCAGCTTCTTCTCCGCCTCCGCGTCCGTCTCGCCCTCCTCGGTCAGGCCGTCCAGCCCCGCGTCCACGCGGCGGAACTTCACCTGATCCTCCTTGGCGGCGTACTCAAGGAAGCTCATGAAGTGGTTGTCGATCAGCGTGTCCATCACCACGACGTCCTTGCCCTGGGATGTGAACATCTCGATCATCTGCGCCTGACGCTTCTCGTCGCTGGTGTAGTACATCAGCGTCTCGTCGCCCTCGCAGTTGCGCTGCTTGTATTCCTTCGCCGTCAGGAACTCGTCCGCGGTCGTGCGGTAGATGATGGCGTCCTTCACGCGGCTGAAGAACTTCTCGTCGCGGATGCAGCCGTACTTGACGAACGGATGAATGTCCTTCCAATATTTCTGGTAATCCTCGCGCTTCGTGTTGAACTCGCTCATCAGGCGATCCGCCACCTTGCGGGTGATGTAATCGCTCATCTTGCGCACGTAGCCGTCGTTCTGCAGGAACGAACGGGACACGTTCAGCGGCAGGTCGGGGCAGTCGATCACGCCCTTGAGCAGCATCAGGAACTCCGGAATGACTTCCTTTATATTGTCCGCAACGAACACCTGATTGTTATACAGCTTGATCACGCCCTCGCTGGACGAGAACTCGTTCTTCAGCTTCGGGAAGTACAGAATGCCCTTCAGGTTGAACGGGAACTCCGCGTTCAGGTGAATCCAGAACAGCGGATCGTCGTAATCGTGGAATACGTTGTGATAGAACTCCTTGTATTCCTCGTCGGTGCACTCGCTGGGCTTCTTCATCCACAGCGGATGCACGTCGTTCACCAGAACCGGCGCGACGTCCTTGGGCTCCTTCTTTTCTTCGCCTTCCTCGCCCTCCTTGGGCTCCTCGGGCTTCACGACCTCGCTCACATAGATTTCAACCGGCATGAACGCGCAGTACTTTTCAAGCACCGAGCGCACCGTCCACATGCTCGCGAATTCCTTGTCCTCGTCGTTCAGATACAGGATGACGCTCGTGCCCTCCTCGGCGCGGCCGCTGTCCTCGATCTCGTAGGCCATGCCGTCCTCGCTCGTCCAGCGCACAGCCTGCGCGCCCTCTTCGCAGCTCTTCGTGTCGATGACAACCTTCTTCGACACCATGAACGCGCTGTAGAAGCCCAGACCAAAGTGGCCAATGATGCCGCCCTTGTCGCCCTCCTCCGGCTTGTACTGCTTCAGAAATTCCTCCGCGCCGGAAAACGCGACCTGACAGATATACTTCTTGATTTCGTCCGCCGTCATGCCGATGCCGTTGTCCGTCACGGTCAGCGTGCCCGCGTCCTTGTCGCATACCACGTCCACGCGGTACGCCTCGCGCGCCGTCTTCTCGCCGCGCGCGACCAGCATTTTGTATTTTGCAATCGCATCGCAGCCGTTGGACACGATCTCCCTCAGAAAAATATCTTTATCGGAATATAGCCACTTTTTAATCACGGGCATGATATTCTGTGCGTGAATGGAAATGCTGCCCTTTTCAGCCATGAAAACCCCTCCTTTTAAAGAACAAATGTATTGTACTCCGTTCGTCCGGCGGTGTCAAGTGTTTTTAGCACTCATCTCGTGTGAGTGCTAATATTTTACATGCGATTGCGCATTCAAATTTTCGTCTAATTCATCCCCTTCAATTTTGTCGCTTGTCTCCACAATTTACGTCACGTCTCGATTTGTGTGCGTTTTGCAATGTTGGTAATTTTATTTGCACTGTACACTTTCGGGTCGGTTTGCTACAATAACACTGTGAAGAATCTGCACAATTCGTATCTTTTTCTGTCAGATGCTTAAGGAAGGTGAACAATTTGTCCGTGCAAAATCAATCTTCGGGCGGGTATCAAGGTTTTCGGCAGAGGCTGGCTCCGAAGCTGGTCTACATTCGCAATCACTATTTCCTGTACCTGATGCTGGTCTTCCCGATTGCGTACTATATTCTGTTCCACTATGTGCCAATGTACGGAATCGGCATCGCCTTCCGCGATTACAGCATCTTCACCGGCTTTCGCGCAAGCACGTGGACGGGCCTTTTGAACTTCAGCAAGATCTTCGCGATCGCCGAGTTTCCGCGCGCCATTCGCAACACGCTGGTGCTGAATGCGCTCTCGCTCCTGTTCGGCTTTCCCGCGCCGATCATCCTCGCGCTGATGCTCAATGAAATTCGCGCCGGCCTGTACAAGAAGGTCTCGCAGACCATCCTGTATCTGCCGCACTTCCTTTCGTGGGTTATCATCGGCGGTCTGGTCACGACGCTGTTCGCCACCACGTCCGGCCTGATCAACAAGGGGCTCACCTCCATCGGCCTTCCCGCGGTGCCGTGGCTGAGCAATAACAGCTGGTGGATCTTCATGTACGTGTTCGTCAGCGTGTGGCAGGGCATCGGCTGGGGTGCGATTATCTACCTTTCCGCCATCACCGGCATCGATCAGGAGATGTTCGAGGCCGCGAAGGTGGACGGCTGCAGCCGCTTCAAAATGATGACGAAGATCACGCTGCCCTCCATCCGCACCACCATCGTAATCATGCTCATCCTTCGCGTGGGCGGCATGATGTCCATCGGCTTCGAGCAGCCGCAGATGCTGAAAAACGTCATGGTCAACGAGGTTGGCGACGTAATTTCAACCTTCATCTACCGCTACGGTATTGAAAACAGCAAGTTTTCCATTTCCACGGCGGGCGGCCTCATGCAGTCCATCATCAACTTCGCGCTGGTTATGAGCGCCAACTCCATCAGCCGCAAAATTTCCGACGAAAGCATCTGGTAAGGAGGCGGGATTCCCAAAATGAGTCGCAAAAACAAAATCCGCGATTCCGTGGCAGATCGCGTGTTCCGAGTCGCCGTCATTGTGATTGTCACAATCATCACCCTCACCTGCATTCTCCCGATTATCAACATTCTGGCCTGCTCGCTGTCGTCAGCCAACGCGAACAACGCCAACGCGGTTACCTTCTTGCCGATTGAGTTTACGCTGGACGCGTACAAGTCCGTCGTCACCAACGGCGCGCTGATTCGGTCGATGTTCTTCTCAATCTACATCACCGTTCTCACCGTGATTATCACGCTGATTATGACAATCCTGTGCGCCTATCCCCTGTCGCACCGCGATCTGGTAGGCAAGAGCGTGCTGTGGCCTTTCATCATGTTCACGATGTACTTCGGCGGCGGCATGATTCCCTCCTACCTGCTGCTTAACAGCCTGAAGCTTCTGAACACCGAATGGTGTCTGGTGCTTCCCGGCGCGATCAGCACCTACAACATGATTCTGATGCGCACCTACTTCAGCTCCATCCCGGAAGCGCTGCGCGAGAGCGCGACGATTGACGGCGCGAACGATTTCGTCATTCTCACGCGCATCATGCTGCCGCTTTCCAAGTCCATGCTCGCCACCATCGCGCTGTTCTACGCGGTCGGCCGCTGGAACGCCGTGACGGACGGCATGATCTACATCAACGAGCCCAACAAGTACATCCTGCAGGTTCGCCTGAAAAACATCATTCTGAACGCGCAGGGACTGGACGAGCTGATGTCCGAAGGCGCAAACATGGAATTCTCGCTGAACACCACGCAGATGCGCTGCGCCACGCTGATGTTCTCGCTGATTCCGGTTCTGATTGTGTATCCCTTCCTTCAGAAGTACTTCGTGAAGGGCGTCATGATCGGCTCGGTCAAGGGCTAAGGTGTATCCGGGCGAAAGCCCTGATATAAATAAGAAAGGAAAGGTGAACTCCATGAAGAAACTGTTTGCTCTCCTGCTCGCAGTCGTCATGATGCTGAGCGTCGCGGCGGTCGCGGAATCCCCGTTTACTGAGGACAATCCCGGCTCCCTGCGCGTTTGCGTGTATGACCGCAGCAACATGAACTCCGACTACGGCACCGTAACCGACAACTTCTGGACCAACTGGATCAAGGAAAACTTCTACGCGGCGACCCACATCAACATTGAATTCGTCGCCATCCCGCGCTCCGGCTCCAACACCGCCATCACCACCATGCTGGCCGCCGGCAACTGCCCGGACATCTTCTTCACCTATGACAGCACCATGCTGTACGATTACGCCTCCCAGGGCGGCCTTGCCAACCTTGAGGACGCCATTGAGCAATACGGCCCCCTGCTGAAGGAAGCCCTCAGCGAAATGCTGCCCTACGGCTATTGCTACAACGGACAGTACGCCGTTCCCGCCCGCCGCAGCGAGCTGGGCCACCTGAGCTCCTTCATCCGCCTCGACTGGCTGGAGAAGATCGGCTACGAAGTGAAGTATGACAACGGCGTCGCCGTCATCCCCTACTCTGACCTCGAAACCATCCTCACCACTTGGAAGGAAGAGGGCATCTGCGAGTACCCGATGAGCCTGCTCGTTGAGAACACCGAAGCCGAGAGCATGAGCCCCATCTACCTCGCCTTCATCGACTACGACAACTTCACCGAGGAAGATCAGGCCACCCTGCCCGACATCATGTGGCCCGGCGTGAAGAACGGCTTTGAGTTCCTGAACCGTCTGTACAACAACGGCCTCATTCAGCCCGACTGGGCGCAGTACTCCGACGAAACCGCGTGGAAGAGCTGGATCACCAATGGTCAGATCGGCTTCTGGGCGCACGCCTACTGGCGCGAGCTCGGCAACACCGAGTCCGTCATGTCCCTGTATGCCAACGATCCCACCGCGAAGGTCATTGCCTGCACCATCGCCAATGAAGACGGCGTAGGCGCCATGTTCGATCAGTACGCGCCCTACGGCATGTACATCATGGTTCCCGCCACCTCTGAGCACGTCAACGAGGCCATCATGTACCTCAACTGGCAGTGCGATCCCGAGGTATTCGAGGTTCTGAATTACGGCTTTGAGGGCGAGCACTACGTCCGCAATGGCAACATTCACGACAGCACCCAGAAGGCGGAAAACTTCCGCGAGCGCATTTCTACCGGCGACCTGATTCTCGTTTACAACGGCAACCCGGACACCGAGGTTCAGCTTGCTGAGAAGTTCCGCAACTGCGATCCGCTGATCGTCGACACCTACAAGATGGCCTACGCAACCGCCACCTACCACAACTACATCCCCTACGACTTCGGCCGCGCCATCAACGCGCTGGGCGAGTATGGCTCCGCGCTGAACGAGAAGCTGTCTGAGGTCTACACCAAGTCCATCACCTGCTCCATCGATTCCTTCAGCGACACCTTCGACGCGCAGATTCAGGAATACCTGAACATGGGCGGCCAGGCGGTCATCGATGAGAAGACCGAAGCCTACGAGGACAAATAAGAATCGATAGCCTTTAAAAAAAGGGCGGCCGGCTTCAAACCGGTCGCTCCTTTTTGCGCTTCTGAATCAGATTGGCGTCAGCTTCTGCCAGCGCTCGCCCGACAGCGTTTCGTCAATGGCCAGAATGCGCTTTTCCACCTCGTCCATATCGTTTTCATGCGCGCGGCGCACTCTGTAGTAGGTTGAATAGTCCTTGTAGCCCGCCTTGAAGGCCGCGGTCGTCTCCTGCGTGCCCGTTTCCACCAAGCGCTTCACATATAACAGCCGCTTCAGGCGCACATATTCGGCAATGTTCACGCCCGTTTTTTGAACGAACACGTGATTCAGATAATTCTTGCTCATGCCAAACGTCTTCGCGAGCATGTCCAGCGTAATCTTCTCAAACATATGCTCCTTCAAATAGGAAATCAGCTGCTTTTCCAGCGACGCATCGTCCAGCTTGGCCTCTGAGACGGAGAAAATATGCGTGTATAGATTGACCAGCAGCGCCTGAATGAGAATTTCCGCCATTCTCTCCTTGCACGACACGTTCGAATGCAAAAGCCGTTCCAGCGCCAGCAGATCGTTTAATACGCTGCCGTCCGCGTCTGTAAAGGATACCTTCTGCGTGATAAACGAGTGCGTCAGCTGGTCACGCATATCCTCCGAAATCAGCATGGAATCGAAGAACAGCACGAGACGGCGGTAGGGATGGTTGCTGTCGATATTACAGCCGTGCACCACGCCCGGCGCCGCCAGCCAGTAGCCCGGCGTAAGCACCTTCGCGCGGTTGAAGCCCTGATAGCACTCCACATTGCCCTCGATTGTGTAGTTCAATTCGTACATCACATGCGTGTGCGGATGCACCTTCGACATATTATCCGACCGCATCAGCGAGAACATATCATAAGTAATGATTTCCTCCACCTGCGCGTCCTCACCTTCCCGATTGTTTGCTACAGTATAGCAGATCATCGTTCGAATTGCAATCCTATTTTCACTTTTGCTCACAATTTGCAAGGAGAAAACCGCTTGCGCTTCCTTCCGGCGTATGCTATGATAGCTGTACTTTCGGTTCGGAGGTGTTCCCCCATGAAAATCGCCCTCGCATCCGCGCCCGTGCGGAACGGAGACATTGAATTCAATCTGTGCGCAATGCTCGATTCGATGCAGGCCTGCGCCGGAAGCGCCGAGCTGATTCTCTTCGGCGAAAGCGTGCTGCAGGGCTTCGATTCCCTCTGCTGGAATTACGACATTGACCGCCGCATTGCCGTTTCCCTGACGGACGAACCGATTCGCCGCATGCGGGAAGCCGCGAGAGCGCTTGGAATCGCCGTATCCTTCGGCTTTATCGAGCGCGACGGCGACGCGCTGTACAGCAGCCAGCTTTTCATCGGCGCAAACGGCGAAATCGTCGACCGCTTCCGCCGCGTCAGCGTCGGTTGGAAGGAATACACGAAAACGGACGCGCGCTACCGCGAAGGAACCGCCTTTAACGCCTTCCGCTACGCCGAAAAGACCTTCGCCACCGCCCTGTGCGGCGATCTCTGGACGGAGGGCCGTCCAGAGGAAATGAACGCGCTGAACGCCGAGATCGTCCTGTGGCCGATATGGTGCGATTATTCCGCCGACGAATGGAACGACAGCGCCCGTCACGAATACGCCGCGCAGGCGGCGCT
>CAVERI010000103.1:0-8600 GCA_963618055.1 bacterium | reverse complement strand
ACATCATGTACGGCTGCAACAACTTCTGCTCGTATTGCATCGTGCCCTACGTGCGCGGCCGCGAGCGTTCGCGCGAGATGGATGACATTCTGGACGAGTGCAGGCGCCTTCGGGACGCGGGCGCGCGGGAAATCATGCTGCTTGGGCAGAATGTGAATTCCTATATGGGCGGCGGCGCAAAATTCGCGGAGCTTTTGTATCGCGTGGACGCGCTGGAAATTCCGCGCGTGCGGTTCATGACCTCGCATCCGAAGGATTTATCGGACGAGCTGATCGCGGCCTACGGCGAGCTCACGCATCTGATGCCGAACCTTCATCTTCCCGTGCAGGCGGGCAGCGACGAGATTTTAAGGCGCATGAACCGGCACTATGATCGGGAAAAATATCTTTCGCTTGTCAGGCGTCTGCGCGCCGTGCGGCCGGACATCGGCCTGACCACGGACATCATCGTGGGCTTCCCCGGCGAAACGGAAGCGCAGTTTGAGGACACGCTGTCTTTGGTGCGCGAGGTGCGCTACGACGCGGCGTATACCTTTATCTATTCGCCCCGCGCCGGCACGCGCGCGGCGAAGATGGACGACCCGGTTTCCATGGAGCAAAAGACGGAGCGCATTCAGCGGCTGATCGCGCTTCAGCAGTCGATCACGTCCGAGGTGCTTGCGTCGCAGATCGGGCAGATTCAGCCCGTGCTGGTGGATTCCGTATCCGCGCGCAGCGAGCAGACCATCGGCGGCAAAACGCCGCGCGCGCACATGGTGAATTTCCCCGGAAGCGCGGGGCAGATTGGCCAGACGGTTTTGGTACGGATTACCTCCGCGGGCAAGAATACGCTGCGCGGAGAAGCGGTGGAGGAATAAACGCATGAACGAGGTTTTTGAGAAAACGCGGGAGCTGGGCGAGGCGATTCAGCGCAGCGAGGAATATCTGGCGCTGAAGGCGGCGGAGGCCAAGGCCATGAAAAATGCCGAGGCGGCCGAGGCAATGGGCAAGTACATGGAGCTTCGCCATCAAATGGAGGGAATGATCGCGCAGGGCGACAAGGACTGGGTGAAGATCAAGCAGGTTTCCGACGAGATGGAATCGTGGCAGGAGCGCATGAACATGGTGGATGACATCATTCAGCTCAATCGCGCGCAGAAGGCGTTTTCCACGCTGATTGACGAGGTGAATTCCGTTTTGCGCTTCATCGTCACCGGCGAAATGCCCTCCGAGGATAAGGAGGGCTGCTCGGGCTCGTGCGCGACCTGCCATGGGTGCGGAAACAGGATTAACTGACGCGGGGAGAAATCAGCGGATACGGGGGATGCGGACGAATGGCGCTTTCACAGATGATGCAGCAGTATTTGGACATAAAGGAGCAGAACAAGGACGCGCTTCTGTTTTTCCGCGTTGGCGATTTTTATGAGATGTTCTTCGACGACGCGGTGCTGGCATCTCGCGAGCTGGAGCTGACGCTGACGGGAAAGGACTGCGGCCTGTCTGAGCGCGCGCCGATGTGCGGCGTGCCGTATCACGCGGTGGACGTGTACGTGGCGCGGCTCATCGAGAAGGGCTACAAGGTCGCGATCTGCGAGCAGATGACCGATCCCGCGCTGTCTAAGGGAATCGTGGAGCGCGCCGTCACGCGCGTGGTTACGCCCGGCACGGTGATTGACGCCGGTATGCTGGAGGAGAAAAAGCCCAACTACATCATGGCGCTGTTTCTTCATAAAGACCGCGCGGGCTGCGTGTTTGCCGACGTATCCACCGGCGAATTCGATCTGTATCAGTTCGCGGGCGCGCGCATGCGTCTGGCGGACGAAATCGCGCGCATCGACCCCAAGGAAATTCTGACAAACGACGCGGCGCTTCTTCGCGAGATGGCCGCCCGCCTTCCGAACGCGATTACCGAGCGCGGCGACGAAGCGTTTGACTACGCGCGCGCGAAAAAGGTGATGGACGCGCATTTCGGCAAGGATGGCTATGACATGGAGCACACCGGGCGGCTGGCGATTGCCGCCGCGGGCGCGCTGCTTGAGTACCTGACGGAGACGCAGAAAAACGCGCTTTTGCACATTGTGACCGCCGTGCCGTATGACAACACGCGCTATATGGCGCTTGACCGCACGGCCATGGCGAATCTCGAACTCACGCAGACGCTGCGCGGACAGTCCCGCAGGGGCTCGCTTCTGGGCGTGCTGGACAGAACCTCGACGGCCATGGGCAGCCGCATGCTGCGAAGCTGGATTGAGCAGCCGCTGATTTCAAAGGAGGAGATCGAGCGCCGTCTGGACGCGGTTTCCACGCTTAAGGACGCGCCGTTGCTTCTGGACGGGCTCGCGGACGCGCTGAACGGCGTATACGACGTGGAGCGGCTATTGAGCCGTATTGCCTATGAGACGGTGAATCCGCACGACTGCCTGTCGCTTCTGCGTTCGCTGAAGGCGGTGCCGGGCATTCGCGCGCTGCTTTCCGGGCAGGTCGGGCTTTTAGCCGATACCTGCGCGAAGCTCGATCCGATGGAGGCGCTGGCGGAGGAAATCGACCGTGCCATCTCCGAGGACGCGCCGCTGGTCATCCGCGAGGGCGGTATCTTCAAAAACGGCTACAGCGCCGAGCTGGACGAGCTGCGCGTAGCCTCGCGCGACGGCAAGGAATGGCTTGCCCAGTTAGAGGCGAAGGAGCGCGAGGCAACCGGCATTAAAAATCTGAAAATCGGCTATAACCGCGTGTTTGGCTATTATATAGAGGTCACGAAGTCGTATTACGAGCAGGTTCCGTATCGATACATGCGCAAGCAGACGCTCGCGAACTGCGAACGGTTCATTACGGACGATCTGAAGGAGCTGGAAAAGACGATTCTGGGCGCGGACGAGAACGCCGTGAAGCTGGAATACAGCCTGTTCGTCGAGCTCAGGCAGAAGCTGAAGGCGGAGCTTACGCGGCTGCGCGCGACGGCAATGGGACTGAAAACACTGGACGCGCTGTGCGCGCTGGCGCGGGCGGCGAACGAAAACGGCTACGTGCGCCCGGAGATCAACACGGACGGGCGGTATGAAATTGTGGCCGGCCGGCATCCGGTGGTGGAGGAAGCCATTGGACACGACCGCTTTGTGCCAAACGACACGCGTTTGGACGAAAACGGGCGCGTGATGATCATCACCGGCCCGAACATGGCGGGCAAATCGACCTATATGCGGCAGGTGGCGCTGATTGTGCTGATGGCGCACGTCGGCTCGTTCGTGCCTGCCGAAAAGGCGGATATTTCGCTGACCGACCGCATCTTTACCCGCATCGGCGCGAGCGACGATCTGTACGCGGGGCAGTCCACGTTCATGGTGGAAATGAGCGAGATGGCGACGATCCTCAAGTTCGCCACGCGCCACAGCCTTGTGATTCTGGACGAGGTGGGGCGCGGCACGTCCACGTTCGACGGACTCTCCATTGCGTGGGCGGCGGTGGAGTACATTGCCGGGGAAAAGTGCGGTGCGCGCACGCTGTTCGCCACGCACTACCACGAGCTTTCGGTGCTGGAGGGGCAGCTGCCCGGCGTGGTCAATTACCGCGTGACGGCGAAGGAGCAGGGCGAGGATGTGATCTTCCTGCGCAAGGTAGTGCCCGGCGGCGAGGACAGGAGCTACGGTGTGGCGGTCGCGAAGCTGGCGGGCCTGCCCGCAGGCGTGATTTCGCGCGCGAGGCAGATCATGGCGCGGCTTGAGGTGGACGACGACGCGCGCGGCTCCATTGGAAAGACGATTCTGGACAAGCGCAGGAACGCAGGAGACCGGCAGCTTGCCTTTACCGACTATCAGCCGATGGAGCTGGTGGAGGAAATTCGAGGGATGGACGTGATGAGCATGTCGCCGATTGACGCGCTCAACACGCTGTACAGGCTGAGTGAAAAGGCACGGAGGATTTAAATGGCAATTCGCATACTGGACGCGGCTACCGTGGGCAAGATTTCCGCGGGCGAGGTGGTAGAGCGCCCGTCGTCCGTCGCAAAGGAACTGATTGAAAATTCGCTGGACGCGGGCGCGACGAGCATTACCGTGGAGACGAGGGACGGCGGCGTTTCCTATCTGCGCGTGACGGACAACGGCTGCGGCATTCCCTTCTCGGAAGCGCGAATGGCGTTTGAAAACCACGCCACAAGCAAGCTGAAAAACGCCGACGGGCTGTTTGACATTCGCACGCTGGGCTTTCGCGGCGAGGCGCTGCCGTCGATCGCGGCGGTTTCGCACGTGACGATGACCACGCGCACGAAGGATGCGGAGGCGGGCGCGAAGGTGGAAATCGAGGGCGGGCGCTTTCTCGGCGTGAGCGAGACAGGCTGCCCGGAGGGAACCACAATCGTGATGCGCGATCTGTTTTTCAACCTGCCCGTGCGCAGGGTGTTTCTGAAAAAGCCGGTATATGAGCAGGGGTTGATTAACGAGCTTGTACAGCGCATGATTCTGGGCAATCCCGGCGTGGCGTTCCGGCAGATTGTGAACGGGCGAACGATCTGTCGTTCCTATGGAGATGGAGACGTGCGTCACGCGGCGCTGTCCGTGTACGGGCGCGAGTGCGCGCAGGCGCTGCGGGAGGTAAATGCGTCCGAGGGCGCGTTCACGGTAAAGGGATTGATTGGCGTGGGCGACGAGGCGAGGCCGACGCGCGCGCAGCAGTGTTTTTTTGTCAACGGGCGGCTGATTCGCTGTCCGCTGCTTTCGCAGGCGCTGGAGGAGGCGTGCCGCGGGCGCGTGACCATCGGCATGTACCCGATGTGCGCGCTGGCGGTTACCATGCCGCCGGAGAGCGTGGACATCAACGTGCATCCCAGCAAGTTAGAGGTGCGCTTCCGCGACGAGGCGGCGTTCCGGCTCACGGCGCAGTCGCTGTTTCAGAAGGCGTTCGCGTCGGAGACGATGATGAATTCGTTTTCCGCGCCGCGCGCGCCCGAAATGCCCCAGACGACGGTGACGCGCGTAACGGCGGCCATCGATGGGATGATCGACCCCGCGCAGGCGGAGAAGCCCGCGCCAGTTACCCTGCCGCAATGGCAGCCGCCGGCGGCGAGCCGGTTTACGAACGTCTCGAAGCCGGTCGGCGAGGTTCGCGAGGGCGGATTCGTTCCGAAGCCGCCTGTTCCGGCGGGTACGGCTTCAGCAGAAGCGTATTCGGCGGCGAAGGACATCCCTGCGAAGGAGGAAATGCCGGCACAGAGCGCCGACGCGCCCGCGAAGCCCGAAAAGGCCGAGCAGCTGGAAATGCCGGAGGCGGTGGTTCCCAAGGCGCAGTATCGCGTGATCGGCACGCTGTTCAATACCTACATCCTGCTGGAATACGGCGACAGCTTCCTGATGATCGATCAGCACGCGGCGCACGAGCGCCTGAACTTCGAAAAATACCGGGCAATGCTGGACGACGGCATTGCCGCGCAGCAGCTGCTGGCGCCGTATATCATTCATGTATCGCGCCGCGAGGCGGACGTGCTGCTTTCGTCGAAGGAGCTGCTTTCCGAGGCGGGCTACGAGATTGACGCGTTCGGCGCGAGCGACATTCAGGTGCGCGCCGTGCCGTTCGTGATGGGGCAGTCGGACATGCGCATGCTGTTTACCGAGCTGATTGACGAGCTGGATCACCTGAAGACCGCCGAGCGGGAAAAGCGCATGACAGGCATCATTCAGGCCTCGTGCAAGCACGCCGTGAAGGCGGGAGACAGGCTGACGGATGCGGAGATTCGCTCGCTGCTGGAGCAGATGACAGCCTCCGGCGCGCCGCCCACGTGCCCGCACGGGCGGCCCGTTTTGCGCGCCATGAGCAAATACGAAATCGAACGCATGTTCAAGCGCGTTCAGTAGGAGCGCGTATGGCGAAACGACTGATCGGCGTGTGCGGCCCGACCGCGTCCGGCAAGACGGCCGTGGCGGTGGAAGTGTGCAGGCGAATCGGCGGAGAGGTGGTCTCCGCCGATTCGATGCAGGTATACCGGGGTATGGACATCCTGTCCGCCGCGCCGGACGAGCGCGAGATGGGCGGCGTTCCGCATCACATGATTCGCGTGCTGCCGCCGAACGCGCGGTTCAACGCGTCGAGGTATCGCGAGATGGCCTCCGCGGAGATCGAGGAAATCGAAGCGCGCGGGAGGGTGCCGGTGCTCTGCGGCGGGACGGGGCTGTATATCAACGCGCTTACGAAGGGCATGCGCCTGTCCGAGCGCGCGGACGAAGCGCTGCGCGCGGAGCTGAAGGCGATTGCCGCGGAGGACGGCGGCGAGGAAAGGCTGCACAGGATGCTGGCGGAGGTCGACCCGGAATCGGCGGCGCGGTATCCGGCGGGGGATGTGCGGCGCGTGATTCGCTCGATTGAAATCTACCGGCTCACGGGCATGACGCGCAGGCGGCAGGAGGAAATCGACGCGCAGACGCCGGACGCGTTTGACGCGAGGCTGTTTGCCCTCGACTGGCCGCGCGAGGTTTTGTATGAACGCATCAACCGCCGCGTGGATGAAATGATCGCGCGCGGGCTGATAAGCGAGGTGGCGCGGCTGATTGACGAAGGCGAGGACGCGCATCCGACGGCGGTGCAGGCCATCGGCTACAAGGAAATCGCTGCCGGTCTGCGCGGGGACTGCGCCATGTCCGACGCGATTGCCCGCATGAAAACGGCTACGCGCAACTATGCCAAGCGCCAGCTGACATGGTTTCGCGCCGATCCGCGCGTGACGTGGCTGGAGCCTGCGGGAAAGACCGCGGCGGTGCTGGCGGAGGAAATCGCGGCGGCGCTGTAGGCATGCGGAAGCGCATCGCTGACGCGCGGCATGGTTGAGATCCGCAGGCAAGACTACGCGCGATTAAAGAAAAGAGAAGCTGAAAGCAAGGCTGTAAATACAGGAAAAGAAACGAGGAATCCGGCATGCAGAACTACGAAGCCCTCCTTTGCGAGACGGAAAAAGAGCTCGCGCCCGTATTCGAGCGCCTGAACGCGATTGAAACCGAGAATACCCGGCGCGTGCTGCGCGCGTTCCAGAAGCACCGCGTATCCGCGCGCAATTTCGCGCCCACGACTGGCTACGGCTATGACGACATTGGCCGCGACGCGCTGTCCGAAATCATTGCGGAGGTGTTCGGCGCGGAGAAGGCGCTGATGCGTCCGCAGATCGCTTCCGGCACGCACGCGCTGGCGCTGTGCCTGTACGGCATGCTTCGCCCGGGCGAAGCTCTGCTGTCCGCCGCAGGAAAGCCGTATGACACGATGGAGGAGGTTATCGGCATCGCGGGCGAGGCGGGCTCCGGCTCTCTGAAGGACTTCGGCATCGGCTACAAGCAGGTGGAGCTGAAGAATGGCGCGCTGGATGAAGAGGGCATACTGAACGCGATCACGCCGGACGTGAAGCTGGTGCTCATTCAGCGCTCGCGCGGATACGACTGGCGGCCGTCGCTGAGCGTGGACGAGATCGACCGCATGATCGAGCGGATTCACGCCGCGCGTCCCGGCGTAAACGTGATGGTGGACAACTGCTATGGCGAATTTACGGGCACGCACGAGCCGAAGGCGGACGTACTCGCAGGTTCTCTGATCAAGAATCCCGGCGGCGGGCTTGCGCCCACGGGCGGCTATATCGCCGGCCGCGCCGAGTGCGTGGACAAAATCGCCAACCGGCTCACCTCGCCCGGCATCGGCGCGGAGGTCGGCTCCTACGCGGGCGGCTACCAGCCGTTCTATCAGGGCTTCTTCCTCGCGCCGCACGTCGTGGGGCAGGCGCTTCGCGTAAGCTGCCTGTTCGCACGCGTGTTCGAGAAGCTGGGCTATGCCGTGCATCCGAAATACGACGATCCGCGCAGCGACATCATTCAGGCGATTCGCTTCGAGGACGCGGGCAAGCTCATTCGCTTCATCCAGTCCATTCAGATGGATTCGCCGGTGGACGCGGAGGCGGTTCCGGAGCCGTGGGACATGCCCGGCTATCAGGATCAGGTGATCATGGCCGCGGGCACGTTCGTGTCCGGCGCGTCGATTGAGCTGTCCGCGGACGCGCCGATTCGCCCGCCGTACATCGCCTATCTGCAGGGCGGTCTGACCTATGCTCACGGCCGCATCGCGCTGGAAGGCGCGCTTCAGCGCATGCAGGAGGCATAGGGGAGATACGTCGCTCCCGCATACTTTTCCGCCCGAAGGGGCAAGGTATGCGGGGGTGATTTTTATGCTCGGATTTCTGATGGCGGCGCTTGCGGGCGCGGCGATGAGCGTGCAGGGCGTGATGAACACGCGCCTTTCGGAAAAAATCGGCTTGCTTGAGTCGAACGCGTATGTGCAGGGCACGGCGTTTGTGCTGTCGGCGCTGGCCATGTGGTTCTTTGGAAAGGGCAATCTGAAGCTGCTGCCCAGCGTGCCGTGGCCGTACTGGCTGGGCGGCGCGGTGGGGCTGGTGATTACGATCACGGTGATGCTGGCGATTCACGAATTGAACGCCACGCTGGCCATTTCCACAATCCTGATCGCTCAGCTGCTCGTGGCTGCGGCGATCGATTACTTCGGCATCATGGAGAGCGAAAAAACGCCCTTCGGCGTTCAGAAATTTATCGCGCTGGCGCTGATGATCGGCAGCGTGGTGCTGTTCAAGTGGGAACCGAAATAAG
>CAVERI010000102.1:0-8676 GCA_963618055.1 bacterium | reverse complement strand
AAATGGCCGTTGAGGGGTTTACAAACCCCCTTCGTTCGCGGTATAATTGACGCAATAAAAGATTTTGGGGGCGTATATCCCGCGCCCCGGACGAAAGGGATTGATTCCTTTGGCGATTCGCAATTCTGCGAAGGCGCTGATTGTGCATGAAGACAAAATCCTTCTGAACCGCTGCGTGTCGCGGCTGGGCATTTACTACGCGCTGCCCGGCGGCGGGCAGCACGACGGCGAGCTGCTCACCGAGGCCGTGCGCCGCGAGGTGATGGAGGAAACCGGGCTTACGGTGGAGCCGATGCGCATGAGCGCCATCTTTGAACGCGTGAACGAGGGCCGCGAGGGCTATGGCTCGCACAAGATGTACTTCGTGTTCCTGTGCCGCTATCTGGAGAACGTGCCGCAGAGGGAGCCCGTGGAGCGCGACGCGTATCAGACCGGCATGGAATGGATGACGATTGAGAAGGCGAAGAAGGTCGATCTGTTCCCGCGCGTGATTCGCGAAAACCTGTCCTCGCTGATCGGCTACGGCGAAACGATCTATCTGGGCTCGGAAAGGCGCGGGGGCTGACATGATTATCCTTGGCATCGACCCCGGCATCGCCATCATGGGCTACGGCGTGATCGAGTCGGACGGAAATAAGCACCGGCTGATTCAGTACGGCGCGCTGACCACCGCCGCGCACACGCCCACGCCGTCGCGCCTGCGCGCGATTTTCACCGGCGTGAATCAGCTGATGGACATGTTCGCGCCGGACGATGTGGCGTTTGAGGAGCTGTTCTTTTCCAAAAACGTCACCACCGGCATGGCGGTTTCGGCGGCGCGCGGCGCGGCGCTGGTGGCCGCGGCGCAGCGGACGGAGAATTTATACGAATACACGCCCATGCAGATCAAGCAGGCGGTTACCGGCTACGGCAAGGCGGACAAGCATCAGGTGCAGAACATGGTACGGCTGCTTCTGAGCATGCCCGAAATCGCCAAGCCCGACGACGCCGCCGACGCGCTGGCCGTGGCCATCACCCACGCCAACAGCGCCAACATGAAAAACCTTTACAAGATACAGTAAGGAGCGTTTGAATGTACGCGCATATCGAGGGCACGGTATCCGAAAAAACCGCCGACGGCGTCGTGATCGACGCGGGCGGCGTGGGCTATGAAATTTCGGCGAGCGCGGCCACGCTTTCCGGCTGTCCGCCAACGGGCGAGCGCGCGAAGCTGTATACCTATTTAAGCGTGCGCGAGGACGCAATGGAGCTGTTCGGCTTCCTCACGCGCGAGGAAAAGCGCATGTTTCTGCGCTTAATCGGCGTGAGCGGCGTCGGCCCGCGCACGGCGCTGGGCGTGCTTTCCGCGCTGAGCGTGCACGATCTGTCCGTGGCGCTGGTCACGGGCGACGCGCAGGCGCTGGCGCGCGCGCCGGGCATCGGCAAAAAGACCGCGCAAAGGCTGGTTCTGGAATTAAAGGACAAGGTGACCGACGAGGAGCTGACCTCCGCCGGCCCGTCCGCGTCCGTGCGTCCGGCGGCCGACAGCGCCGAAACGGAGGCCATTGAAGCGCTGATGGCGCTGGGATACCCGGCAAGCGACGCCGCGAAGGCGGTTTCCGCCGTGGCCGGACAGGCCGCGAAGACCGACGAAATTCTGCGTCTGGCTCTGCGCGGCATGACGGGAGGAAGATAATCGCATGACCATCCCCGTGTATGCGTCCACCGGCGCGTTCGTCACGCGCGCCAACGGGCGCAATTTTCATTTGATTCCCCGGATCGCGCCGCTTCTGGATTGCGACGGGCTGGAATTTATGATGTATGAATCGTGGGACGGGCAGGAAAGCGAAATCGCCGCCGAGCTGCGCGACTCCGGCGTGCGCTTTCCGTCGATGCATCTGGATAAGCGAATCGGCGAGGCGCTCTCCACCGAGGGCATGGCGGCGCGGGACGAGGCGCTTTCCATCATGAAGCGCGACCTCAAAACCGCCGCGGCCATCGGCGCAAGGCTGCTGGTGCTGCACTTCTGGGGCGGCCCGCCCGAGGACGAGCGGTTTGACGAGACGAAGGCGCTGTATCCCACACTGGACGCCATGGCGAAGGACGCGGGGCTGACGCTGGCGGTGGAAAACGTCGCGCGGAGCAACGACCTCGCGCTCAATCGCCTGCGCGCCCTGCGCGAGCTGTGCCCCGACCTCTCCGTGACCTACGATACCAAAATGGCGCAGCTGAAGGGCGAAAACGAGCTTCTGCGCGCGCCCGAAAACCGCTGGCTGTTTGCGGAGGGGCACGTGAAGCACCTGCACGTGAACGACACCGATATGCAGCACATCTCCGGCGGGCGCATGCCGGTTCTGCACATCGGCGACGGCTGCGTGCGCTTCGCCGAATTCTTCCAGCTCGTCCGAGAAACCAATTTCTCCGGCTCCGCCGTTGTCGAAAGCACCTCCACCCGCCCCGACGGCAGCGTGGATACCGATAAAATGAACGAAAGCCTGCGCCGCGTCCGCGAAGCGCTGAAAGGCTGACCGATCGAGCCGGACAAAGCCAATAACGGTTTGGCTTAACAGTGATAAGGAACTAATTCAAACTTATTACCGACAGCCGATGGATTCAGGTGTGCAGAGGTAACAAACGAGAAGATGACCGCCCGTTTCCGAAAGGAACGGGCAGTCGATCTTTCTTGCCCAGGGAAAGTCAGACATCCAAAATGCTTTTTTTGATAGACTATATGCGGGAGGTGAAACAGATGAATATGTTAAAGCAGCTGAACTCCGCTATTGAATATATTGAGGCGAACTTGTGCGCAGAGTTCGATCTTGATACGGCTGCCGGGATCGCTTGTGTTACTGCAGACAGCTTCATCCGCTTCTTCAGCTATATGACCGGCATGACTCTGACAGAGTACATACGGCGCAGACGGCTGACACTTGCGGCGCAGGATCTGCAGCATAGCAAGACACCGATCATCGACATTGCCATAAAATACGGTTATGACAGCGCCGCAGCTTTTTCAAGAGCTTTTGCAAAACAGCACGGCATTACACCGTCTGTTTATCGTAAAGACGGCGGTTCGCTGAAGGTGTATTCACCTGCTTCCTTTCACATTATGATTAAAGGAGCAAAAGAAATGGATTTCAGAATTATTGAGTTAGCAGACACCATCGTGTACGGTGTATCCGGGCAGTATGAGGGACAGGGTTATAAGACCCGCGAGGAGCTGCGCCACTCCATGTGGGCGAATAATTGCGATGACGTGCCCGGTCAGCTTTGTGAGGGCGGTTGGAACCAGCCCGGCAGCACTTCTTACGATGGCGTATGGTATGGCATCTGGCAGGACGGCAAGTACATGATTGCCCGTGAGAAAGCTGATGTAAAGACCCTTGAAGTTGAAGCAAGAACGCTTCCTGCAGGAACATACGCAGCGTTCAAAACGGAATGTGGCGGACTTGCATGGGAGGAGTTTCCGAAGCTGTTTGAGCTGATCTTCGATTCGTGGCTTCCTGCCTCTGAGTACAAGCAGAAATATGATCTCGCTATCGAAGTCCTGCACCTTTGGACAGACCACGATCTCCGTCAGAAGAATCGGTACTATGAGGTTTGGATTCCTGTGGAATTGAAAAAATAATCGCAAGTGACGGTTAAGAAATTCGCTTTCAACATTATACTCTCCTTGTGGGATTCGCAAAAAAACGGCGTGGCCATGAAGGTCACACCGTTTTTTTTGCCCCAGCCGCAAGACTTATGGTTCCTTACGACTGTTAATCCTTTGTCCGGCTCGGTTTTTATGCGCGGAGGAACGAAATGAGCGCGTCGGCGGCGCTACGTTTCATCGACGACGGTTACGTCCTTCAGGGCCTCTTCCAGCAGAAGGTTGATCAGTTCGTTTCGGGAGCGATTGGTCTGCGCGGAAAGCTCGTCCAGCTTGGCCAGAGTTTCCTCGCGCATGCGAACGGAGACCACCTTATGTCCATCCTCGCCCCTTTTGCGGCTGATTAGAATTTCCCGCTTCATACCATCACCTCACACCTCGCAAATATGGTTGATTATGCGATAAGCGCCTATGATCGAAATCGCCGTTTCGAGCAGCAGAGCTATGCGTCCTTCTCGGAGCCGGGCAACGCGTCATGGAACGAAGCCGCGAGGGAGCAAAGCGATACGGAAATCTGATTTCAGGTGGCGCATCGGGAAATTGCGGCTTCTTATGCTCCGCTGGATTCGTATTTTCCACGATTTCTGCGAAAATTTGGGAATTAGGGTTGACATATCGGGCTTTTGGGCATTATAATGGCATAAAAGGCAAGGACGGAGAGAGTACCGCGAAGGCTGCGTTTTCAGAGAGCCGGGGCAGGTGGAAGCCGGCGGCGCGGCGCGCGGGAAGATGGCTTCGGAGGCTCTGTGCGCGAGCGTCGGTGAGCGCGCGGCGGGTCGTCCCGTTACAGGCGCGGCCGATGGTTGTCGGCGCAAAGGCCCGCAAAGGCGGGTAAAGCAGGGTGGTACCGCGTAGCATCTACGTCCCTCGCGTTTGGCGAGGGGCGTTTTTACATGAAAGGGAGCGAGGCATTCATGGAGAAACCGAAATTTTATATCACGACGCCGATCTATTATCCGTCCGGCAACATGACCATCGGTCACACCTACACGACCGTGGCGGCGGACAGCATGACCCGGTTTAAGAAGATGACCGGCTATGACACCTATTTCCTCACCGGAACCGACGAGCACGGCCAGAAAATCGAGCGCAAGGCCGAGGAAGCGGGCGTAACGCCGAAGCAGTTTGTGGACAAGATCGTCGCCGAGACCAAGGATCTGTGGAAGCTGATGAACATCCAGTACGACGACTTCATCCGCACCACCGACGAAAGGCACGAGAAGGTCGTTCAGAAGATCTTCAAAAAGTTCTACGATCAGGGCGACATCTACAAGGGCGCATACGAGGGCTACTATTGCACGCCGTGCGAGAGCTTCTGGACGGTGACGCAGCTCAAGGAGAAGGACGGCCAGAAGGTATGCCCGGACTGCGGCCGCCCCGTGGAGCTGTCCCGCGAGGAATGCTATTTCTTTAAGATGAGCAGGTATCAGGACTGGATCATCGACTACATCGAGACCCATCCGGACTTCATTCAGCCGCCGTCGCGCGCCAACGAGATGCTCAACAACTTCCTGCGCCCCGGCCTTCAGGATCTGTGCGTCAGCCGCACCAGCTTCAAGTGGGGCGTGCCGGTGGACTTCGATCCCGGCCACGTGGTGTACGTGTGGATCGACGCGCTGAGCAACTATATCTCCGCGCTGGGCTATCTGTCGGACGACGACAGCCTGTTTAAGAAGTACTGGCCCGCGGATATTCATCTGGTGGGCAAGGAAATCGTGCGCTTCCACACCATCTACTGGCCCATCATGCTGCACGCGCTGGGTCTGCCGCTGCCCAAGCAGGTGTTCGGCCACGGCTGGCTGCTGTTCGGCGGCGACAAGATGAGCAAGTCCAAGGGCAATGTGGAATATCCCGCGCCCATCGTGGGACGCTACGGAACCGACGTTCTGCGCTATTATCTGATGCGCGAAATGCCCTTCGGCGCGGACGGCAACTACACCAACGAGGCGCTTCTGAACCGCATGAACAGCGACCTGTGCAACGATCTGGGAAATCTCGTATCGCGCACGGTTGCGATGATTGAGAAGTATTTCGGCGGCCGCGTGCCCCAGCCCGGCGCGTATGAGGACGTGGACAGGCACATCATTGAGATGTTCGAGGCGCTCCCGGCGCAGGTGGAGAAGCAGATGAACGCGCTTCAGTTCTCGCTGGCGCTCACGGAAATCTGGAAGCTGATCGGCGAACTGAACCGCTATATCGACCTCACGCAGCCGTGGGTGCTGGGCAAAACGGAGGAGGGCAGGCCGAGGCTTCAGACGGTCATGTACGTGCTGGCCGAATCCGTGCGCGGCGTGGCCGTGCAGCTCGCGCCCGTGATGCCGGACACCCCCGCGCGCATCTACGCGCAGCTGGGCGTGCAGGACGACGCGCTGAAGACGTGGGAATCCGTTCAGAAGTTCGGCGCGCTGCCCGCCGGCACGGCCGTGACCAAGGGCGAGGCGCTGTTCCCGCGCGTGGACGTGAAGAAGGAGCTGGAATCCCTCGCCGCCGAGAAGCAGGCGAACGCGCCGAAGGCCGAGGAAAAGAAGCCGGAGGCGAAGAAGGCCGAGGAGAAAAAGCCCGAAGCGCCCAAGGCGGACGACGGCTATGTGACCGTCGACGAATTTTTCAAAACCAAGCTGATCGCGGCGAAGATTCTCGCCTGCGAGAAGGTGGAAAAGAGCGACAAGCTGCTCAAGTCCACGCTGGACATCGGCGGCGGCGAAACCCGCACGGTGCTTTCCGGCATCGCGAAGTGGTACAATCCCGAGGATATGCCCGGCCGCACGGTGGTGCTGGTGAAGAACCTGCCCCCGCGCAAGATGCGCGGCATTGTGTCCGAGGGCATGCTGCTGTGCGCGTCCGACGACGAGGGCAACCTGAAGCTTCTGACCGTGGACGGCGGCGAGTTCAAGCCCGGCGCCGAAATCGGCTGACACTTTTGAAATCGAACGCCGCGACGGAGCGCTTCCGCGCGGCGTTCCCCATTTTCGGGAGGGAGGACGCGACATGAGAATCCTGCTGGTGGAGGACGAACGGCCGCTTTCAAGAGCCATCTGCGCGTCGCTTGCGCGGGAAGCGTTCACCGTCGATCCCGTTTACAACGGGCCGGACGGGCTGGACGCGGCGAAGACCGGCGAGTACGACGCGGTCATCCTCGACGTGATGCTGCCCGGCATGGACGGCTTCACGGCGCTCAGCCGCCTGCGCGCCGCGGGCGTTTCCACGCCGGTTCTGATTCTGACCGCCCGCGGCGACGTGGACGACCGCGTGCGCGGGCTGGAGGGCGGCGCGGACTACTATCTGGCCAAGCCGTTCCAGACGCCGGAGCTGGTCGCCTGCCTGCGCGCCATCACGCGCCGCAAAAGCGACAAGCCGCTGATGCGCCTGTGCTTTGGAGACATTGAGCTTCAGCAGGAAAGCGTGTCCCTGCTGTGTACGCGCACGGGGCAGAGCGTGAAGCTGGGCGCGAAGGAATACCAGCTTTTAGAGCTGTTTCTGCGCAATCCGCGGCAGGTGCTGCCGCGCGAGACGATTGTGGAGCGCGTGTGGGGCTTTGACAACGACGCGGAGTACAACAATCTGGCGGTCTACCTGTCCTTCGTGCGCCGCAAGCTGCAATTTGTCGGCTCGACCGTGGAAATTCGCGCCACGCGCGGCGTGGGCTACGCATTGGAGGAGGACGCATGCTCGAAACGCTGAGACGAAGGCTCACATGGCTGGTGATCGGCATTCTGGTTCTGATTTCGGCGGGGCTGATGCTGTCCGTCAACGAAACGTACCGCGCGGGCATCCGCCGGCAGGCATACGCCTCGCTGGAATCCATTTTGGAAAACGACGGCCAGCGGCCGGACGGCCTCGACGCGCAGACGGCGGACGGTGAAACGCCGCCGCCCGTTCCGGAGGGCGAGGAGCGCCGCGACCCCGGCCAGCCGCGAAACACGCCTTTGGCCAGCCTGTCCAACTCCTACACCGTGTGGCTGGACGAGGACGGCGCGGTGACCGACTGGGTGAGCGACCGCGCCGAGCTGTATTCCGACGCGCAGATCGCCGAAATCGCGGCGCTTGCGCAGAAGACGGGCAAGGCGCGCGGACGCATCGGCAGCCAGTATTTCGCGCTGTCCGAGCGTCCCTACGGCGCGATGCTCGCGGTAATCGACGCGCGCAGCGAGCTGGCCGCCGCGCGGCGGCTCTTGATTTCCACCTCCATTATCGCCGCGCTGGTGTTCGCCGCGCTTTCGCTGGGCGCGGTGCTGCTGATTCGGCGCATGCTTCGCCCGGTTCGTGAGGCCTTCGAAAAGCAGAAGCGCTTCGTGTGGGACGCGAGCCACGAGCTGAAAACGCCCTTGGCCGTAATCGCCGCCAACGCGGACGTGCTTGCCGCGGAGGTGGGCGAAAGCGAGAGCCTTTCCTATATCCGCGCGGAAATCGGCCGCGCCGACGCGCTGATTCGCAACCTGCTTGCGCTGGCGCGCATGGACGACGGCGCGGCGCGGGCGCGCTTTCAAACCTTTGACCTCGGCCGGACGCTGCTCGGCGTGGCGCTTCCCTTTGAAAGCACGGTGTTCGAGGCAGGCAAAACCCTGAATACGGACGTGCCGGCCGGCGTTTCCCTTCGCGGCGACGAGGAGATGATCGGCCAGCTGGCGGCGATTCTTTTGAGCAACGCGCTCAAATACGCCGACGCGGGCAGCGAAATCACGCTTTTCCTGCGCGAAAGCGGCGCGAAGCGCGTGTTCGGCGTGCATAATTTCGGCCCCGCGATTCCGCCGGACGAGCAGCCACGCGTGTTCGACCGCTTCTTCCGCGGCAGCGCCGTGCGCGCCGACGGCGACGGCTGCGGCCTTGGCCTGTCCATTGCCCAGACCATCGTTCGCCTGCACCGCGGCACAATCGCCGTGAAAAGCACCGAAAAGGACGGCACAACCTTCACCGTCACCCTGCCGGGATAGTCGCCGCGAAAAAAATTTCGTTTGCCGAAAAAAAGTTTTCGCGTTTTAAACCTGTTTCAAACTTCGCCGGTTATACTTCCAACCGTACCGGGGAGATACCCCGAAGAACGAAAG
>CAVERI010000101.1:0-8927 GCA_963618055.1 bacterium | reverse complement strand
ATCGTTTTCAAGGATCGCGCTGACCGCGTTTCTCGCGGACAGCTTGTATATATTACCACTGTTTGGGTCGTTTGTCAATGGGTTTTTTTGAAAAACTCATTTCTTAACACCGGCCGTTTTTACGAGGTCGTATTGCCTTGCGTACCACATCTGGCCGTCGGTCACCATCTCAATGTCGCCGCGGGTGGTGAAGAGGATGGGCAGCTTCCAGCTTTTCACGTACTTGACGGTTTTCTCCGAATCCTTGTTGCTGCCGTTTGTGACGATGCACAGCTCGGGGTTGATCGCCTGAATCATGACCTTCTTGGGCGCGTAGATGCCGTGATGCGGCAGCTTCACGATTTCCGCGCCGATTTCGGACGCGTGCTCCTTGGCCAGCCATTCGTGCACGCCGCGGCCAATGTCGGAAAGCATGATGATCGCGCGGTCGCCGAACGCCACGCGGGTGATCAGCGAATGGTCGTTGGTATTTGTGCTTCCGTACTGGAACCACGTAATGCGGTTTCCGCCGAAGGACAGGTCGGTGTCCTTCTCTATGGAAACGATTTCCGTGCCGTGCGCGCGGACGGTCTTCAGCACCTTGATCTGCCGCTCGTCGTAGTCCAGCGGGAAGGCGGTGTAGAATTTATCGATCTTGATTCCCTTTTCGTACAGATACAGGAAGCCGTCGATGTGGTCGTCGTGCGGATGCGTGTTCACGGCGTAATTCAGATGATCCACGCCCAGCGCGGCAAGGCGCTCGTATACCTTTTCGCCCGCGGAATAGGTTCCGCTGTCGATGAGCATGCTTTCGCCGCCGCACTGAATGAGGAAGCTGTCCTTCGCTCCGATGCCCAGCACGATCACGCGCATCGTTTCCACGTCCTCACCGAACGGCTCGCCCGTCTGCGGCCATTTCTGCACCAGCGCATCCGCATACGCCGGCGCACACAGCAGCATGAGACACAGGAACACCGCGATTAACCTTTTCAGCACGAGAACAACACCCCCTGTGACGCTATTATAGCGTACACGGGGGCGTTTCGTCAATCCTCAAACGAGCAGCGGCTGAAGCTGTTCCCCGTTCAGCGCGGCGCGCGCCGCGTCGACAAGGCGGTCGAAGTGCGCCACAAGGCTCTGCGGCTTCTGAATGGGATCGTCCTGCCCGAAGGGCACGAAATACAGCCCGCGCATGGCCATCAGCGCGCCGAGGTTCCTCGCGCCGACGCCCAGCCCGTCGTTGGTGGAGACAGCCAGCAGCACCGGGCGATGGTTGCGCAGCGTGGATTTCACCGCCATCGCCACCGGCGTATCCACGATTCCGTTGGCGATTTTCGAAAGCGTGTTGCCCGTGCACGGCGAAACGATCGTCATATCGACCAGCTTCCTCGGCCCGAACGGCTCCACCTGCTCGATGCCGGTCAGAATTTCGCGCCCGGCGATTTCGCGGAAGATGCGGCGGGAATCCTCCGCGGAATAAAAGCGCGTGTTCCGCGTGTACGCGCTTTCGGACATGATCGGAATCAGCTCCGCGCCCGCTTCGCGCAGCGCGCGCCACGCCTCGAACGCTTTTTCGAACGTGCAGAACGACCCGGTCATGGCGCAGCCGATGCGAACGCCCCTCATGCCTCATCCCCTCCGTTCCATGCGCGCACGACCGCGCGATACAGGCAGCGCGCCGCGCTTTCGGGCGCGTACCGGCCGGGCAGCGCGCTTTCTCGGCGCGCGTTCAGGCCAAGCCGCTTCGCCGCGTCCAGATCCAGTCCATAGGGCGCGCCGGACAGGTCGATCACCACGGCGCTTCGGGACACGCGGCTCAGCTCCTCCACGCCCAGCATGCGGTCGGGCGACGTGACGAAGATCACGCGCATTTCGGAAAGCAGCGCGCGCATGCCGTCCGGCGAGGCCGCCCTTGCGCCGCGCGCCATTGCCTGCAAACGACCCTCCTCGCGGCGGGACGCGACCGTCACGTCGGCGTTCAGCCCCACCAGCCGTTCCGTCAGCGCGCGGCCGATGCGCCCGTAGCCGACCACCATCACGTGCGCTTCGGCCAGCGCGAACGGCGTGTCGCGCATCGCGGCGCACAGCGCGCCCTCGGCGGTCAGCACCGCGTTTTCATGCACGAAGACCGGATCGTCCAGCAGCAGGCGCACGTCGTACAGGTTCAAAAGCGTCTCCGGCGGACGCACGCCCGCCAGCAGCAGAAGCGGCGCGCCCGGCTTCAGCGCCTGAAGCGCTTTCTCCGCCTCCGGCGAGAACGGATACCGGGCGATCAGGCCGTCCGACGGCGCGTCCTCCCCTGCCTTCGTGACGGCGCAGCCCGCCTCCGCCAGCATCTTCCCCAGATACGGAAACCGCGCGTCCGTTTCCGCGATAGCCCACGTCATCAAATCCCTCCCTCTCGTTTCCACCCATTCTATGCCCGCGGGGCGCGGCGGGTGCGAGGGAGACGTTCTCTTCTTTTATATAAGGAAAGCGGCGGAGCCGATCTTTCCTTCGATCGACTCCGCCGCGCAATCACGTTATGTCAAAATCTTCCGACTTGAAATTGCTGTAGTACCTTCCCCTGACGGCGGTAAAGCGCAGGACGCAATAGTCCGGGTCTGTCACGCCCTCGTGATAATACATCTCGTCTCCGGCTCTCCAAATCCGCTCCTTCGCTTCGGCGGTTTCCAGCACCTCCATCGTGCCGGACAGGCAACCCCCTCGGAAGAACCGCTTATCGACAAAATAGACGCTCGCCCGCGGGTTCGCCCGAAAGGCTTTCACCTTGTTGGAGGAGGTGTTCGTCGAAAACCAGAACGTGCGAATGCCCTCCCGCTCCCGCGGCGCGAGCATGGCGCGGCTGGCGGGGAAGCCCTCCGCGTCGATATAGCTGATGATGGTAAGGTTCGCCTTGTCAGCCAGATTCCCGATGGTTTTCTCCGCGTCTCTCATTGCGTTTTCCTCCGATGTAATACTGCACGTTTTATTATACACGAGACGCGCCGAAACGCAAGCGCATCCCGCGTACACACTCAGCCGCCTGAGAAATTCGAAAGAAACGCTTCGCGGGCGAAGAACAGTTCGAGCCGGGCGGTGCGGACGGCGGACGCGAGGTAGCGCGCGTCGGCGGGGCCGCCGGTCAGCGCGGACACGGTTTTGCGCGCCGCGTCCAATCGGTCGGACAGGGCGCGGGTCAGGCGTTCGCCGTGGTCGCCGACGGCCTTGGTCAGGTCGTCCCGCGCCGTTTTCAGTTCATAGGCCGCCAGCGCGCATTCGTTTTTCGCGTTCGCGGGCGTGAGCGCGTCCGCGTCCAGCCGCTCGGCGAGGTCGGTCAATGCGTCTTCGCAGGCGGTCAGCGCCCGATAGCCGCACTCGAACGCGTCGATCTGCGCGTCCGTGGCCGTCATGGTCACCGAGAGTCCGGAAAAGCGCGCGGAGACCACGCCCGCGTCGATGCCCTGCTCCCGCAGCCGCGCCGCCGCCGCGCGCGCGTCGGACACGTCGGCATACGCGCTGCCCACGGCCAGCACCGCGCCGTCGGATTCATAGAGATACCCCGCCGCGCCGCGGTTGGCGCAGCGGGACGCGCCCAGCCGCGCGTCGGCCATCGCCGCATACGCGCCGGTATAGACCAGATGGGCTTCGCCGCCCGAAAGGGTCAGGCTCCGCGTGAGCCGGACGGTCACGCGCGCCGCTTCCTCCAGCTCGGCCTCGCGCGCCTTCGCGCGGCACACGGAAACCAGCATGCCGAGCATCACGAAAAGGGTGATCAGAAAGGCGGCGAGCACCGTGAGCGCGTGCGCGCGCCCGCGGGGAACGCGGGTTCGAATCACTCGATTTTCACCTCCCGCCCAACAAAATTCAAAATCGCGTCCGCTGCCCGGTTGCGCCGGGGCGCGGTTTGCGGTATAATGGGTTCATCCAGAATATACGTGGGAGGTCTTTCAAAGATGAAAAACTTTATCGTCGGTGCGCAGCTTTATTCCGTCCGCAACCTCGCGCAGAACGCCGAGGATCTGAAAAAAACCCTTACCAGCCTGAAGGCGATGGGCTACAACACCTGCCAGCTGTCCGGCCAGAGCCGCGACATCCCGGACGAGGTCGTGGCGGACATCCTCGCGGAGACCGGCATGCAGGCCGTGGTTACCCACAACTCCATGCAGGACTTTGAAGAGGGCATCGACGCGCTGATCGCCCGTCACCACAAGTGGAACTGCAGGTACGCGGGGCTGGGCGGAATGCCGGCGGAGTACCGCGAGAGCGCCGAGGGCTTTGTCCGCTTCGCGAAGCACGCCAACGAAATCGCCGAGAAGCTGCACGACAACGGCCTGACGTTCGTCTATCACAATCACGCCTTCGAGTTCTGCCGTCATGACGGCGTGCGCGGCATGGACATCCTGTTCGACAACTTTGGCCCCCACACCCAGTTCGAGCTGGATTCCTACTGGGTACAGGCCGGCGGCTGCAGCCCCGTGGAGTGGTTCTACAAGGTAAACGGCCGCATGGAAGTCGCGCACTTCAAGGATATGATGGGCAGCACCAACTTCAATCCGGTTCAGGTGATGGTTCCCGTGGGCAGCGGCAACCTGAATTGGGACGCGCTGAAGAAGGCCTGCGAGGAGACCGGCGTGCTCTACGCCGAGGTCGAGCAGGACAACGCTGCCATGATGGAAGACCCGCTGGGTCAGATGAAGTGCTCCTGCGAGTTCCTGAAGAAGAACGGCTTCAACCTGTAATGTTTTCCGAAACGGATATTCAAATGATGCGATTCGCGCTTGAGGAAGCGCGAATCGCATTTGCAGAAGGAGAGATTCCGGTGGGCGCGGTCGTCGCGGACGGCGAGCGCGTGCTTGCCCGCGCGCATAACCGCCGCGAGGGGGACGCGGATCCCTGCGCCCACGCGGAAATTCTCGCCCTGCGAAAGGCCGCCGCCCGGCTGGGGCGCTGGCGGCTTCAGGGACTGACGCTTTATGTGACGCTGGAGCCGTGCCCGATGTGCGCGGGCGCGGCGGAAATGAGCGGGCTCGCTCGCGTGGTGTACGGCGCGAAGGACGCGCAGTACGGCTGCTGCGGCAGCGTGTACCGGCTGACCGAGGACCCCGCTTTTCCCACATACTGCCCCGCCGACGGGGGGCTGCTGGCGGACGAATGCGCCGCGCTGGTTACACGGTTTTTTCAAAACAGACGCGTTTCCCATGAAAAATAACCATTTCATTGCGTGCCGCGGTGGTTGACAGGGCGTTTGCAATGATATACTGAAAGCAGAGAGCATCGGAAGCCGGGCGGCCTTCGACTTCCGTGCAGCGCAGTTTCTCCCGGGGGCTCCGCTTTTTTTCCGGCGGACGGCTTTCCGGGCTTTTCCGGATACCCCGACGCGGGCGTCCGAAGCGGGAAGAGCGGGCTTCCCGCGCCCCTCGCTTTTTTGAGGGGAAAGCCAACCTGCGAACATGACGCGCGGGCGCAGCCACAGCGCGTTGAAAGCATAGAAAAAATTATACTTTATTTTGAAAAGGAGGGCTATATGGCCAAAAAGACAGACATTTCGGCTTCACGCCGATCACAGAAGGAGCGCGCGGGCGCGAAAAACCGGCTTCGCATCATCCCGCTGGGCGGGCTGGGCGAAATCGGCAAGAACATGACCGCGTTTGAATACGGAGACGACATCATCGTCGTGGACGTGGGCTCCATCTTTCCCCGCGAGGACATGCCGGGCGTTGACCTTGTGATTCCCGACATTTCCTACCTTACCATGAACCGCAGCCGCGTGCGCGGCTATCTGATTACGCACGGGCACGAGGATCACATCGGCGCCGCGCCCTACGTGCTGCGCGAGGTACCCGCCCCGGTGTACGCCACGCGGCTGACCGCGGCGCTGATTGAGGGCAAGCTCAAGGAGCACAAGCTGCTGGGCAGCGTGGAAATGAACGTAATCGCGCCGCACGACACCGTGACGCTGGGCGTGTTCCGCGTGGAATTTCTCAAGGTGAGCCATTCCATTGCCGGAGCCTGCGCGCTGGCGATTCACACGCCTGTGGGCGTGGTCGTGCACACGGGCGACTTTAAGGTGGACTTTACGCCCATCGACGGGCAGCTGATGGATTTAGGGCGCTTCGCCGCGCTGGGCAACGAGGGCGTGCTGGCGCTGATGGCGGACTCCACCAACGTGGAGCGCCCCGGCTACACGATGAGCGAGCGCAAGGTGGGCGAGACGTTTAACAACCTGTTCGACCACGCGCGCGGGCGCATCATCATCGCCATGTTCGCCTCGAACGTGCACCGCATTCAGATGGTGGCCGACGCGGCGTACCGGCGCGGGCGCAGGCTGTGTCTGGTCGGCCGCAGCATGGTCAACGTGGCGCGCATCAGCATGCAGCTGGGCGAGCTGCGCGTGGCGGACGGCTGGATGGTCGGCGCGGACGATCTCGACCGCTATTCCGACGAGCAGCTGGTGGTGCTGACCACCGGCAGCCAGGGCGAGCCGATGAGCGGTCTGAGCCGCATGGCGTTTTCCGAGCATAAGAAGCTGGAAATCCGGCCGACGGACATGGTGATCATCTCCGCCACGCCCATTCCCGGCAACGAGAAGAGCGTGTCGCGCGTAATCAATCAGCTGGTGCGCACCGGCGCGGACGTAATCTACGAGGCGCTGGCCGAGGTGCACGTGTCCGGCCACGCGCGGCAGGAGGAGCTCAAGCTCATCCACGCGCTCACCAAGCCGAAGTTCTTCATTCCCGTGCACGGCGAATACCGGCACCTGTACCACCACGCGAACCTCGCCATCTCCATGGGCATGCCGCCGGAGAACGTGATGATTCCCGACACCGGCACGGTGATCGAGCTTACGCCCGACGAAATGCGCGCGGCCGAGACCGTGCCCAGCGGCGCGGTGCTGATCGACGGGCTGGGCATCGGCGACGTGGGCGAGGCCGTGCTGCGCGACCGCAAGCATCTGGCCGAGGACGGCCTGATCATCGTCGTGATCGGCCTTGACCATGAAACCGGCGCGCTCGCCAGCGGCCCGGACATCGTGAGCCGCGGGTTCGTGTACGTGAAGGAAAACGAGGACATCATGGACGGCGCGCGCGCCACGGTGCAGCGCGTGCTGGAAACGCGGCTGGATCAGGTGAATTCCACCGGCGCGCTGAAGGACGCGATTCGCGAGGCGCTGTCGCGCTACATCTACGACACAATCCGCAGAAATCCCATGATTCTCACCATAATTGTATAAGGGCGCGGACGGGGCGCGGGCTTTCCCGCGTCCTCTCCCGTTTTCATCCGCAAATTCCTCGCCGGAGCGGTTGAACAATCCGGCGGATTTATGCGTCTACAAGGAGGGATATTATGAACGTTTACGACGAGGCGCACGCGCTTGCGCGGCACTTGAAGGAAACCGAGGAATACCGCGAGTTCATCCGCCTCAAGCAGGCGGCGTATGAGGACTCCACCAACAAAACGCTTCTGGACGAATACAAGCGCCTGCAGTTTCGCATGCAGGCCGCGGCGGCGGGCGGAAGCCGTCCGTCGGACGAGGACATGCAGAAGTTCACGCGCATTGTGTCGCTGCTTCAGCTGAACGACGACGCGCGCGACTACCTGCTGGCGGAGATTCGCTTTCAGAAGCTGCTTGCGGACATCTATAAGATTCTGGGCGAGGTCGCCGGCATCGATCTGGACGCGCTCACCCAGTCCTGACGGAGGAAACACATGGCAGCACGTTCCCGGCGCGGCGGCAAAAGGAAGGCCAGCCGCCTGTTTGAACCCCGGCGCTACACCCGCGAGACGGTATACCGCGACCGCGAGTACGGCATGTTCTGGTACGCGTGGCTCTGGCAGCTTTTAAGGCCGGTGCTGATCTTTGCCTGCTCTCTTTTAATCGTGGTGGGCATTGCGTCCACGGCGTGGAGCAAGCTCTACAACGGCTACATCGCCGCCACGGAGCCGGACAACAAGGAAACGCCCGGATTTACCATCGCCTCCGGCGAATCCGTTTCCCGCATCGGCGAAAACCTTGAAAAGCAGAGCTACATCCGCTCGGCGCGGCTGTTCAAATACTACATTCAGTTCTACGGGCTGACCAACGAGCTTCAGTCCGGCGTGTATTACCTTTCGCGCGACATGAACCTGTTCGAGGTGGTGACCCAGCTTTCGTCCGGCAAGGGCGTGAGCGAGCGCACGATCCGCATCATTCCCGGCTGGACGTGCGAGGACATTGCCGACTATCTGGTGACCGTGGGCGCGATCGACAGCCGCGACGACTTCCTGACCGCCTGCAAGAACTACCAGAACTATCAGGCCTACTCCATCGCGCTGATCAACGCGGGCGAAAAGGCCGACCTGACCAAACGCACCTATCCGCTGGAGGGCTACCTCGCGCCGGATACCTACCGCGTGTACCTGTCCGCCGACGCGGATTCCATCATCCGCACGCTGCTTACGCAGACCGACAGCGTATACCAGACCCTCTTTGACAACGACGCGACCTATGATGAGAACGGCAACATGATCACCGAGGCCGGGAAAAACGGCACCGACAGCGTGACCCTGACCGACGACGAGATTTTCATCCTCGCGTCCATCATCGAAAAGGAAGCGAGCACCCTTGACGACATGAAAAAGGTGAGCGCCGTGTTCTATAACCGCCTTGCCGCCGGCATCAAGCTGCAAAGCGACCCGACCGCCACCTACCTGACCGGCGTGAAGCGGCTGGCGCTCACGGAAAAGGATACCTCCGTGGATACCGCCTACAACACCTACCGCGTCTTCGGCCTGCCGGTGGGGCCGATCTGCAATCCCTCGAAGAACGCGCTGACCGCCGCGCTGCATCCGGACGAAACGTTCCTCTCGCAGAACTACCTGTTCTTCTGCGCCGCGGAGCCCGGCAGCGGCAAGCTCGTGTTCGCGCAGACCTATGAGGAGCACGCGCGCAACGTGGAAGCCTATCGCCCGCTGTGGGAGGCCTACGA
>CAVERI010000100.1:0-9063 GCA_963618055.1 bacterium | reverse complement strand
CGCCCCTTCGCGAGGGGCGACCAACAGCAGTTAAATGCAGATTGGAGGTAGCCCATGGTTTCAATCCACGCCCCTTCGCGAGGGGCGACGGCGAGAGCTGCTACTATCTGGGCCTTCTGCCCGCGTTTCAATCCACGCCCCTTCGCGAGGGGCGACTATCTTCCATAAAAACGTATTGCTATACTCTTATGTTTCAATCCACGCCCCTTCGCGAGGGGCGACCGCGGTGTGTGTGCGCGCTGGTGTGCGTGCAGAGGTTTCAATCCACGCCCCTTCGCGAGGGGCGACCGCAAAAAGCGGCAGACACAAAGCGCCAAAAGGGCGTTTCAATCCACGCCCCTTCGCGAGGGGCGACCCGTCAAGGTTTATCGCCGCCATGACCGCCGCGCGGTTTCAATCCACGCCCCTTCGCGAGGGGCGACTAGACAACCGCCCCCGATTGTGGTACAATGGGCAAGTTTCAATCCACGCCCCTTCGCGAGGGGCGACAATTCGCCGTTTTTGAGCGTGTACATCACGTCCGGTTTCAATCCACGCCCCTTCGCGAGGGGCGACTTTTTCCAGCCGCATCTTCCGTAGCTGTCTGCTGGTTTCAATCCACGCCCCTTCGCGAGGGGCGACTGGAGACGGAGTACGCTGAGACGCTGGACGAACCGTTTCAATCCACGCCCCTTCGCGAGGGGCGACCCCGGCAGTGCGCTGCTTGGTGAGGGCAATGAGTTTCAATCCACGCCCCTTCACGAGGGGCGACAATCGCCGCGTTATCGGGTTCTCGCCGACGGAGGTTTCAATCCACGCCCCTTCACGAGGGGCGACAGCAAATGGTTCTTGATTTCCTTCGGGAATTCTGGAATACATCCACTATTTTGTTATATTAGACGAGATTTGCGGATGCGAAGTTCCCGAATTTTGAGGCGGAGGTTCTCAAAATGTGGTGCGAAAGTCTCGGGTATTTTATGGCTACTTCAGGTTCGCACTTTCGGCATGGCCGCATTGGAGGCTTTTGCTTTGGGGAGAGTCCTTTTACGGATGACCGCTTTTATGGTCGTTCGTAAAAACACCTTTTTCCCGTGAGCCCAGATGGCGCTGCATCATCGGGAGGAACGTCTTCATTCCAGACGATAACGCTCCGCTGCTATGTGCCGTTGGGTTTTCAAGATGCGGCTTCCTATGCATCAACGGAGACGGGTTTTCCCGCCGGAAGCAAAGGTCGTCAGGACACAGCAGGCTTTACCTGCCGGTCAACGAAGGCGTGCTTCCGCCGTCGATTGTCGGACTCCGCGGATTGTGCATACGCTCCCGCGCAGGACGGAGATACGTACGCGCTTGATCGGCCGTGCGCAGCCCGCCGATGCGGAACGTATCCACCGGTTCGGGATTTTCGCTCGTTCGCGAGGATCAGACCATCAGCACGTCGTCTGGCTGGTAGGCAGGGTGCGCGCCCACATGCTGCACCTTGGTTTGGTATTGATTGCCCAGCGTATAGAAGCGAAGGCTGTCCTTCTCCGGGTCGATCAGCGCCGTCAGTTCGCCCTTCAGGCGGCGAAGCTGAGCCGCGTCAAGGCTGCATTCGAACACCGAATTCTGGACGCGCTGACCGTGGGCGATGCAGGTTTTCGCTACCTGCCGCAGTCTGCGTCTGCCCTCCGCGTCCACGGTATTTACATCGTAGGTTATCAAAATCAGCATCGGTTTCTCCCTTCTCTCCTCTCGGCCAATCGCAAAGGAAAGGGTTGCACTCTCACTTCCACAAAAACGGCGGGTACGCCTCCAAATCGCCGCGGAGATGGCGCGCGAGCAGCAGCGCCTGCACGTAGGGAATCAAACCCCATGGGATTTTTTCCTTCAGATACGGATGTGTGATTTCCTCCTTCTTTTTTGTCTGCCACGCGTTCAGCAGCGCCTTGCGTCCCGCATCCGTCAGGAGCACCGCGCCGCCGGGCTGCGTGCGGAAATGCGTTTTCTGAAGTACACGCGTATTGATGAGCGTCAGCACCAGCCGATCCGCCAGCGGCGCGCGCAGCTCCTCCATCAGGTCAAGAGCCAGAGACGTGCGTCCCGGGCGGTCGCGATGCAGGAAGCCCACATACGCGTCCAGCCCGACGCTTTCCAGCGCGGAGGCGCAGTCGTGCGTCAGCAGCGTATAGGTCATGGACAGCGCCGCGTTCACGCGGTCGAGCGGTGGACGGCGGTTGCGCCCGTCGAAGCGAAAATCGTCCTTCTGGTTCAGAATCATTTCGTCCCATACGCCGAAGTAGCAGGCGGAAGCTTCGCCCTCCATGCCGCGCAGCGTATCCAGCGACTCCGCCGCGAGCAGCGGCTTCAACTGCTCCTGCAAATGCGCGGAGGCCGCGTGCAGCTCGTCTGCCTTTACCCGCAGCGCGTGATCGCGCAGCGTGCGTTCCAGCACCCAGCGGCTGTTGTAAACCTTTCCAAAGATGAAGCTCCGCGCCGCGCGGCAGCTTGCTTCCGGGTTATCTGAAACGCGGTATTGCTCCTTGCGCAGGCGCACATTTCCCTGCGATTCGCCGACAACCCGCGCCAGCATTCGCCCGTTGGGCGTGAGGAATGTCAGCCCTATGCCGTTTCGCACGCACGCGCCCATCAGCGCCGGACTCGCGCCCTTATAGGAAAAGCTGAGAAGGCTTTCAAACAGCTTCAGCGGATATTGCGCCGCCTTTTCCTCGCCCTTGTAGATCACGACGTTCTCGTTTTCCAGCGCCAGATACGCGTCCTCAGAGGTGACGAACAGCGTGTTCAAAAGTCTTCTCATTCCGCGCCCTCCTCCGCCGCCCGCTGCAAATAGGCGGTTACCGACGGCGATTTGCGCAAGCCGGGCAGGCAGATTTCCTTCATGGAGCAGGAGGTGCAGCGCTTGTCCGCTTTTACGGACGGCGTGTGCCCACGCGTCATTTCGTCCTGCATGGCTTCCAGCATATGGCGCACGCGCCCGCGAAGCTCTGGCGTAAAGCAAACCACCTGTCTTCTCCGGGTCTCACCATAATACAGACTGCCCTCCGGAATCTCGCACAGCAGCATTTCTTCCAGACACATCGCCTGTCCGCACAGCTGCAGCTCGTCTGCGTCGTGCGATTTGGGCGCGCCGCGCTTGTATTCCACGGGATACGGCTGCCAGCGTCCATCCTGTCCCGGCAGAGAAATCCCGTTGGAATCTAAATGAAACTCCACCACGTCGCACACACCGGTCACGTGCAGCGCATGCGAAACGACGCGAAGGCCGCGCGCGGTCAGCGTGTCGCCCCGGCGTTCGATCAGCGTTTCGTCGTGCGCACGCGCGTGCATCAGGCTGCCGTCAACGGTTCGCTCGTTGTCCTTCCACTGCTGCTCGACGAAGATCAGCGCCCACTGCCGCGGACAGAAGGCATAGTGCTGCACGCCTGAAAGCGTCAGATACTCCTCCTCATTCACCCCATCACTTCGCACCGCACGCCCTCGGGCAGGTTGGCTTCGTCCACGGTGACGACGTAGTCGCCGTAGCTTCGCGGCGCGGAAACGCCCTCCGCGCGGTTTACATGCACCAGATCAAACAGCTTCCACGCCGGCGCGTTGCCCAGCTCGCTGTCGTGCTTGAACACGATCAGCTTGCGCACGGCCATCTTGCCCCGCGCCGCGCTGCGGTCGTTTTCGAACATGTTCAGAATGGCCTGCCACAGAAGCTTCAGGTCTTCCTCCGAGAAGCCGGTCGTCTTGCGCGCCAGATTCGCGGACACGAAGCCCTCCACGCGATACAGCCCATACGGCACGATGAACTTGCGTCCCATTTCCGTACCCTTCCGGGCGGCGTCCTCCTCGGTGGTAATCGCCACGCGGGTGATGCTGACATCCTGCGGCATGATCGGATCCACGCTCTTAGCGAAGCCCAGCTGCACCGGGCCGCGCACCTGTCCGCAATTCAAGGACGCCTTCACAAACGTGGTCATCACCGCGCCGAAGGTGCGAATGTCAAAGTAATGCTCGCACATATAGGCCAGCAGCTTGGCGTCGATGTCCTTGTCCGACTTCTTCAGATTTTTCAGTTCGCTTTCCTTGATGTCCGGGTATCCGCTTTCCGCCAGCGCCTTGCGGTCGCTGCGATTCAGCGGCTCGTTTTCCTTGATGTAAATGCCGTAGCGCAGGTCGCCCTCCTTCACCGTCTCCACGTAATTGCGAATCTTGCGCTTCAGGCATACGTCCGTCACCAGCCCGCAGTTCGTCTCAGGATCTACGCGCGGCATGTTGCCCGCGTCCGGATCGCCGTTGGGATTTCCATTTTCCACGTCGAACAGCACCACGAAGTCATATCGATTCTGAATGCAGTCAGCCATTTTCCTTTTCCTCCTTCTTGGTGAACGATGCCTGTCTCTGATGATAATAGCCCAGCTGGAAAACGCCCTGCTCCTCCAGCGTCAGATGCTTTGGCAGCGATTCCGTCAGCCGACCGCACAGGTCGGCCATTCGCTTATCGTAATAAACGCCCAGCCCGTCATCCAGCTTGTTCAGATGATTCTGCGCCAGCTTGATCAGCGTGGGAAATACCTGCGCGGGCGTCGCACACGCAGAATTGAAATATCGGTCTCGAATCGTCGCGTTGATATTGGGGTTCGCGCTCTGCTGAAGGCTTTCCAGCACCGCGAACAGCCGCCCCAGCACATACGGCGCGTAGCTTGTCTCTTCGTTCAGTTTCACCGTCAATACCTCCCTCATCGGATGCCCTTCCTGATCGCGCACCACGTTTTTATCCAAATACGCCTTGAGAATCGCCGCCTTGCCGCGGTTTATGTCCCGCTCGGCGCGAATTCGCACCTCCACCTGCGCAAACAGCGACGCGGGATAGGCCGCGTTCATCAATATGGCGCGCATCACCTCGCCCACCAGCTCGTCCGGCGGCTTCTTGTCCGTGCTCTTGGGATTGGCCGTCTCGTTCAGCATCGCCCAGATGGAAAGCTCCTCCCGCGGGTCAAACGATGGCCGCGCGATTTCCATTCGCTTCTGGTGTTCATGCAGATTCTCCGCGAACGCGCGGACGCTGTTTTGCAAAAAGAAGCGTACCGACAGCCGCGACGCGTTCGGCGCAAGCCCCAGAAAATAGAACGGATTATCCGGCTGCAGCGGCACGCCGTCCAGCATGGCCGTTTGACCTCTGCGCAGGTCGCGAACGACACTTTTTAAAAGCGTCTGATCCACGCCGTCATCCGCCTTGCCCATCAGCTTCGCGAACAGCACGCTGTATGGCCGCTGCGCGCTCTCCGCCCAGTAGACGACGGTCGTGCCGCCAAGGCGCGCGTGATACTCCGGCTCACGCAGCATGTAATTCAGCGCCGCGCCATACGCGAACGTCGCCCGCTCGCCGACCGGCGCGTTCAGCCCCTGATCGTCCGCGCGCCCATAGGACTCATACGCCGCTCCATTGAACGACACCAGCGACGCGCCCGTTGCCTGTGCGCCCGCCACGCCCTTGATGCTCGGGTGCAGCTTCGCGATTGGCCCGGCCTCGCCTGTCACCAGACATCTCCCGTGCGGCGCGTCCGCCCGGTCGCCGTAGGCCTTGTCCCACGCGGCACGAATCTCCGGCACATCCTGCGCGAACACCTCCCGCATGCTGAACACAAGGTTGCCGCCGCCCTTCAGCTCGTCCAGTATGGGCGCGAGCAGCGGATGCGCTTCCGCGTTTTCTGCGTCCCACTTTTGAAAGAATCGGCAGATTGCCCGCGCCATCGTCGAATCCACGCCATCCAGCAGCCGACAATGCAGATCCGCGCAGGCGGAATAGCATTCCAGCGCGCGCGTTTTCTTTCCCTTGCTGTCCACGCCCAGCATGTACATGGCGTTGTCGCACAGAAAGTTCGCCGCCACGCCGCTGGAGCGCTTGACCATCTCCGGCAGCTTCATGGCGCGAACCGTGCGCTTTCCCTTTTCGTCCGGCTGTCCCACCGGATAAATCCGCTTCAGCCGCCCGTCCTCATCCAGCTCGAGACTCCACGACACCTTCGTCTCCAGCCAGCCGGGCTTGTCCAGCCTGCCGTCCGCGGCCAAGGCCTCATACGCGCGCACCAGCGCCTGAAGAATCATCGAACCACCTCGCAGTTCCGAAGGTCGATCACTCCATGCTCCATTTTCGCGCGGAAGAACATCGGCTGAATGTTGGCCGGGTCGCTGTAGTCCATGTCATAGAGCATGTAGCCCAGATCCCGCGTTTCGTCGATCGACGGAATCTCGCCGCCCTCCCACAGCCGAAAATGCGCCGTGCACTCCCGGCAGCCGAGATACGGCGTGGAATAGCACGCGCCTTTGCGCAGCCTGCGCTTCACAATATCCTGAAATTTTCCGGGATTGTCCGACGGATTCGCCTTCTCCGTCATCTCGAAATGCGCTTCGAAGACATAATGCACGTCCTTCAGAAGCATGGCCGCGCGCTGCTGAATGTCCTCCGACGTAAAAATCGCGCCTGTCCTGCCGCCGTTGGCTTCCTGCATCACGGCCGACGCAAGCACCTTTGACTTCACTTCGTTGCGGCGTATGTTCATGAACTGAACGCGATTCAATACCCAGATTCGGTCGGGAATCCACCGAAGCCCGGGATGAAAATACACGCTTTCAATCATACCTCGAACCGCGCTTGGCGTGGGAACGTCGTAGCTCACGCGCTCCGTTTTCATCTCCGGGCGCGTGAAGCAGGCCATCGGCCCCCACACCTCCATCAGAATCGACATGCGCCCCCGCCTCCTTCTCTAAACAAATTGCGCCGAGCCGCCCTCACAGCGCACATCCAGTCCGCACATCGGGCTGTACGCGTCCGCATTCAGCAGGATGCCAAAACCGTCCGCGCCGTGATCCTCCACCGCGCACGCGTCCGCCAGCGCCTGATACTCGTAAAGCGGCAGACTCACCGCCGCTCGCCCAAGCCGCCGCATCCGCTCCCGCGTAAAGAAGCCCAGCCGCAGAAGGCGTAAATCCTCCGCGTTGTCCGGCGTGGGAATGTACACGATGCGAGACCCTTTGTCGTCAATCATGCGAAAATCCTCCGCGACCTTTTGAAACAGCAAATGCTTCTCCGAATCCAATATGCGCGGCTGATCCAGCCCTTCCCCGCCGTGCACCCACAGGAGCTTTTCAAAATAGCGCTCAATCGCCGATCGGGTATTGATGTCCTCAAATTCCTCCAGAACCTCCGCCGCGGGAACCATGCGCAGCCGCAGCGCCGCGCTGACACGGCCTTCTCCCTCGAAGATGTGAACAGCGCTTTCCTCCGCCTGCCTGCCGCCCTCGCGGTTACAGCGCCCCGCTGCCTGCAAAATGCTGTCCAGCCCCGACATTTCCCGCCACACGGCAGGAAGATCCACGTCCACGCCCGCCTCCACAAGGCTGGTAGACACCACGCGGCAGCGAAGTCCCTTCTTCAGGCGAACGCGAATCTCGTCCAGCGTGCGCGAACGATCCACGGCCGTCATCAGCGTAGACAGGTGAAACCGGCCTTCTTCCGGCAGCATCTGAAAAATCTCCCGCGCCCGCCTGCGCGAATTGACCACGCACAGTACCTGCTCTTCCTCCGAAAGCCTTTGCGAAACCATTTCATCCGTTAAAAACCCCTCGCGGACAAAATGTACCCTTCGGAAGAAATCAAACAGCCCGTCCGGGTTCGGCGCAAGCTCCCGAATGGATAATTCCGGCGCAAATTCATGAAACAGCTTTCCAAGCGCCGGCTGCGTCGCCGTGCACAGCACCGCCGTCGCGCCGTAGCGCCGCACAAGCTCCGCAATCGCGGATACGCACGGCCTTAAAAGCGTGACCGGCAGCGTCTGCGATTCGTCGAAGATGATCACGCTCCGCGCAAGGTTGTGCAGTTTGCGGCAGCGCGAGGTTTTCGCCGCGTACAGCGACTCAAAAAACTGCACGGCCGTCGTCACAATCACCGGCGCATCCCAGTTTTCACAGGCAAGACGGCGGCGCAGCGCCGCGGAATCCTCCGCATCCTCTTCGTCGGGCTCTACCTGACTGTGATGCTCAAGCACGTTCTCCGCGCCCAGAAATTTTGAAAATGTGTCCGCTGTCTGTTCAATAATACTCGTATAGGGAATGACGTAAATTACGCGCTTCAGACCATGCTCTCTCGCATGACTGAGCGCGAAGGCCAAGGAAGCCACCGTTTTTCCGCCGCCCGTCGGCACGGTCAGCGTGTAAAGCCCCTTCGGCTTCTCGCCGCCCCGCAGGCAATCCGTCAGAATTTCGTTTCTGCGGCGGCACAACTCGTCGCGCGGCGCTTCCAGCCACGGTTCAACATGCGTCTTCAGCCTGTTAAGCAGTTCCTCCAAGGACGCAAACTTTCCGCGCGGCTGCTCGCCCTGCAGCGCCGTCTCCGTATCCAGATAATCCGCATCCACCAGACAGGAAAACAGCATCCGGATATACATGGCCGCTTCAATGGATTCCGGGCAGCTCGTTATCCAATCCGGAAGATCCGTGCGGCCTTCTATCTCCACCTCGCGTCTCCATGCCGACGGATCCTTCGCGCCATCCAGCGTCTTCCGGGCGCGTCTCAACAGATTCTCGTCAAAATCCGGAAGCCCTCCGTGATGCCCCGCAATGGCAAACGCCGCCGGAACGTCCCCAAGCCGAAGCGCCTCCTGCATGCCCGCCGTGGAATGATCCACCTTGCCGACATGCTCTGGATCGCGCTGCCGCCGCTGTCCTTCCTCGCTGTACTTGCCAATGTCGTGAAGAAGCCCAGCCCGAGCCCCTTCCCGCGGCGAGCCGATGTCCCGGCCAAACGCCTCCGCACGCGAAGCAACGCTCTCCAGATGCTCCTTCAGCGCCTGAAAACTCCCGTCCTCCCGCCTGTGCGTCACAAACGTTTCCCACTCCATCCGCTCACCTTCTGTCATCTTAATTATCGCATTCTGTCAATTCTCTCCATTTATCAAGTATAATTATACCATATACAGACCGTAATGTCAACAGTTTATCATGGGAACTTGACACGGAAATCAAATTTCAAGATAAAGGAGAGATTTCAAATCCATCATATACCGTGCTACTATTGGCTGCTGGTATTGCTGAAAATGGTCA
>CAVERI010000099.1:0-9480 GCA_963618055.1 bacterium | reverse complement strand
TGTCCCTCGCCTGTGGCTGGCTGCCACGAACATGGGGCAAATATATAGTAACAGGGAGGAAAAAATCATGAAGCTGAAAAAAGGAATCGCGCTTTGTCTGTGCGTATGTATGCTGGTTTTGAATCTGTTCGCCGTCGCGGAGACGACGCAGGCCACGCCGCCGGAGCCCCCGGCCGGCATGGGAACGCCGCCGCAGGGCGGCACCCCGCCCGAGATGCCCGGCGGTGAGATGGGCACGCCGCCCGAGAAGCCTGACGGCGAAATGGCTACCCCGCCCGAGGGCAGCATGGGCACCCCGCCTGAGGGCGGCATGGGCGGCCCCGGCGGTATGGGCGGTATGGGCGGCCCCGGCGGCATGAGCGCGCAGCCGGAAAGCTACAGCGCCGTGAAGACCGTCTCCGAGGACGCGTCGATCTCCGGCGAAACGATTGAATCCACCGGCACGGATGAAAACGCGCTGCTGGTCACCGGCGGAAACGCGACCGTGACCGACTCCACGCTCGTTCGCGACAGCGACGATTCCACCGGCGGAGACAGCTCCAGCTTCTACGGCGTGGGCGCGGCGGCGCTGGTCACCGGCGGCACGCTGACGATTGAAAACGCCGAAATTTCCACCGACGCCGAGGGCGGCGCGGGCGTGTTCGCCTACGGAAGCGGCGTCGCGACCGTGAAGAACAGCGTGATCTCCACCAGGAAGGGCACCTCCGGCGGCATCCATGTGGCGGGCGGCGGCACGCTGTACGCCGAGAACCTGACCGTGACTACCGAGGGCGCGTCGTCGGCCGCGATTCGCTCCGACCGCGGCGGCGGAACCATGGTCGTGGACGGCGGCAGCTACACCTCGTCCGGCTCCGGCTCCCCGGCGGTATACGTCACGGCGGACATCACGATTTCGAACGCGGCGCTGACCGCCACCGGCTCCGAGGCGCTGTGCCTTGAGGGCAAAAACAACGTAACGCTGACGAACTGCACCCTGACCGGCAGCATGCCCGACCTTGACCAGAACGACAACACGTGGACGGTAATCCTGTATCAGAGCATGTCCGGTGACTCCGAGGTCGGCAAGGGCACGTTCACCATGACCGGCGGCACGCTGATCTCAAGCAACGGCGGCCTGTTCTACACCACCAACACCGACAGCGAGTTCACCCTGCGCGGCGTAACGCTTCAGGCGAGCGACGACAGCGAGTACCTGCTCCGCTGCACCGGCAACGCCAACAGCCGCGGCTGGGGCAGCACCGGCAGCAACGGCGCGAACTGCGTCTTCACCGCCGCCGAGCAGCAGATGAGCGGCAGCGTGCTCTGGGACAGCATTTCGAACCTCACGCTCTCCCTCACCGAGGGCACCTCCTTCACCGGCGCAATTCTTGACGACGAATCCTGCGCGGGCGAGGGCGGAAACGGCACGTGCACCCTGACCATCGACGAGACCTCCGAATGGATCGTCACCGAAAACAGCACGCTTACCACCCTCACCTGCAATGGCCGCATTCTTGACGCCGAGGGCCGCACCGTAACCATCGTCGATCTCTCCGGCAGTGTCCTCGCCTCCGGCGAAAGCGACCTCACGATCACCGTGTCCGAATATATCGCCGAATAACCTTCCCCGGAAGGGCTCCCCGCGCGGGAACCCTTCTTTTTTCTTTGTCTCCGCGGGCGCGGCTTCATGGAAAGCGTTTGACAGAAGCGGCGGTTCGTGGTATGGTTAGGAGGAAGGGGGAATGCGCATGCGGGAAATTCAGGTCAAGCGAATCTATCGCCATTTTAAGGGCGACTACTATCTGGTGGAGGACGTGGCGAAGCATTCCGAGACGGGTGAGCCCTACGTGATCTACCGCAAGCTCTACGGCGACTGCGGCCTGTGGGTTCGGCCATTGTCCATGTTTCTGGAGCCTGTCGACCGCGAAAAATACCCGAACGCCGCGCAAACGTGGCGCTTCGAGCTTCAGGAAATCGATTCCGCCGCCGGGCACGGCTGAGGGAAAAGCTCCTTATGGATGAGAGCGGAGGTGAGCCGGACTGGAGGCTTCAGACAAAATCACGTGCGTCCTCGCGCATCCCGACCCATCCGCGCGCGAGGCGCTGGCCGGGGTTCTTCCGTCGGCGGGAGTGACGGCAGCTGCGGTCTGCGCCGACTGGCCGGGCGCGCTGAACGCGGCTGCCCGGCTTCTGCCGAGGCTGATTCTCGTCCACGCGCTCGCAGCGGGTCTCGACGCGTCCGCGGCGGCGGCGCAGGTTGACCGGCTGCGGCTTTCGCGCAGACCGGCAATCGTGTACCTCGTGCCGTCCTATCTTCCGGAGCGGATGACGCGCGATATGCGTCCCCGCGTTGACGCGCAGCCGGACGCGGACACGCTTCGCGCCTGCGTCGCCGAGACCCTGCCGCTGCCCGTGCGCCCGGAGGACGAGGCGCGCGCGGAGCGCCTGCTGGCAGAGATGGACATTGCGCCCGGCGAAAACCGCCGAAGGCTCGCGTATGCCGTCGCGCTGGTTTTAAACGACGCCGCCAACGCGCGCCGCCTGAAGCGCCTCGTCTACCCGGCCGTCGCCGGGCATTTCCACACCACGCCCCGCCGCGTAGAGGACGGCCTGCGCCGAGCCATCGACGCGGCATGGACGACCGGCGACAGCGAACGCCAATACGCGCTGTTCGGCAATACCATCGACGCTTCCCGCGGCAAGCCCACCACCGCGTCGCTTCTCGCCACCGCGGCGGAGCTTTTGCGGCAGGCGATCGAATAGCCTTTCGCGCGGGCTGTGAAACCACAAGGAAAGAGGGGCGGCATGATGCCGATTTTTGACATTGAATCCGATGCTTCCAACCGAATGCTTCTTCGAAACGAACGGCCGGAGGACTGGGACGCGGTCGAGCGGCTGATTCGGGACGCGTTCTGGAACGTGTACGTGCCGGGCGCGGCAGAGCCGTACTTGGCGCACCAGATGCGAAAGCATCCGGACTTCGTGCCCGAGCTGGACATGGTGGCCGAGCTTGACGGGAAGCTCGTCGGCAGCATCCTGTACACCGTTTCGACGCTGACCGCGGAGGACGGAACCGTGAAAAAATGCCTGACGTTCGGCCCCATCGCCGTGCTCCCGGATTATCAGCGCCGGGGCATCGGGCGGGCGCTGATTGAGAAGACGTTTGAGAGGGCGCGGGAAATGGGCTACGAGAGCGTGGTCATCTTCGGCCATCCGTCCAATTACGTCGCGCGCGGCTTCGTCAGCTGTCTCCGCGCAAATGTGTGCGTCGGCGATGGCCACTTCCCGACGGCGCTTTTAGTAAAGCCGCTCGTGGACGGCGCGTTCGACGGCCGGCGCTGGCGCTTCAGCGAAAGCTCCGCCTGCGAAATCGACGAGCGCGAAGCGGAGGAATACGACAAGCGCTTCCCGCCGAAGGAAAAGAAGACGCTTCCCTGTCAGGAGGAATTTTTCATCTACTCCCATTCGAGCCTGCATCCCTGAACCCCAAAAATGAGGGCTGGCCGAAAAAAGTTCCCTGAAAAAGTTGATGGTTTGCTGAAAAAGTCCCTTGAAAAAATCGCTGTCCTGTGCTATAGTGGGCATAATCCAGAAAACGGCGGGGAGGGACGCGCGATGCTGAAGCGAAAAATCGAACAGCGGCTGGTTGAATGGAAGAACACGCCGGGGCACAAGCCCCTGATCGTCAAGGGATGCAGGCAGTGCGGAAAGACCTTCTCCGTGCTGGAATTCGCCAAGAGGTATTACAGGCACGTCGTCTATCTGAATTTCTTTGAGAACCCGGACTACGCGTCCGTTTTTTCGGGCTCGCTGGAAATCGACAACATCATCATGCTGCTTTCCGCGCTGCTGGGCAAGGAAGCGACCTTTGAAGCCGGGGAAACGGTGCTGGTGCTGGACGAGATTCAGGATTGCTCCGAAGCGCGAACGGCGCTGAAATTCTTCCGAATTGACGGGCGGTACGATGTAATCGGCACCGGCTCTCTGCTGGGCGTGAAGGGCTATGGGAAGGAGCCGAAATCGGTTCCCGTGGGCTCGGAAACCGTGATCGACATGTATCCGCTGGATTTCGAGGAGTTTCTGTGGGCGAACGGCATTTCGGAGCCAGTTATTGCCATGTTGCAAAAAGCGCTGGACGATGAAACGCCGGTTCCCGAAGCGCTCCACAGCCGCATGAGGCAGCTTCTTTTGCAATACGCCGTCGTGGGCGGCATGCCGGACGCGGTGCAGACCTTTGTGGACGGCCGGCAGATGGACGAGGTGCTGCGCATCCAGCGTGACATCGTGCGTTCGTATGAGGACGACATGGTAAAGTACGCCGAGAAGAAGGACAAATCCCGCATTCGGGAATGCTTTCAGTCCATTCCGCGGCAGCTGGCGAAGGAAAACAAGAAGTTCCAGTATTCCGTCGTTCACAAGGGTTCCACCGCCGCTCAGTACGCCGGAAGCCTGCAATGGATTGAGGACGCGGGCATCATCGCCCGCTGCTACAACCTCTCCATTCCCGAGCTGCCGCTGGACGGCAACGCCGAGCAGGATACCTTCAAGGTGTACATGCGCGACATGGGGCTGTTCGTCAGCATGCTGGAGGACGGCACGCAGTACGACATTCTGCAGGGCAACCTCTACGGCTACAAGGGCGCGATCTTCGAAAATCTGGTCGCGGACGTTTTCGCCAAGATGGGACGGAAGCTATATTACTTCCACAAGGATTCCGGCCTTGAGGTGGATTTCGTAATTCGCTATAAGGGCGCGTGTACGCTTGTGGAGGTGAAGGCGGCGACTGGAAACATCAAAAGCGCAAAAACGATTCTGAATCATCCGGAGAAATACCATGTGGGCGGCGCGATCAAGCTGGGCGATTACAACGTCGGGCGCACGGGGGCAGTGCTGACGCTTCCGCTGTATATGGCCTTTCTGCTTCGGGCTTTATAAAAAATCGACGCATGCACGGATTTCCCGGCGCATGCGTCTGCGTTTTTGGGGTTATTCTTTCTTTTTCGGGCGGAACGCCCAGACGAGCAGGGCGGCGGCGAGGAGGAGGGCGGCGAGGGTATAGGCGGACAGGCCGCCGAGCTGGGGGGTGGCGGAGTGCGCAAGGCCGCCGAACAGGAGCAGGGCGGCGGCGACGAGCGCGGCGCAGAGCTTATGCGTGAGCTCGCGCGCGAGCTGGGCGACATCGGTTCCGGCGTGGTGCTCGACGCCGAGGTTCACCTCGCCCTTCAGGCCGCTGCGCAGGACATCGGCCAGCAGCGCGGGGATTTCCAGCGATTTATGCGCGCTTTCGTACAGCGCGCGGGAATCCTGAATCAGCTCGGAGCGCCAGTCGATGTTCTTCAGCATATCGTTGCCGATGCGGGCGGTGACGACGCTCATGATGTTGATCTCCGGGCTGAGCGCGGCTACCACGCCCTCAATGGTCGTCAGCCCGCGCGCCAGCATCGTCAGGCTGCCGGGCATGGAGATTCCGTTGGCCTTCATGACCTCGGTCATGTCCTCGAACACCTTGGCCAGATCCATGTCGCCGAGGGAGGCCGCGCCGTATTTATCCAACAGCTCCTCGATGTCGCGGTACAGCCGGTGCTTGTCCGCCTTCCCGCGGAACTCGCCCAGCCCCAGCACCGCGTCGCGGCACAGGTTGATGTCGCCGCGGGCAATGCCGGTGATGGCCTTGCCGATGAGCGTGCGCTCGCGGTCGGACAGGCTGCCCATCATGCCCATGTCCAGCCACACGATTTTGCCGTCGCGCACGCGCAGGTTGCCGGGGTGCGGGTCGGCGTGGAAGAAGCCGTCCTCCATGATCTGACGGATGTAGTTGTCAGCCAGCTTCGCGCCGATTTCGGCGGGGTCGTAGCCCGCGTTCACGAGAGATGCGCGGTCGTCGATGGCGAGGCCGTCGATGCGCTCCATCACCAGCACGCGCGTGGTGGTGTAGTCCCGGTACAGAAGCGGGGAGGTGACGAACGCCACCCCTTCGTTCAGCTTTCGGAATTTTTCAAGGTTCGCCGCCTCGGTCTGGAAGTTCATTTCCTCCTGCGCGACGACCCACATTTCGTCCAGCACCTGATTGAAGTCCACCAGTCCCTTGACCGGCGTGTACTTCAGGAGCTTGCAGGCCTGCTTGAGAAGCAGGATGTCGCGGCTCATCACGTCGTGAATGCCCTCGCGCTGCACCTTTACAACGACGCTTTCGCCCGTGATCAGCACGGCGGCGTGCGCCTGCGCGATGGACGCGCTGCCCAGCGCGTGCTCGTCAAACGACGAAAACACCTCCGTCAGCGGGCGGCCGTAGGAGCTTTCGATGATGGAAACCACCTGCTCATACGGCATGGGCGCAACGGAGCTTAAAAGGCGCGACAGCGCTTCGCAATAGTTCTTCGGCAGGATGTCGGAACGCATGGAAAGGATCTGGCCCAGCTTGATAAACGTTGGGCCCAGATCCTCGATGACGGCGCACAGCTTTTCAGGCGTGATGCCCCGCGTAAGGTCGTGGCGGCGGACGACGTCCATGATTTCCATCAGCCGCTGCCGGTTTTCGGTTCGGTTCGTGCTCGCTTCGGGCATACGCGCTTCCCCTTATTTGCTTTCGGTTTCGTTCGTTTCCTCGGTTACTTCGGCTTCCGGCGCGTCGTCGGCTGCCTCTTCGGCGGCCTCCTCGGGCGTCTCTTCCGCGCTGCGGCGCGCTTCCTCGGCGGCGTGAATGCGCGCCTTCAGCGCCTCCAGCTCCACGTCGGACATGTTGTCCACCGCGTCCATCACGTCCGGGCGCACGACGTTGACCGTCACGTTGTCGCGAATCGCGTCCTTCAGGTTGTGCTTCAATTCCTCATTGAGCACCTTGCCCTGCTCGACGGTCAGTTCGCCCTTCTTCACGAGCTCCTTCAGAAGTCCCTCGGATTTTTCCTTCGTCGCGGCGGCGGCGCCGATGCCGGCCAGTATCAGTTTGCGAATGCTTTCACCCAGCTGATCCATAATTCATTCTCCCTTCCCGCGCGCGTGCGCGGTCGTTTCTGATTTACGGGTTTATTATAGCAGAAACATTGGGAAAGGAAAACGGGCAAACGCCGCCAAACGAACAAAATCCAGACATTGTCCGGATTTTGTCCAATTCGCCGCGAAAATTTATTCGTGTACGCGGGTGCCGAGAGGCTCGCCGTCGGCGACCCTCAGGATGTTGTCAAGATTCTCCATCGAGAACACGCGAATTTCGGGCACGTGCTGCTCCTGACACAGCACGAACGCGGTGATGTCCATCACGTGCAGCTGCTTTTCAACGGCCTCGGCGTAGGAAACGTCCTTCAGGAGCTTCGCGTTCGGGTTCCTGCGCGGGTCGGAATCGTACACGCCGTCAACCGTGGTACCCTTGAAGATCGCGTCCGCGTCCAGCTCGGCGGCGCGCAGCGCGGCGCCGGTGTCGGTGGTGAAGAAGGGATTGCCGGTGCCGCCGGACAGAAGCGCGACGCAGCCGTCGTTCAGCGCCTCCAGCGCGGCGGAGCGGGTATACAGGCGCGTGAAGCGGTTCATCTCCTGCGCGGAGAACACCACGGCCTTGCCGCTCTTGCGGGCGATCGCGTCCTGCACGCACAGCGCGTTGATGATGGTGGCGAGCATGCCCATCTGGTCGGCGTTCGCGCCGTTCATTTCCTTTGTGAAGCGGCCGCGCCAGATGTTGCCGCCGCCGATGACCACGCCCACCTGAATGCCGCGCGCCTGAAGCTTTAAAATCATTTCGGCCGCCGCGTCCACGCGCTGCGCGTCGAACACGCCGCGGGGCGCGTCGGGCTTGGACGCGTCGGGCGCGAGGGCTTCGCCGGAGAGCTTTAGAATAATGCGCTTATACATTGTCTGTCCTCCCATCGTATTTCGGGCATATGAAGAGGGTGCTGCAAACTTTGCAACACCCTCGAAAAACCGTGTCTTACAGACCCATCTTCGCGGCCTGCTCGGCAACCTCGGCGGCCAGATCATTGACCTTCTTCTCGAGACCGTCGCCCATCTTATAGCGGGTGAAGCGAACGATCGTGAGACCCTTGGCCTTCTGGTTGATCATGGTCTGAACGCTGATTTCGCCGTCCTTGACGAACAGCTGGTCAAGCAGGCAGACCTCCTGATAGAACTTCTTGATGCGACCCTCGACCATCTTCTCGATGATCTTCTCGGGCTTGCCTTCGTTGCGGGCCTGAGCGATGAGGATTTCCTTTTCATGCTCAAGGTGATCGGCGCGAACCTCCTCGCGGCGCACGTATTCGGGCGCGACGGGGGACGCGGCAGCGATCTGCAGCGCGCAGTCGTGAATGACCTCGGCGGCGTTCTCGCCATCGGCGCCTTCGGCCTCGATGAGCACGCCAACCTTGCCGCCCATGTGGATGTAGCTGTCCACAACGCCGTTATCGGAATGATAGCGGGCGAAGCGGCGGACGCTGATCTTCTCGCCGATTTCGGCGGTCGCGGCGGTCACGAGATCGTTAATGGTCTTGGTCTCGTCGGCATAGTACTTCTGAGCCAGCAGCGCGTCCACGTCGGCGGGATCGTTCTTCACGATCTGCACGGCGATTTCGTGCACGAGGTTCTTGAACTTGTCGGTCTTGGCGACGAAGTCGGTCTCGCAGTTGACCTCGACGAGCGCGCCGGTCATGCACTTGGTGCAGACGTAGCTGTCCACGATGCCCTCGGCGGCAATGCGGCTCTGCTTCTTGGCGGCGGCGGCAAGGCCCTTCTCGCGCAGGAAGTCAATCGCCTTTTCCATATCGCCGTCGGTGGCGGCGAGCGCCTTTTTGCAATCCATCATGCCCGCGCCGGTACGGCCGCGGAGCTCCATAACCACTTTTGCGCTGATTTCAGCCATGTTGCATTCCTCCTGAAACGTGTTGTCGCGGGATGATTATTCGGCGGCTTCCTCGGCGGCGGGGGCTTCGGCGGCCTCTTCGATCTGCTCGCCCTGCTTGCCCTCCAGCACCGCGTCGGCCATCTTGCCGGCGATCAGCTTGACCGCGCGGATGGCGTCGTCGTTGCCGGGGATGACGTAGTCGATCTCGTCGGGGTCGCAGTTGGTGTCCACGATGCCGACGATCGGGATCTTCAGCGCGCGGGCTTCCGCCACGGCGATGTGCTCCTTGCGCGGGTCAACGACGAACAGCGCGCCGGGGAGCTTCTTCATTTCGCGGATGCCGCCCAGATTCTTTTCCAGCTTTTCGCGCTCGGCGAGCAGCTTGATAACTTCCTTCTTGGGGAGCAGCTCGAACTGGCCTTCCTTCTCCATCTTGTCGATGGCGTTCAGGCGGTCAATACGGGTGCGGATGGTGCGGAAGTTGGTGAGCGTGCCGCCCAGCCAGCGGTTGTTCACAAAGTACATGCCGCAGCGCTTCGCCTCGGACTCGATGGACTCCTGCGCCTGCTTCTTGGTGCCGACGAACAGGATGGTCTTGCCGTCCAGCGCCAGATCGCGCACGAACATATACGCCTCGTCGATCTTGCGAACGGTCTTCTGCAGGTCGATGATGT
>CAVERI010000098.1:0-9668 GCA_963618055.1 bacterium | reverse complement strand
TCTCCGCGATTACGCGCGCTTGAAGAGAACCTCCTGCTCGTAGCTGCGAACCTCATCCAGCCATGCCTCGCCAACCGGCACGCCCTGCTTCAGGCAGTACATATCCCAAACCGGCGCGAACGGGCGGCTCTTGGCTTCCTCCTGACCCGCCAGACGGCCGGTATAATCGAAGCTCGCCTCGAGCCTGCGAAGCTCGTCGTTGGGCGTAAGGTAGGCCTGCAGAATGGCCTTCTGCGCGTTGCGCACGCCGATGACCCACGCCGCCACGCGGTTGATGGACGCGTCGAAGTAGTCCAGCGCGCAGAACACGCGGTCTTCATAATGGTTGGCCACGATCTCATTAAAGATGCGGGCGGTTTCGGTATCCCAGATGACTACGTGGTCGCTGTCCCAGCGCACGGGGCGGGAAATGTGCAGCAGAATCTTGGGCAGAAACTGCAGCACGGCGCTGATCTTATCGGAAACCTGCTCAGTGGGATGGAAGTGGCCGGTGTCCAGCGTGAGCATCTTGCTGCGGGTGAGCGCGTAGCCCATCATCAGCTCGTTGGAGCCGACGGTGTAGCTTTCAACGCCAATGCCGAACAGCTTGCTCTCCACGCCGTCCAGAACGTGGGCCTCGGAAATGCTCTTCGTAGCCGTGAAGATTTCGTCCAGCGCGGCGACCATGCGCGCGCGCGGGCCGTTGGTATCGGCGGGCGTATCCTTGTAGCCGTCGGGCATCCAGTGGTTGATCACGCAGGGCTGACCCTGCGCCTTGCCGAACGCCTCGCCGATTTCGCGGCAGCGCTTGCCGTGCTCAATCCAGAATTTTCTGTGCGTTTCGTTGGTGGACGCCAGCGTAAAGCCGTCCGCCGCGTAGGGATGCGAGAAATAGGTGGGATTGAAGTCCAGCGCCAGCTTGTTTTCGCGGGCGAAATCCATCCAGTCGGAGAACTGCTCGGCGGTGTACGCGTCACGGTCGATCTTCTTGCCGTGCAGCTCGGCGTAGCTGGCGTGCAGGTTCAGCTTTTTCTTGCCGGGAATCAGCGAAATGGCCTTCAGGAAGTCCCTGCGCAGCTCGTCGCCGCTGCGCGCGCGGCCCGGATAGTTGCCGGTGGTCTGAATGCCGCCGGACGCGCCGCCGCCCTCGCCCTCGCAGCCCACAACGTCGTCGCCCTGCCAGCAGTGCATGGAGACGGTGAACTGCGCCGTCTTCTCCATCGCCTTTTCCACGTCGATGCCCTTTTCGGCATATACGTCCTTCGCGTAGTCAAAACCGGACAGGATCATTTTTTCGGTCATAATCGGGTCTCCTCCGTGCTGATTTATAGTCGATTTTATTCTATCGCATCCCGCCGACTTTGTAAAGCGGCGACTCCGCCCTTTTTCTCGATTTGATGCGTTATTTTTTTAAATTTCTTCGTGAAAACAGTTGCCATGGGGCCGAAGTCATGATATAATACATAGTGTTTTGTGCCTTGCCCGCACGGTTCATTCGTGCAACGCAAATTCGAGGAGGAGTTCTCAATGTCTGTCATCATCAGTATTGTCCTGATTCTCGTTTCCCTTGTGCTGATTGTCGCGGTTCTGATGCAGGAAGGCAATAAGCAGGGTCTCGGCGCCATCAGCGGAGCCGCTGATACCTTCCTTGGGAAAAACAAGTCCAAGAGCGCCGAAGGCAAGCTGCTCACCATCACGAAAATCGCCGCGGCGATCTTCGTTGTTATCGCAATTCTCGCCACTTGGCTGAACGCCCGCACCTATCAGATCCTCTTCTACGACGAAGATGGCAACGAGTATTTCCCCACGCTCGAAGCGCAGGTTCAGTACTCGCAGGCTCTTTATCAGCTGGGTCTGTCGCAGGAAGAGCCCACCGTCACCTATGAGCAGCTGAACGAGAGCATCACCGACGTGGATGAGAAGCGCGTTTCTCTCGCCTACAACGCCGAGATCAACGAGGCCTCCTATCCGACGCCCGCCAAGGAAGGCTATGTCGGCCACTGGGATCCCGCCCTGCCCGAGAAGATGGGCCGCAAGACCATCGAAACGCATGTGGTTTATGAAATCGGCAAGTACAGCCTGACCATCAGCCTGCAGCCCATCCCCTCTGATGATGAGAGCGTGGATGACAGCGCGAAGGAAATCTACAATGTCGAGTACACCTATCAGGATCCCCTCGACGCCGAGGCCATCAAAGCCGAGCTTGAGATTCCTGAGGTTGAGGGCTACACGATTACTTGGAGCGCGGACATCCCCGAGACGATGCCCGGCAGCGACGTAGCAATCACCGTTTCCTATACGTCGAACGAGGCTGCGGAAGCCACTCCTTCCGAGGCGACGCCGGTCGAGGCTGCCCCCGCGGATCTGAACGAGCCTGAAACGACCGCTCCCGTCGTTGAAGCCACTCCGGCAGACGCTACGACTGCCGAAGGCAAAGCGGAGTAAATAATCAAGAAAAAGCGGCATGCAGCACAAACGCTGGATGCCGCTTTTTCTGTGGATTTCTTTGCTTGCAAAGTCGGTTTGATGAACGTTTGATTCTTCGCTTGAGCCACAGGTTTTTCCGCGAATGCGATCTTTCCTCCCATACCACACTAACGATAAAGACGATCAAAGGAGTTTCCTATTTCAATGATTGAACAGGTTCACGAAATTTTGAACGCGCTGAAGCGCCCGGCCACGCTGGAGGACATTGCCCGGCAGGCACAGCTTTCTGCCGAGGATGCCGCGAACGCGCTTCAGTCGCTCATTCAGGACGGCTATTGTGTGGAGACGAAGGGCAAAGGGAAGCGTAAATTTGCCCCCATCCGCATGATGCACCTGATACGCTGCCGTGCCGCCGCTATTCCCGGCGCGCCCGCATTTGCCCGTCCGCTGGACGGCGGAAGCGATTTTTATCTGGACATGCCCGATGAAATCGCGCTGGACGGCGACCTGATTCTCGTTCGTCCCACCGAGGGCGAGCGTCCGCGAGGCACACTGGTTCGCGTCGTAAAGCGCGCGCACCCTCTCGTCACCGGAAGCGTGTACATCGAGCCGCTTGAGCCCTATAAGCCCCGCCGCGGCCAGCGCCATAAGCGCCCGCACAAGGTGCATGAGCCGGAGCGGATTGCCCTGCTGTCGGATCGCCGCCTGCCGTCCCGCGCCGCGATTGAGGGCGACCTGCTGGGCGCGAGGGCGGGCGACCTGTGCGTGTTCGAGGTCAGCAGATGGCCGTTCCGCGCCCAGCCTATGCGCGTGCGCGTAAAACAGGTCATGGGCTGCGCGCAGGACATCGGCGCACAGCTGAAGGCGCTGCTGGCCGAATATTCCATCGAGGAAATCTTTCCCGACGACGCGCTCCGCGAGGCCGAGTCCCTGCCTTCCGCGCCCGCGGAAGCCGACCTCGCGAACCGCCGCGATCTGCGCGGCATGACGATTTTCACCATTGACGGCGCGGACGCGAAGGACTTCGACGACGCCGTTTCGCTGGACGAAATCGACGGGCGCATCGTGCTCGGCGTGCACATTGCCGACGTGTCCCACTACGTCACCGAGGCCTCGCCCCTCGACCTGACAGCGCGTGCGCGCGGCACCAGCGTCTACCTGCCCGGCATGACGGTTCCCATGCTGCCGGAGGCGCTGAGCAACGGCCTTTGCTCGCTTCGCCCGAACGAGGATCGCCTTACCTATTCGCTTCTGATGACGCTGAAAGACGGCAGGGTCGTCGACTACGACCTATTCCCCGCCGTCATTCGCTCCCGCGCAAGGCTGACGTATGACGGCGTAAACGACATGCTCGCCGGAGCGGAGAATCCCGTGCCGGAGGCGCTGCACGAGACCCTTCGGCAAATGAACGAGCTTGCCAAGCGCCTGCACGCCATTCGCGTCGCCCGCGGCGCGCTGGAGCTCGATCTGGAGGAGCCTGAATTCGACCTTGCCCCGGACGGCATGCCCATCGAGGTTCGCGCGCGCACCCGCGGCGACGCGCACCGGCTGATTGAGGAATTTATGCTGCTGGCCAACGAGACCGTCGCCGCGCACGCGCAGCGCGCTTCGCTGCCCTTTCCCTACCGCGTGCACGAATCGCCGGACTCCGAAAAGCTCTCCGCGCTGGACACCTTCCTTGCCGACCTTGGCCATCCCACGCAGCTTGGCAGCCGCCCCGCGCCGCAGAAGCTTCAAAAAGTGCTGAACGATTTCCGCAATCGGCCGGAGGGCGTTATCGTCGCGCGCACGCTTCTGCGCGCCATGAGCCGCGCGCGCTACAGCGAAAAGCCGCTCGGACATTATGGTCTCGCAAGCCGCGACTATTGCCACTTCACCTCTCCCATCCGACGTTATCCCGACCTGCTGGCGCATCGCATGCTGAAGCTGCTGGCATCGGGAGGGCTGGACGAAGCCTCCTCCACCCGCTGGGCGGAAAGGGTCGCAGAGCGCGCCGCCGAAGCCAGCGATTGCGAGGAGCGCGCCGCCATGTGCGAACGCGACGGCGACCGCCTGATGTGCGCTGCCTACCTGTCCCAGCACATCGGCGAAACCTTCACTGGCATCATTACCCACCTGAGCAAGCGCGGCGCCATTGTCCTGCTAAAGAACACGGCGGAGGGACGAATCCCTCCGCAGCTGATGGATGATTTCTATTCGCTCGACGACGCGCGCCTGATGATGGTCGGGCGGCATACCCGCCGCGTACTTCGACTTGGCGACACAGTTTCCGTCGAGGTGTATTCCGCCGAAATCACCTCCGGCGAGGTAGAGTTCGCCATGACGGCGCGCTGATCTCCCCTGTTAAAGTAAAAGACGCACCCGTCGCATGGTGCGTCTTTTGCCGCATTTCCTCCGCGGATTACCCGCTTGGGAATTTCGAGCGAATCTGCCGGATTCATAATCTCGTCCTGCTTCTTCAGAAACGCGTTTTGCCCTGTTCCTCACTTAGGCGCGTCGCTGGCAGCGTCTTTCTGCCTGCTATCCTTCAACCTCGCGCGTCGGGCCGTCCTCAAAGGTGATGCCCTCCGGAATCTCGAACGAATCCGTTTCCTCCGGAACCGCCGGATTCAAAATCTCGTCCAGCTTCTTCAGAAGCGCGTCGCGCCCCGTTCCATCCTCGGACGAGTAGGCCAGTATCTGCCACGGCTGCACGTTGAGCTTCCGGCAGATGGGCGCTATGGCGCGCCCGCGCGCCGCCTTGCTCAGCTTATCGGCCTTGGTCGCAATTACGCTGAAGGGAAGCTGATAATGGCGCAGGTAGTCCGCCATCATCGCGTCGTCGTCCGTAGGCTCGTGCCGAATGTCAACCAGCAGGAACACGTGCTTCAGCGAATCCGAACCCGACAGATAGCCCTCGATCATGCCCGCCCAGCGCTTTTTTTCCGCCGCGGGCGCCTTCGCGAAGCCGTAGCCGGGCAGGTCGGTGAGCATAAACGCGTCGTTCACGCGGTAAATGTTCACCAGCCGCGTTTTTCCGGGCTCGGAGGATGTGCGCGCGAGCTTTGAATTCATGCACAGCGAGTTAATCAGCGAGGACTTGCCCACGTTGGAGCGCCCCGCCATAGCAATCTCCGGCATGCCGCGCCCGGGAAAGCTTCCCAGACGCTCCAAGGACGTGACGAAACACGAACGTACAATTCTCAATTTATATAACCGCCTTTACATGCGTCGTCTTTCGCCCGGGCATAACCGTGGCAATCGCCTCCGACGCGTCCGAAATCGTCTGAATCTTCATGGCGCTGCGCACGTCCTCGGGCAGCTTCTCGAGATCCTTCCGGTTTTCCTCCGGCAGAAGCACGGTGCTCATTCCGGCACGATGCGCCGCCAGCAGCTTTTCCTTCACGCCGCCGATGGGCAGCGCCTTGCCGCGCAGCGACAGCTCGCCCGTCATGGCAATGTCCTGCCGCGCCTTTTCCCCGGTCACGGCGCTGAACATCGCGCACGCCAGCGCGATACCGGCGGAGGGGCCGTCCTTGGGCGTCGCGCCCTCCGGCACATGCACATGAATGTCGTGCTTCTTGCGATATTCCTCGGTCAGACCCGCGTCCGCCGCGTGCGCGCGCACATAGCTCCACGCGATATGCGCGGACTCCTTCATCACGTCGCCCAGCGAGCCCGTCAGCTCCAACCTGCCGTCGCCGGGCAGCACGGCCACTTCAATCGGCATCACCTCGCCGCCCACGCTCGTCCACGCCAGACCGTTCACAACGCCCGTTTCGGGCGCCTTCGCCGTCTGCGAATGGCTGAACCGCGGAGCGCCAAGATAGTGCTCCACATCCTCGGGGCGCACGGTCACGGTTCTGCGCTCCGCCTCCGGCGTATCCAGCATCTCCATGGCCGCCTTGCGGCAGACCGCAGCCAGCGTGCGTTCCAGCGTGCGAACGCCCGCCTCGCGCGTATAGCCGTCGATGATCTTCTCCAGCGCCTTCTGCGACATGCGCAGGTTCTTTCCGGTCAGCCCGCTGGCCGCCAGCTGCTTTTTCCACAAATGCTGGCGCGCGATTTGCAGCTTTTCCTCCTGCGTATAGCTGGGCACCTCGATGATCTCCATGCGGTCATACAGCGGCTGAGGAATCGAGGACGCGTCGTTTGCCGTCGTGATAAAGAACACGCGCGAAAGATCGAACGGCGCCTCCAGAAAATGGTCGCGGAACTGCGAGTTCTGCTCCGGGTCGAGCACCTCCAGCATAGCCGCCGCCGGGTCGCCGCGCATGTCGGAGGCCATCTTGTCGATCTCGTCAAACAGGAACACGGGATTCATGGAGCCGCACTGCTTGATGGCCGAGATAATGCGCCCCGGCATAGCCGCCACATACGTGCGTCGGTGCCCGCGAAGCTCGGCCTCGTCATGCACGCCGCCCAGCGAAACCTGACAGAATTTCTTCTTCAGCGCCCGCGCAACCGACCTTGCAATGCTCGTTTTTCCAACGCCCGGCGCGCCCACAAGGCACAGAATCGGCCCGCGGGAATCCTTCTTGAGCGCGCGCACCGCGATGAACTCCAGAATGCGCTTCTTCACATCCTCAAGCCCGTAGTGGTCGCTCTCCAGCACATTTCGAGCCGCGGCAATGTCCACGGGATGCTCGTCATACACGCCCCACGGCAAATCAAGCATGCACTCCACATAGTTCTGCATCACCGCGCTCTCCGGCGAGCCGGACTGCGTGCGCGCCAAGCGCTTCAGCTCCTTCTCCGTGCGCTCGCGCGCTTCGCCGGAAATGGCCGAGGCCGCCAGCCGGGCTTCATACTGGGAAATATCGTCGTCGTTTTCACCCAGCTCCTCCTCAATCACGTGCAGCTGCTCGCGCAGAAAATAATCGCGGTTGTTGTGATCGATGCGCTCGTGTACGCGGCGCTGAATCTCCATCTCCACATGGTTGACCTCAAGCTCACGGCTGAGAATGCTGCACACCAGCTGAATGCGCAAAAGCGGATCAACGCACTCCAGCACGGCCTCGCGATCCTCCAGATCCTCCAGCACATTCGCGGAAATCAGATCCGCCAGCGCGCCGGGGTCTCTTTCTCCGCTCACGGCCTGCCGAAGCTCTGTGCCCACACTATCCCTTGACGCCGCGTATTGGGTAAACAGCCGCCGCGCCGCGCGCGTCCAAGCGCGCGCCTCCGTGGTAGGCTCCATTCTCTGCTCGGCAACCTCACAGATTTCAGCCTGAATCATGCCGTCGATTTCATAGGTTCCCACAACAATCGCGCGGGAAAGCCCTTCAACAAGCATGCGAAACACGCCGTCCGGCATTTGCCCGACCTGACGCACCTTCACAATGGTTCCCATTGGATATAAATCCGTAAGCTCCGGCTCTTCCTTCATGCCGTCGCGCTGGGACACGACGAACAGCCGCTTGTCCGCGCTCACGGCCGCGTTCAGCGCGGCGACAGACTTCTCTCGTCCGGCATCAAAGTGCATCACCGTGCCCGGATAAATCACCATACCCCGAAGGGCAATGGTTGGAATTCTGCTTTCGCTGACGGTTTTTTCCTTCGAAATTTGCAAGAGTTTTTTCCTCCATAGCTCAACGTATACAGGCATTATACCCGCCGCCTGTTAGGGTGTCAAGCTCGCGCGAGCGTTATGCAGCAATTACTAACGGAATATTCTCCGCGGGTTTCTTGTCCGCGCCTTCCGTCCTCGAAAAGCGCGTTTCGTCGTTGCGCTTCCGCGCGAATTCGGGCATGGCGCTCGTCGTTCGAACTGTGCGGTGCGGTATCTCGCAACGTTTTACATTGTCGTGCTTTTGTTCATCCTGCCGCCTGCTGTATAATTGCATTTGCCGATGCTGACATATATAAGGTTCAATTTCATTGTAAAATGGGGAGGTCTGTCATCACCATGAAAGCCTTTCTTTCCCGTGTGCGGAATACGCTTTACAGCCGTCTGGAATCCGAACATTTCTCGGCGCAGTCGCTCATTCGCATGTTCTGGCCGCTGGTGCTCGATCAGCTTTTCATCTTTGTCATCGGCATTCTGTCGGTCGCAATGGTCTCGTCCTCCGGTGAGGAACAGATTGCCGCCGTCACGCTGGTAAGCGTCATCGGCTCGCTGGCCTACGCGCTGTTTTCCGCCATCAGCATGGGCGGCTCGATTGTTATCGCGCGCGCCAAGGGCAGCGGCGACCCGGAGCGCGTGCGGCAGGCCATTGGCCAATCCTCCACCAGCTGCCTTTTGTGCGGCGTTGTTCTCGCCGCGGTGATGGTCACATTCGGAGGCTCTATCATCCGCTTCTTCTATCCGGACGCCGATCAGACCGTCATCGACGCGGGCATCTCGTACATGCACTACTACGCCTACTCCTTCATCCCCTATTCCTTCTTCTGCGTCGTCTTTCAGGCCTTCCGAAGCCTTGGCGACGCGCGCAGCAGCCTGATTTTGACGATCATCATCAACTCGGTGCACCTGGTCGCTTCCTTTATTTACATAAATCTGATGCACATGGGCGCGACGGGCTCGGCGCTTTCCTACCTCACCGCGCGTCTGATCGGCTTCGCGTTCTCGCTCGTCTGGCTGATGAGCCCGCACAGCGGCATCGGCATGCGCTTTCGCTATTTCTTCCACTTTGACAGGCAGATTGCCCGCGACATTTCCGTCTTGGGAATCCCCTTCTCCATCGAACAGATTCTGTTTCAGGGCGGAATGCTGCTGGTTCAGATTTACCTTTCCAAGCTGTCCACAACCGCCCTCGCCGCGCAGGGAATCGCAACGTCCATCTTCAGCCTGTATTACGCGGTCGCCTACGCCTTGACGGCCATCACCGGCACCGTGTGCGGACAGTGCGTGGGCGCAAAGGAAATCGAGCTGACGCGCCGCTACTGCCTGAATTTCGTCTATCTTGGACGGTATGTGCTGGCCGCCGCCGTGCTCATCCTGTTCCCACTCACGCCGCTGCTTCTCCGGCTCTACAGCGCATCCTCGGAGGCTTCCCGCATCGTATGGATGGCGCTGGCCGTCGGCGCGTTCCCCCTGCCGTTCATCTGGCCCGACGGCTACATCATTCCCACCGCCACGCGCACGGCCGGAGACGCGCGCTTTACCACCGTCATTTCCCTCTCCTCCATGTTCATCGGCCGGCTGGCGCTGGGCTACCTGTTCAGCATCCAACTGGGCTTCGGCATCGTCGGCGTGTGGGCCGGACAGATAATTGAGTGGCTGCTGCGCGCCGTCGTCATGCGCCTGCGCATCCGCACCGATAAATGGATTCTGGTCGACC
>CAVERI010000097.1:0-9769 GCA_963618055.1 bacterium | reverse complement strand
CGTTCCCTGTTTCCGCTCAAGGGCATAAATCAGAAATCCTCCGCGTCGTCTGTCAGCGGTTGGACATTTCCTATGCGTTTCTCCATCCATTTCTGCTCCCACATCGACAAAAAATCCGTCGCAATAGGGATACTTCTTGAGCGACAAAACCACCAGCAGCCTGTCCTTTTTCATGAACCAGTTATTTTTTCTCTCGTAAAACCATACGGCTTAAGGTACGAAGTAACATGCTTCTTGAAATCTAAGGCAAGCATCTTCTAATTCTCCCTGATACAGTCTGTGGATTGCAAAAGCCGTCCCGCCGGTGAAGGCAGGGCGGCTTTCATAAAGGATTTATTCGTACAGGGGGCGCTTGGTGTACGTGGTATGGAGCAGTTCATGCGCCTTATGGCTATTGGGCTTCTCGAAGTACTCATCGTACAGCTGCCTGATAGCAGGCAGCTCGTGGGACTTGCGCACGGGCTTCGCCGCGTCCTCGTCGTAGAGCGCCTTGGCGCGCAGACCCTTCACATCCACATCCTCGCGGACAATCGGAGAAACGATCGGCTGGCCGCCGCCGTTCACGCAGCCGCCGGGGCAGCCCATGACCTCGATAAAGGTATACTTCTTCTCGCCGGCCTTGATGGCGTCGAGCAGCTTCGCGGCAGCGCCGGTAGAGTGCGCCACGGCCACGGACACTTCCAGACCCTTGAGGTTGTAGCTGGCTTCCTTCACGCCCTCGAAGCCGCGAACGTCGGTGAACTCGAGCTTCTCGAGCTTCTCGCCGGTGATGACCTCGTAGGCCGTGCGCAGCGCCGCTTCCATAACGCCGCCGGTCACGCCGAAAATCACGGCCGCGCCGGAGGATTCTCCCAGAATCGGGTCAAAGTCCTCGTCGGGCAGAGCGTTAAAGTTAATGCCGCTCATCTTGATCATGCGGGCAAGCTCGCGGGTGGTGATGACGATATCAACGTCGCTCAGCCCGTTGTGTCCCAGCTCGGGGCGCTTGCACTCGTACTTCTTCGCGGTGCAGGGCATGACGGACACGACCACGATCTTCTCGGGATCGATGCCCTCCTTCTCGGCGAAGTAGCTCTTGATGACCGCGCCCTCCATCTCGTGAGGAGACTTGCAGGAGGACAGATTCGGGATGAACTCCGGATAGTAGGTTTCGCAGAACTTGATCCAGCCCGGCGAGCAGGACGTGATCATCGGCAGCACGCCGCCGTTACTCACGCGGCCAACCAGCTCGTTCGCCTCTTCCATGATGGTCAGGTCGGCGGCGAAGTCGGTGTCGAACACCTTCTTAAAGCCCAGACGGCGCAGCGCGGCGGCCAGCTTGCCGGTCACGGAGGTGCCCATCGGGATGCCGAACTCCTCGCCCAGCGCGGCGCGCACGGCGGGAGCGGGCTGCACGACGACGTACTTATCCGGGTTGGACAGCGCCTCGAAGACCTCGGCGGTATCGTCCCTCTCGGTGAGCGCGCCGGTCGGACACACGGCGATGCACTGGCCGCAGTTGATGCAGCCGGTCTCGGCCAGACCCATGTTCCACGCGGGCAGAATCTGCGTTTTGAAGCCGCGCTTCACGGGGCCGATCACGCCGACGGACTGCACCTTGCTGCACACGGCGACGCAGCGGCGGCACAGCACGCACTTCGCGTTGTTGCGCACGATGGCCAGAGAGGAGTTGTCCACCTCGGTCTCGGTCATGGGGCCGGCGAAGCGAGCCTCATCCTCAACGCCATACTCGCGGCACAGCGCCTGCAGTTCGCAGCTGGTGGAGCGCACACAGCTCAGGCAGCGCTTGTCGTGGTTGGAGAGCAGCAGCTCAAGGTTCACGCGGCGAGCCTTGCGAATCGCGGGCGTGTTCGTCTTTACCTCAACGACTTCACCGGTCACACGGTTCTTCGGCAGCGCCTCCACGGGATACACGCAGGCAGCCTGCAGCGCACGCCCGCCGGCCTCGACAACGCACATACGGCACGCGCCGATTTCGTTGATGTCCTTCATATAGCAAAGGGTGGGAATTTTGACGCCCGCCTGCTTCGCCGCCTCAAGGATCGTGGTTCCGGCAGGAACGCTTACGGGAATGCCATCAATTTTGAAATTGACCATATTCATTTGGCTTCCTCCTAAACTCTTGGATCATTCGCGAACGGCTTACTTCTTGGAGATCGCGCCGAACTTGCACTTCTCCATGCAGGCGCCGCACTTGAGGCACTTGGACTGATCGATGGTGTGCGGCTGGCGGACGGCGCCGGAAATCGCGTTCACGGGGCAGTTTCTCGCGCACAGCGTGCAGCCCTTGCACTTCTCGGGATCGATGTGGAACTGCAGAAGGTGCTTGCAGACGCCGGCGGGACAGCGCTTCTCGTAGATATGCGCTTCATATTCGTTGCGGAACTGGCGGATGGTGCTCAGCACCGGGTTGGGCGCGGTCTGGCCCAAGCCGCACAGTGCGCTGGCCTTGATGGACTGCGCCAGATCCTCCAGCCGCTCGATATCGCCGTCTTCGCCCTTGCCGTCGCAGATACGATTGAGGATGTCCAGCATGCGGCGGGTGCCGACGCGGCACGGCGTGCACTTTCCGCAGGACTCGTCCACGGTGAAGTCGAGGAAGAAGCGGGCGATGTCAACCATACAGTTGTCCTCGTCCATGACGATCATGCCGCCGGAGCCCATCATGGAGCCGGCCGCGATCAGGTTATCGTAGTCGATCGGGGTATCCAGCATGGCAGCCGGGAGGCATCCGCCGGAGGGGCCGCCGGTCTGCACGGCCTTGAAGGCCTTTCCGTTGGGGCAGCCGCCGCCGATGTCGTAGATGATCTCGCGCAGCGAGGTGCCCATGGGAACCTCGACCAGACCCGCGTTGTTGATCTTTCCGCCCAGCGCGAAGACCTTGGTGCCCTTGGACTTCTCCGTGCCCATGGAGGCGAACCAATCCGCGCCGTTCAGAATGATCTGCGCGATGTTGGCGTAGGTTTCAACGTTGTTCAGGATGGTGGGCTTGCCAAACAGACCCTTCACGGCCGGGAACGGCGGACGGGGACGCGGCTCGCCGCGCATGCCCTCGATGGAGTTCATCAGAGCGGTTTCCTCGCCGCAGACGAACGCGCCGGCGCCCAGACGGATATGCACGTCGAAGTTGAAGCCTGTGCCAAAGATGTTGTTGCCCAGCAGGCCGTACTCGCGCGCCTGCTCGATGGCGATTTCAAGGCGCTTTACGGCGATCGGATACTCCGCGCGCACGTAAATATAGCCCTCGTCCGCGCCGATGGCGTAGCCCGCGATGGCCATAGCCTCCAGCACGCAGTGCGGGTCGCCCTCCAGAACGGAGCGATCCATGAACGCGCCCGGGTCGCCCTCGTCCGCGTTGCAGCAAACATACTTCTTGCCGGTGGACGGCATGGCAAACTTCCACTTGAGGCCGGTGGGGAATCCTCCGCCGCCGCGTCCGCGCAGGCCGGACTTGAGGATGGTGTCCACAACGTCCTCGCGGCTCATCTCGGTCAGCACCTTGGCCAGCGCCTTATAGCCGTTGAAGGCGATATATTCGTCGATATTCTCGGGATCGATTACGCCGCAGTTTCTCAGCGCGACGCGCTTCTGCTTGCCATAAAAATTGATTTCGTCAAGGGGCTTGATTTTTTTCGTCTCTTCATCCGTCGAGCCCTTATAAAGCAGGTGCTGAACAACGCGCCCCTTCACCAAGTGCTCGGAAACGATCTCATCCACGTTCTCCAGCTTCACATGGCTGTAGAACGCGCCCTCGGGATATACAATAACAACCGGGCCGGCGGCGCACAGGCCGAAGCAGCCGGTTCTGACCAGTTTAATTTCCTTATCCAGTCCGTTTTCAGCGAGCAGCTGTTCAAAGCGCTCATACAGCTTCATGGAACCGGAGGATGTACAGCCGGTACCGCCGCAGACCAGAATCGTGGAACGGAAAAGCTCCATATTGCCTACCTCCTTGTGTGAGCGTCAACCTTATTCTGCATCGCCTATGGTGTATTCGACGACGGGCTTGCCATTGACAACGTGATCGCTTACGATGCGCGCGACCATCTCGGGCTTCACATTCACATACGTGACCTTTTCCTCCCCGGGACGCATGACCTCGACGATCGGCTCGTAACGGCACATACCGATGCAGCCGGTCTGCGCCACTACGACGTTCAGCAGATTGCGCTTGCCAACCTCATCGATGAATGCGTTCATAACCGGGCGCGCACCGGCGGCGATCCCGCAGGTTGCCATGCCAACTACAATTCGCACGCCCTCGTGCTCACGACGGAGATTCACCTTGCTCAGCGTCTTCTGGCGAATCGCTTCCAGATCAGCAATGGACTTCATGAATACCTACACCTCCACGGTAAATTGATTGTTTAACTGACCGGCTTCCTCTATTCCTTCCTTTAAATACTCGCGAATCCACATAAGCACCTCAGGCGTATCCAGCGGAACCTCGCTTCCCAGCGTCTCCCGAAGCTCGCCGGTTGAAAACACAAACCGGCTCTCGCCGAAGGTATAGGTGAAAGCGAAGTCCGCCTTCCCGCCGGACGCGGCGACCAGCGTAAAGATGCTTTGCGCAAGATCGCCCATGGGCGGGCAGTCGACATGCGAGGCGCGCAGCGTCATTTTCAGCTCCGTGCCCTCGCCCACCCGGCTTTTGATGGAAAAGGAGCCCTCGCACATTTCGCATATCTGCCGCGCCATGGGAATGCCAAGCCCCACCTTGCGCGTTTTGCGCGTGGTTGCAAACGGACTCGACACACGCGCCAGCAGCGCCTCATCCATGCCGCAGCCATCGTCCTCAATCACGATGACGATCCGATCGGCCTCCGGCTGAACCGAAACGGTGATGCGAATGTTCTTCGCGCCCGCCGTTACGGAGTTCTGCGTCAGATCAAGAATATAGAGGGAAAGCTCGTTCATGCCTTACCCCTGACGATACTTGGCCAGAATGCCGGGAATCATGTCCGGAATCAGATTTCCGTACACATCGTCGTTGATCATCATAACGGGAGCCAGACCGCAGGCGCCCAGGCAGCGGGTGTCCTTAATCGTGAACAGACCGTCCGCGCTGGTCTTGCCCACCTTGGTATCCAGCTCCTTGCAGACGCGGTCGAGCACGTCCTTCGAGCCCTTTACGTAGCACGCGGTGCCCAAGCACACGCCGATGACGTATTCGCCGCGCGGATCCAGCGCGAACTGGGAATAGAACGTAGCGACGCCATAAACCTCGCTCAGCGTGGTGCCAAGACCCTCGGCAATGCGAATCTGGACGTCCTTCGGCACGTGGCCGAACAGATCCTGAGCAGACTGCAGCGTTCTCATGACGGCGCCTTCCTGCCCCCTGTTCGCAGCGATTATCTTATCGAGCTGGGCATACTTTTCCTGATTGACCGGCATAGACGAAACCTCCCTATCAGAAATGGATAGATCATGCAGGGACGAGCGCATAGCTCGTCACATTTCATTATACCATATCCTCATGAATAATGCAGTAACAAACGCAATATTTAACGCGCCTAACTTGCAATACTCCGCATTTTTTCGACGGAAATCCGACTAAATTGCCCGTATTTCTGCCAAAAATTCGGAAAAAACGAAGCCGGCGGCGCATGGCCAGACCCGGCTTCGCCTTCCTTCATCCAATTCTTTTTATACAAACCATTCGTATGCGAGCTTCACGATAATCAGCCCCATCACGCCCAGCATGACGTAGCGGATGAACCTCGCGCCGCGCCGCACGGCCAGCCGGGAACCGACCCAGCCGCCCAGCGTGGAGAACACGATGGCGGGCAGCGCCAGCGAATACAGCACCTTGCCGTTCAGGATGAAGGACGCGAGCGACGCGAGGTTGGACGCGGCGTTTACCGGCTTTGACGTGCCGGAGGCCGTCACGCCCTCCATGCCGCACAGCCACGTGAACGCCAGCGTCAGGAACGTGCCGGTTCCGGGGCCGAAGAAGCCGTCGTAAAAGCCGATCACCAATCCCGTGACCGCGCACAGCCAAAGCGTGCGCGCCGTGACCGGACGCGGCTTCGGCTGTCTGTCGCCGCGAAACGCCACAATCAGCGCCACCAGCGGAACCAGCACCGTCATCAGCACGCGCACGGCCTGTTCGCTTAAAAGCTTCAGCACCTCCGCGCCCAAATACGCGCCCGGCAGCGCGCCCAGTATGGCGCACAGCGCCGGCCTCCACAGCACCTTGCCGCTTTTCATGTATTTCAGCGTCGCCGAAAGCGAGCCGCAGCAGGCGGACATTTTGTTCGTGCCCGCCGCCAGCGTGGGCGAAAGCCCCGCCAGATAATACGCGGGCAGCGAAATCAGCCCTCCGCCCCCGCCGATGGCGTCGACCACCGCGGCCAGAAACACCAGCGGACACACGATCAGATACATGGACAGCGTAACGTTCATAAAATCCCTTCTCCCGGCAGACACATCTTCCCAAAGGCAGCGCCCATTTACTCAAACCATTCCATTTCAACCCGATCCGCGTACAGGTCGACGAGGATGCTGCCCGCCGACTGGAACAGCTCAATCTGCATCTCTCCGTACCCGACAAGATGCTTCAGATATTCCAGCTGCTCTTCCCTCCGCGCAAGCTCGAACAGCTTTTTCGGCTTTCGCTCCACATAAACGTTTTCATACCTTCTGTGCTCATAGGCGAGCAGGTTGAATTCCTCGTCCAGAAGGTGAATCCGCATCTGCAGCGTCCGTGCGTTCGGGTGACTATACTGCACGGATTCGTGGCGGGCAATATTTTCCTCAAACGATAAAACCAGCCAGCCATCCGCCAGCGAAATTTCCTTAAGCACGCAGTCGTGCGGCATGGGAATGGTCGGAAGCGCTTTTCCCGTCAGGTCGTATGTTTCCACAATCGACTTCATTCACACCTCTCCCCTCTCTGTCCCTCCCATTATAGCACAGATTCCCTCCGGTCGAAAAGATTTTTCCAATCGATTCAAAGGTTTACATTTACGGGGCTATAAATTTCGCATTTGACGTGCTACAATATAGGATACCATTTTGAAAGGTTCAAAGAGGGTGTTCTTATGACGAAGGTTACCATCATTTCCGGCTTCTTGGGCGCGGGAAAAACGACGCTGATTAAAAAGCTGCTGAAGGAAGCGTTCGCGGGCGAGAAGTGCGTCCTGCTGGAAAACGAATACGGCGAGGTCGGCATTGACGGCGGCTTCATGAAGGATAGCGGCATTCAGATTTCCGAGCTGAACTCCGGCTGCATCTGCTGCACGCTGGCGGGCGATTTCACCAAGGCCATCGGCGAGCTGGTTGAAAAATATCATCCCGACCGCCTGATCATCGAGCCCAGCGGCGTGGGCAAGCTGTCCGACATCCGCCGCGTGGTGGAGCAGGAGGAAAAGGAGCACGGCGAAATTCATCTCACCGGCAGCGCCACCATTGTGGACGCCGGAAAGTGCAAAATGTATCTCAAGAACTTTGCTGAATTCTTTGTCGATCAGATCAAGTGCGCGGAGACCGTCATTCTCAGCCGCACGCAGCTGGTGAGCGAGGAAAAGCTGGAAAAGGCCGCCGAGCTGGTGCGCGAGCAGAACGCCGACGCGCGCCTGATCACCACCCCGTGGGACGACATCGCCGGTCAGGTGATTTTGGACGCGATCGAGCATCCCACTTCCCTGATCGACGTGGACAGCGCGTGCCCGCATCACGAGCATCATCATCACCACGACCATGACCACGAGGAGCATGACCACGATCATTGCGACCATGACCATGACGAGCATGATCACGATCACGACGAACATGACCACGATCATTGCGGCCATGATCATGATGAGCACGACCATGACCACGACGAGCATGATCACGATCATTGCGACCATGACCACGATCACGACGAGCACGAGCATCATCACCACCACGGCCACTGCTGCTGCGGCCACGACCACGAGGATCACGACGCCGACGAGGTGTTCGAAAACATCGGCATTGAGACCGTCCGCAGGATTGACCGCGCACAGCTGGAAAAGGCGCTCAAGGAAATCGAGAACGAGGAGAAGTACGGCACGGTTCTGCGCATGAAGGGCATCCTGCAGAGCACGGACGGCAGCTGGATTCACTTCGACTACACGCCCGGCGAAAGCGAAATTCGAAACGGCAGCGCCGACTACACCGGCCGCCTGTGCGTAATCGGCTGCGACCTGAAGGAAGACGAAATCAAGGCCCTTCTGGGCATGTGAGGATTGGAATATGTCTCAGCAGGCAGAAGAATACAAAACCCCCATATACCTCGTGACCGGCTTCCTTGAGAGCGGCAAAACCAGTCTCATCAAGAACATGCTGGAGGACGAGGACTTCTCCGCCGGCGAGCGCACGCTGCTCATCGTGTGCGAGGAGGGCGAGGAGGAATACGACGCGAAGCTCCTGCGCAAATCGAACACCGTTTTACAGCAGGTTGAATCGTTTGAAGACCTTACGTCCAATCTGCTGAATTCGCTGAACGCGCGCGTCCTGCCGGAGCGCGTGATCATCGAATACAACAGCATGTGGGGCATTGAAAACCTGTTCCGCGTGAAAAAGCCGGACGACTGGGAGCTTGCGCAGATGGTCGCGCTGATCGACGCGACGACGTTTGAAAACTACATGGTCAACATGCGGCAGCTGATGTCCGAGGCTCCCAAGCTGGCGGATCTGGTCATCTTCAACCGCTGCGACGAGAACACGCGCAAAAGCCCCTATCGCCGCCTGATCAAGGCGATGAACAACACCTGCACAATCATCTTCGAAAACAAGGACGGCACCAGCGACGACGGCGTGGGCGAGGAGGATCTTCCCTACGACATGAAGGCCGACGTGATCGAGATCAAGGATGAGGACTTCGGCACATGGTATCTCGACTGTCTGGAGCACCCGAAGCGCTACGACGGCCGCACGGTGCGCGTGAAGGGGCAATGCTTTAACATGCAGAACCTGCCCAAGAAGACGTTCGTCTTCGGCCGCTACGCCATGACCTGCTGCGCCGCGGACGTCGGCGGCATCGGCTTTCTGTGCCGCTACGCCGACAAGCGACCCAAGGCCGACACGTGGTTCACCCTCACCGCGAAGGTGGAAAGCGGCTTCAGCGTGATTCACAACCGCGACGCGGTAATCCTGCTCGAAATCAAGAGCGAGCCCGCCGAAAAGCCCGAGGAGGAGCTGGTGCAGTTCAACCCGTAGTTTTTTTCCATCGAGAGAGCGTTCGTTCGCCGGGCGCTCTCTTTTTTGAAATCACCGTTATCCATTTCAATCTATGCGAATATCCTGTAGCCTGAAAATCTTCATATTGACGAAATCGTTAATGAATACTATAATAGAATGTGTATTAAAATAGACAGGAGGCGTACTCATGAAACGGATTGCGGCACTGACTCTCGTTCTTCTGCTTCTCGTTTTGCCCGTGTGTGCGGAGACGATCACCATTGATCTGGAAACCGCCACGGCGGAGCAGCTCGCCGAATGGATCGACACGCTGACCGCTCGTCGGCTGGCTCTGACCGGCGTCACGGAGAAGACGCTCTCGCCGGGCGTGTACACCGTCGGGCACGACCTCGCCGCGGGCGAATACCGCCTGACGGTGGACGATACCGTCGACTCCGCGTTCATCTACGTCTACGCGGCCGACGCGCAAGCATGGTACGACTACAAGCATTTCTACCCGCTGGGAAACTACCACGGCGTGTCCGAAATCGGCAAGCTCACCCTTGCGGACGGCGACCGCCTCGACATTCAGGGCGCTTCCATCCAGCTTCTGCCCTATACC
>CAVERI010000096.1:0-9916 GCA_963618055.1 bacterium | reverse complement strand
TCCGCGCGGAGAATGGGAAGGACGCGCTGACGGCTTCCGCGCGTTGCGCGTTCGCCGGTCGGTTGCCGCGGGTGCATCCGGCAGGCGCGCGACTTCCGGCAATGTTCGTTGGAATGGGCTTGTCCACGCGGAAAGTGCGAACAACACACCGACGGCGCGCGCGTTCGCGCTCTCGCCGTTCGGGTATCGCGGGCGCGTGGGAATATCGTTCGCGAATGGAGCGGTCGCCTTCCCGCTGCGGCAGTTTCGCGGGCGTGCAGAACCGCCACGCGTGCTGCGGCGCGGGATACGAGGGGGCGCGGAAGGGGATGGAATCCGCATGGAGGGAGCTGATTTTCACGATGCGTTTCATCAGCGGCGGGATTCCTCCATCACGTCGGTGACGAAAGCGGAGGTCAGCTCGCGGCTGTTCAGGATTTTCCACAGGCCGCGAATGGTGCATTCCTCGGGGGATTCGGCGACGGCTGCGTCGACGCCCAGCGCCTCGCGGATGCGCATATCCAGCCCGAACAGGTGCGCGCCGCCGCCGGCGAGGAGCATGCCGTGCTCGGTCAGGTCGGCCGCCAGCGCCGCGGGGGCGAAGGCGGTCACGCGCGCGAGCAGGTCAAGGAGCGCGTTCACGACCTCGCCTACGCAGTCCTGTACGATTTCGGCGGGAATTTCCCGGTTGCGGGGCAGGGAGGACGCGAAGTCGAACACCGGCTTCACGCTCACCGCATCGCCGCTCATGCCCTTGACCGCGCCCAGCTCGTGCTTGAGCGCTCGCGCGGTATGCGGGCCGACGGCGCAGCCCAGCCTTTCGCGCAGCGCGGCCATCAGGCGTTCGTCCGCGCGCGCCATGCCGAACGGCAGCGTTTCCGAGCGCGCGACGCGCCCGCCCGCGATCAGCGAGGCGGTCATGTGCCCGTCGCCCACGTCCACGATCATCGTGCACCGAGGCTGCATCACGTCCGCGCCTGCGCCGATGGCGCAGGCGACGTCGCTTCGAACCAGCCCCACGCCGGGCACGCCCTCTTCGATGACGCGCCTTTCCAGCGCTTCGCGCGCGTCCGGCCGCGCCGCGGGCGAAAGCGCCAGCAGCACGCCGGTTTTGCGAACGGTCTTTTTGTCCGCTTCGCCGTACAGCCGCCGGATCCATCGAGCCAGAAGGCCGACGTCCGTGGGCACGCCGTCCTTCACGGCGCGGAGAATATGCACGCCCTCCGGCTCGCGCCCGTAAATGCTCAGCGCCTTATCGCCCCACGCGATAGGCGCGTTCTGTTCGCCGCGCACGGCGACGAGGGACGACTCCCGAAACGCGTCCGGCTGGCTCGCAGCCGCGCCGCGCATCGTGTCGCCGCCCGCGTCAATGGCGTATATCCACTGCATCTGTCTGTTCTTCCTCCGTCCGCAGCCGATGATATTTCTCCCGCGTGGCCATGCCGCCGCGCAGGTGCCTTTCGGCGCGGTTTTTGTCCAGCACCTCGCCCACGCCGCGGGCAAGGCCGGGATGAATGCGCCTGAGCCTTTCGCGCATGTCCTTGTGAATCGTCGTCTTGCTCACGCCCATCACCCGCGCGCATTCGCGCACGGTCGCTCCGGTGGCCAGTATATACTTAGCCGCGGTTTCAACCCGTTCAATGATGTCCTCTCGCACAGAAACACCGCCTCCGGCACAGCCCGTTTTTCAAGGCTATGCCGGAGGGGCGAAGGGTTATGCGATGGCTGCGGAATGGATCTCCGCGCGCACCGCGCCGGGCGCGGCGTTCATGCGCTTGAAGTGCTCGATCACGCTGTCCGCGAGACCGGCCTTCACAAGGCTCACGCCGAAGAGGCTTTCGTCCTCAAGGATGGGCATAAGCGCCTTCTCGGCGTTCTCGTTGTGGCCGAAGGACACGCCCGCAAGGCGGCTCTTCATCTCGTCCAGACGCGGGTCGGGCGAAATGGCCATTTCCTTGCCGTTGTCGTCCACGCCCATCAGGTAGCGCAGCCAGCCGGCCTCGACCAGCGCGATGCCCTTCAGGTTGGAAACGTCCATGCCCTTCTCCAGATACGCCTTGATCGTCTCGCCGAAGCGGATGGACAGCTTCTGGGAGGTGTCGGTGGCGATTCGCTGGGGCGTGTCGGGCAGGAAGCAGTTGGGCAGGCGCACGGTGAGCACCTCGCCTAAGAACGTCTTGGGGGACATGATGCCCGGGTCGGTCACGACCGGCATGCCCTCGACGTAGCCGATGCGGTTGACCAGCGCCTTCAGATCCTCGTCGTTCATCTCCTGCCAGATGGTTTCAAAGTTCAGCAGGCAGCCGAACACGGCCAGGCAGGTGTGCAGCGGGTTCAGGCAGGTGGTGACCTTCATGCGCTCCACGCGCTCGACGGTCTCGCGGCTGGCGTAGTACACGCCCGCCTTGTCCAGCGGCAGCCTGCCGTTCGGGAATTTGTCCTCGATGACGAGGTATTCCTTCTCCTCGGCGTTTACGAAGGCAGAGGTGAACGTGTTCTTGGAGGTGCCGATCAGGCCGCCGTCCTCGAAGCCGTCGTCCGCGAGCACCTTCATCACGTTCGCGTCCGGACGGGGGGTGATCTTGTCGATCATCGTCCACGGGAAGGTGACCTTGGTGTTCAGATAGTCGATGAAGCCCGCGTCCACATGGCCGTTCTTGTGCCACGTGTCGGCCACCATCTTGACGACGGTTTCCAGCTTCTCGCCGTTGTGGGAGCAGTTGTCCATGCTCACCAGCGCGATGGGCTGGGCGTTCTTGAGATAGCGCTTGTAGACCAGCTTGGTCAGGTAGCCCATAAGTCCCTTCGCGTCCTCGGGCCTGCCGTCCGCGTCGCGCTTGGCGAAGGCGGGGGTGTAGCCCTTTTCGGTGATGGTGAAGGAGGCCATCTTCAGGGACGGATTTTCAAAAATTTCGACCGCGCGCGCGTCGTCGTTGATGGTGAGGGACTCGACCACGGAGGCGAGAACCTCCTTTTTGACGCTGCCGGTGGATACGAGCGTCACGTTTACGCTCAGGTTGTCGAACGGACGATAGGCCTTCTCCACGATTTCGGGATCGAAGCCCTCGAATACGACGATGCCCGTGTTCATTTCGCCCGCGTTCAGCAGGCGCTGCGCCACGCCGCCCAAGAACGCGCGGAAAATGTTGCCCGCGCCAAAGTGAATCCACTCGGGATTTTCATGCGTAGCCTTGGTTACCTTTTCGATGTCGAACTCGGGCAGCTTATAGCCCTTTTCGAGCCACACGGCCTTATTTTCCAGGGACTTGAGATTGAGCTTCATGTTGAACCGCGTCCTCCCCTATCATAATGCATAATAATGATACCACGTTCCGGGCAAGGAAGCAATCTTTCCGGGCGAGTTTTTACACATTTCCCGGCGGCAGGATTTTTCGCGGGCGGCGGCGAAATACTTCTTAGAATACGGGCGGAAGGACGGAGGCGGTTGCATGCCGTGGACGAAGGATCAGAAAAGCGCGATCGAGGCGCGCGGAACCAACCTGCTGGTGGCGGCGGCGGCGGGCTCGGGCAAGACGAGCGTGCTGGTGGAGCGCGTGAGCCGGCTGGTGGAGGAGGGCGCGAATGTGGACGAAATGCTGATCGTCACCTTCACCCGCGCCGCCAGCGCCGACATGCGCGAAAAGCTGCGCCGGCGGTTCTCCGAGCGCGCTGCGCAGGGAGACGCGCGCGCCCGCGAGCAGGCGGAGCGGCTGGAAAGCGCGTCGATCTCCACGCTGCATTCGTTCTGCACGTCGGTTTTAAGGCAGAATTTCGAGGCCGCGGGCATCGACCCGCAGTTCCGCGTGCTGGACGACGCGGAGGACAGGCAGTGGACGGATCGCGCCATGGACGAAGCGCTGGAGGACGCGTACAAGGCGGGCGGCGCGGACATGGACGCGCTGGACTACGCCCGCGGCCCCGCGAAGGTGCGCGCGCTGGCGCTGGAAATGTATCGCTTTCTGCGCGAGCGGCCGGACGCGGAGGGCTGGATGAACGAGGCGTTCGAGCGCATGGAGGGCGACGGCGAAGCGTGGCTGAGCGTGCTGGAGCGCGCCGCGCACGCGCGCATCCGCGAAGCGCTGGCGTGCAACCGCTACGGCAGGGAGCGCGCGTCGCTTCCGGAGGGGCCGACCAACTACATGGAAGCCATGGAGAAGGACGAGGAAGCGATTGAAGCCATGCTGTCCCTGTCCTACCGCGACCTGAGATGGGCGCTGGACGGCTTCAAGCAGGTGCGCCCGAAAACCGGAGGAAGGCGCGGCGAAGCGCCGTCGCCGGACGAGACCGCGCTGCGGGACGAGGTAGTGACCGTGCGCAAGCGCGTGAAGACCCAGCTGGACGCGGCGCGAAGGGCCGTGGCGCTCGATCCCGACCAGTCGCTCGCCGACATTCGCGCCGGGATTCCCGCCATGCGTCGGCTTTACGCGCTGGCGCTCGACCTCGACCGCCGTCTGCGCGAGAAAAAGCTCGCCCGCGCGGCGCTGACGTTTTCCGACCTGGAGCGGTACACGCTCGCAGCGCTGTCCGACGACCGCGTGGCCGAAAGCGTGCGCGCGAAGTACGCCTATGTGTTCGTGGACGAATATCAGGATACGTCGGACGTGCAGGAAGCCATCCTGAACCGCGTCGTGCGAAGCGACAACCGGTTTATGGTGGGCGACGTGAAGCAGTCGATCTATCGCTTCCGCGCCGCGGAGCCGAGCCTGTTCCTCGAAAAATACGCGCGCTACCGCGCGGGCGACGGCGGGCGGCTGATTGTGCTCAAGCAGAATTTCCGCTCGCGCGGGTGCGTGATCGACTTCGTGAACCACGTGTTCGCGCGCGTCATGACCGGTGGGGACAGCGAAATTCTGTATGACGACGACGCGAGGCTGTATCAGGGCGCGTCGTTTGAGGGCGAAGACGACGCGGCGGAGCTTCTGATCGTGGACAAGGGCGCGCGCGACGAGGACGCCGCGGACGCGGAGGACGACGAGGACGAATTAAACGACGCGGAGCGCGAGGGGCTTGTGATCGCGCGGCGCATTCACGAATTGAAGGCGGAAAACCCGCGCCTGCGCTATCGCGACATCTGCGTGCTTACGCGCGTGCGCGTCGGCGCGCTGAACCATCTCGCGTCCGTGCTGGCCGCGGACGGCATTCCCGCCTACGCCGACGCGTCCGAAAGCTATTTCGACGCGCTGGAGGTGATGGAGGTCATGTCCGCGCTGAAGCTGATCGCCAACCGGCGGCGCGACGTAGACCTGATTTCCGTGCTGCGCTCGCCGATCGTGGGATTGACCACGACGAATCTGGCGGAGATTCGCGCCGCGTGCCCGACGGGCAGCTTCTATGACGCGGTGGTTGCCGCGCGGGAGAGCCAGCCGCGGGCGGACGAGCTTCTGCGCCGTCTGGACGACTGGCGCGTGCTTTCCAGAGCCATGAGCCTGCCCGCGCTGATTCGGCGCATCCTGTCCGACACCGGCTTTTACGCCTACGTGGGCGCGCTGCCCGGCGGCTCGCAGAGACAGGCGAATCTGGACGTGCTGTGCGCCCGCGCGGCGGCGTATGAGCAGTCCGTGGGCGGTTCGCTGGCGGAATTCATCGAATACGCGCAGGATATGCGCGCCCGCGGCGACGGCGACGCGGCGCACGTGCTGGGCGAAAACGACGACGTGGTGCGCCTGATGACGGCGCACAAGAGCAAGGGACTGGAATTTCCGGTGGTGTTCTGCTCCCTTCTGGGGCGGCGGCTGCATTCGACCCGCGCGAGCGACAGCCTGCTTTCCCACCGCGACCTCGGCCCGGCGCTCAAATACATGGACGAGACGCTGGAAACCTGCCGCGACACCATCGCCCGGCAGGCCATCACGGCGCAGGAGGTTTTTGAGTCCCGCGCCGAGGAGCTGCGCATCCTGTACGTGATGCTCACGCGCGCCAAGTCCCGGCTGATTCTGACCGGCACGGTGGCCAGCCTGAACGCGAAGCGCACCCAGTGGCGCATCGCCGCGCGGGAAAGCGGCGTCTTCGCGAGCTTTCTGGACATCGTCGCCGCCGCGGCCTATGGCTGCCCCGGCGCGCAGGCGCTGGGCGGCGGGGAAGCCGGGGAGGGGCCGCGCGTGAACGTGCGCGTGTTCGCGCCGGGCGCGGGCGCAGGCAAGAACGAGGGAGACGCGGGCGCGGCCTCTCCGCTGGACGCGCTGGAGGAGGCCATGGACGCGAAATACGCGAATCCGCGCGTGCTTGACGCGCTGCTCTGGCGCTATCCGCACGCGAACGACGCGCACGCGCCGGTCAAGCTGACCGCCTCCGGTCTGGCGCGCGAGGTGGTGGGCGCGGAGGCCGTGCCGGACGTCGCGGCGCGCCCGGCCTTCCTGCAGGAAAAGAGCCTGACCGCCGCGGAGCGCGGCACCGCCGTGCACGCGGCGCTTCGGGCGCTGGACTACGCGCCGTTCCGCGCGCTTCCGGCGGGCGAATACCTGAACGAAGCGAAGCGGCAGCTGGACGGTATGCGCGAAAGCGGACGGCTGTCCGGCGCGGAGGCCGGCGCGGTGCGCCCGGCGGTTCTGGCCGCGTTTCTCACCTCTCCGCTCGGTCAGCGCCTGCTGGCCGCCGAGGTGGTGCAGCGTGAGTGGCGGTTCAACCTGCGCATGCCCGCGCGCGAGGCCGTGCCGGACGCGCCCGAGACGAGCGAGATCATCGTGCAGGGCTCGGTCGACCTGTGCTTCCTTGAGGATGGGAAATGGGTGCTGGTGGACTATAAGACCGACCGCGCCGATGACGAGCAGGCGCTGCTCGAACGGTATCGGCCGCAGCTGGCGCTGTACGCGAAGGCGCTTGAGCGCATTACCGGGCGGGAAGTCGCGGAAAGCGACGTATGCCTTGTGACCGCCGGGAAGACACTTCGAGTATAAACGGGGGAACGAGGGGCGGGGGAGCGTCGCTCCCCCTGCACCCCCTCAAGAGACGGCGCGTTTCCTTCCGGCGGAGGGCTTGGGCAAATCAGACGGGCGAGGGGGTGACAGTCTCATGGCAAGGCGCATCGGGCTTCTTTTGACGGCGCTTCTCCTTTGCGCGCTTCTTTCCGGCTGCGAGCGCGTGGAAAAATACGAGCAGGCGCGCTATGACCTGTTCGATACCGTGTGCCGCGTCAGCGCATACGCGGAGAGCGAGGACGCGTTCCTTCGGCGCGCGGAGCCCATGTGGCGGCGGCTGGAGCAAATTCACCGCGCGCTCGACCCGTATCATGGCTATGAGGGGCTATACAACCTGTACTATGTGAATCTGCACGCCGCCGAAGCGCCCGTGAGGGCGGAGGACGCGCTGTTTGACATGCTTTTGTGGTATCGCGATAACCGCTTGGAGGCGGGCGAGACGGTCAATATCGCCATGGGCGCGGTGCTGACCCTGTGGCACGACGCGCGGGAGGCCGGCGGGCCGCCGCCCTCGGAGGAGGCGCTGCGCGCGGCTTCGGAGCATACGGATTTTGCCGACGTGATTCTGGACGAGGCGGCGCGCACGGTGTTCTTCGCCGACCCGCTTCTGAAGCTCGATCCCGGCGCAGTCGGCAAGGGCTACGCCGCGCGAGAGGCGCTGAAGGCGCTGGGCGCGGGCGCGGCGCTGGTGAATCTGGGCGGCAACGTGGCCTGCGCGGGCGCGCCGGACGGGCGCGATTTCTGGCGCGTGGCGGTGCAGAGCCCGTTTTCCGCGTCGGAGTCGCTGGGAATTTTGCGCGTGAGGGATGAAAGCGTCGTAACCAGCGCGGTGAATCAGCGCTTTTTCGAGTGGGAGGGCACGCGCTACCATCACCTGATCGACCCGGAAACGCTTATGCCCGCGAGCCTCTATGCCTCCGTTACCGTCGTCTGCGCCGATTCGGCGCTGGCTGACCTGCTCTCCACGCGCCTGTTCCTGCTGCCCATCGAGGAATCGCGCGCCGCCGCGGAGGAAGCGGGCGTGGACGCACTCTGGGTGCTCCCGAACGGCGAAACCCTGATGACCGACGGCTTTCGGCGCAGGCTGGAGGAATGAAATATTTGTATTGGCCGAAGATTCGCAGTAAAATAGCAGAAGATTGGCAGATACGGGAAGGAAGCGGGCGCACGGCGTTCGCTTCTTTTTATTCGTTATGCAGAGAATATTCGTAATTATGCATTGAAATGCGAAATTAACAGAATAAATATGCACAAAATCCCTTGACAAACGCATAAACTTGCATTATAATGCGTCCATCAATCAAAGGGAGGACGCAAGCATGCGGAACTTGAAAATGAAAAAGCTGGTAACCTCGATGATCGCTCTGATTCTGTGTCTGTCCTCCGTCAGCGCCATGGCGTGCACGGCGATTTACGTCGGCTCCGACCTGACTGCGGACGGAACAACGATGTTCGCCCGTTCCGAGGATATTTCCAACAGCTACAACAAGCTCTTTTACGTAAGCCCCGCCGGAAAGCACACGGCCGGGGAGGAATACAGCGGCTGCTACGGCTTTACCTACACCTTCAAAAAGGACAGCTACAGCTACACCGCCTTCAGCGACGACAACGGCGCGGCGGTAAACAACGAATGCCCGGACTGCGGCGGAACCCACGCCCACACGCCCTATGAGGCGGGCGGCACCAACGAGATGGGCGTGACCGTGAGCGCCACCGAGACCATCGGCTGCTCTGACGCGATTTACGAGGCCGATCCCTATGTGGACACCGGCATCGAGGAGGCCGAAATCCCCACCGTGCTGCTCAGCGAGGCGGCCAGCGCGAAGGAAGCGGTCGAGCTGCTTTTGAGCATCTACGATGCGGCGGGCTGCGCGGGTGGCTCCGGCCTCTTTATTGCCGACGACAAGGAGGTCTGGTACGTTGAAAACGCCTCCGGCACCCAGTATGTGGCGCTGAAGCTGTCGTCCTCGATGGCCTTCGCCCAGCCGAACATGTCCGTCATCGGCCTGATCGATCTGGACGATACCGAAAACGTCATTGCCTCCAAGGACATTATCGCCGTGGCGGAAAAGGCTGGCTCCTACGTGGGCGACAAGGAAGCCAACACCATCGACTACGTGGCCTCCTACAACGCCGATCAGAGCGCCGGAAGCCGCATGGTAAACGCGCTCAAGTTCTTCAATGCCGAAACGGCCAAGGACGAGCCCGCCGCATCCGACTACACCATCTCCAACGTGAACGCCGAGGGCGGCATCGTGCCGATGCACACCTCCATCGTGCTCGACCACGCCTACACCGTGGACGACGTCGTGAAGTACTACCACATCGACGGAATCGGCTCCGCGCGCAACCTTGAAACCCACATCTTCGCGATTTCCGCGCAGGACAGCCTGACCGACACCGTGGAATGGGTCGCCATGGACGACGCGGCGCTGAGCGTGTTCGTTCCCTGCTATCCCATGCTGACCACGGACGTCTACGAGGGCTACAAGCTGAGCACGCTTCCGGCGGAATTTGCCGCCGAGAAGCCCGAAACCGCCGGCGTGGCCTACCCCACCACCAAGTATCAGCGGAACGAAAACGGCGAGCGCGTGCCCGTCGAGGGCTATTGCACGCTCCCCGCGGACTGGGCCGGCTCCGTTTACTGGACGATGGACGCGCTGTCCAACCTCTATGAGGCCGGAAGCCTGACCGATGAGCAGAAAACCGCCGTCACCGACAAGCTCGCCGCGCTTCAGACGGAGTGCTGCGAAGCCTTCGCCCAGCTGAACGCCGAGACCCTCACCGCCGAGACTGCCACCGCCGCCAGCATGGAGCTTGCCGCCAAGGTTCACGCCGCCTGCGTGGATCTGGTCAACGCCGTGAAATAAGGCCTGCCCCCAACCTTCAAACAGACCGCCGCGCCCGGAAGAAAGCACCGGGCGCGGCAGTCTGTTTGCCTGTTGTGAATGCCGTCGATTTCGCCGTGCGTTCGGCGAAATGCGAATTTTTCCAAGGCTCCTTGAGGGGGTCAGGGGGAGCGA
>CAVERI010000095.1:0-10122 GCA_963618055.1 bacterium | reverse complement strand
CGAGAACGCGCGCGGGGAATCTGGCAGAATCGCGGGAGCACGGAAGGAGATGAGATGAATGAACGAAGAAGCGATTCGCGTTCGGGGGCTGATCAAGCGCTACGGCGGGCGCAGGGCGGAGTATGAGCAGAAATATGAGGCTGCTCTTTCGTTCTACGGCAAGTGCGCAGGGCATGCGCGCGCAGAACCGTCTCGACAGCCGCCTGCAGCGCACGTTCCTCCACCGCGGGCGCGATTTCCAACGCGGCGCATACCGTCGCGCACAGCGACATCAGGTGCATTCGTTCCTTGTCAATCCGGTTGTTCATGCGGATACCTCCGTTTTTGAGATGAAGCTCTTGCCCGCGAAAGCGCCGTGATGGGAAACGCGCCGCGTGTCAGCGATTTCCGATGTGGCGGCTGCGCTTGAAATTTCGTTCTGCGGTTTCTCCGCATTGGGAGTGATGGAGCGCGTCGTCGACCTCATGCGCGGCAATTTCATTCAGAACTTTATCCTGATGAAGTTCGACAGCGATTAAAAGCAGCAAAATGCCTACGGTCAATCCGGCGGCCAGCGCCAGAAGCCGCGCGGCGAGCGCCCATCCGAACAGCTCGCAGAGTCCCGCGGCGGCGGCAAGAATCGCGGCAAGCTTCAGCATGCGCGTGCCCGGCTCCAGCATGTTCAGCTTGTGGCGGTAACGGTTTTCATATCGTCCCATGATGCTTATTCACATTCTGAAAGGCTTCGCGCGCGGACAGAACCAGTTCGCGGATCGACGCCCAATCCGCGGGGAGGGTTCCATACAGCGCCATAAACAGAATGCCATTGGCAAAGATGGTCAGCCGCGGGTCGGGCAGGATGGGCAGATCATCGGCGTTCGGCTGATTTCCCTCCGGCTCGGCGAACAGGCCGTTTCGCGCGATCAGACGAAACAAGTGTCCTTCCTCCAGCGCAAAGCGGATATACCCCAGCGCGATAGCCGCGTCCGGCGGAACGTCCGGCTCCGGGTTTTCCCGCATGCGGCAGAGCATGAACGCGAACGCGCGTCCCGCCACGGCTGCTTCCAGCGCCTTCCGGTCAGCGAACGCGTCGTAAATCGGCTGCGTGGAGCACCCCAGCGCCGCGGCGAGTCCGCGCGCCGTGAGCGATTCGAAGCCCTCCCTGCGCGCGATTTCAAACGCCCGGCTCAGAATTTCCTCCCGTTCGATTCGGCTTTTCGGCGGCATATTCGTTCCTCTCTCTTTAAATAACAACGTTATATAACGATGTTATTATATCGTATCTGCACACGGATGTCAAGAAATTCTTTGAAAGCTCTTGACACCGTACTTCTTCCCGCATATGAAGGTACTCATTTTAAACGGAAGCCCCAAGGGCAATAGGAACGACACCTTGCACATCACGCGCGCGTTTCTGGACGGCATGCGCACGGCCGTTCCCGTGGAAGCGGAGCTGATTTTCATTTTCACGAGAAATAACGGAGTCATGGAAAAAAACGCCGGGCGGGGTGGAAAGTCATTGACAGACGCGGGTTTCTTCGGTATGATAGGCACAGACCGAAAATACATATCGGAGGGAACGAACATGCCAAAAATTACCTTTATGGGCGCGGGCTCCACGGTTTTTGCCAAGAATGTGCTGGGCGACAGCATGGTTACGCCGTCGCTGGCCGAAAGCGAAATCGCACTGTATGACATCGACGCGGAGCGCCTGCGCGAGAGCGAGCTGATGCTCACGTCCATCAACAACAACCTTGGGAACCGGGCGGCGATCAAGGCGTATCTGGGCGTGGAGAACCGCAGGGAAGCGCTGCGCGGCGCGAACTACGTGGTCAACGCCATTCAGGTGGGCGGCTACGACCCCTGCACGATCACCGATTTTGAGATTCCCAAGAGGTTCGGTCTGCGCCAGACCATCGCCGACACGCTGGGCATCGGCGGCATCTTCCGCGCGCTGCGCACAATTCCCGTGATGCAGGACTTCGCCCGCGACATCGAGGAGGTCTGCCCCGACGCGTGGTTCCTGAACTACACCAACCCCATGGCCATGCTCACCGGCGCAATGCTGCGGCTGACGAACGTGAAGACCGTGGGTCTGTGCCACAGCGTGCAGACGTGCGCCAGCCATCTGATGGAGATGCTGGGCATGGAATACGACGATACCGTGCAGTGGAAAATTGCCGGCATCAATCATCAGGCGTGGCTTCTGGAAATCACCAAGGACGGCAGGGATCTGTATCCGGAGCTCAAAAAGCGCGCACTGGAAAAGAACAAGGAAAAGCACGGCGACATGGTGCGCCTTGAGCTGATGCGCCGGTTCGGCTACTACATCACCGAATCCTCCGAGCACAACAGCGAATATACGCCGTGGTTCATCAAGGACAAGTATCCGGAGCTGATCGAACGGTTCCACATTCCGCTGGACGAATATCCCCGCCGCTGCATCCATCAGATTGAGGACTGGAAGAAGCGCCGCGACGAGCTGATCAACGATCCGCATCTGTCCCACACGCGCTCGAAGGAATACGCCTCCTATATCATGGAGGCCATGGAGACCAACAAGCCCTATAAGATCGGCGGCAACGTGCTGAACACCGGTCTGATCACCAACCTGCCGCGCAACGCCGTGGTTGAGGTTCCCTGTCTGGTGGACAAGAGCGGCGTTACGCCCTGCTACATCGGCGACCTGCCGGAGCAGTGCGCCGCGCTGAACCGCACAAACATCAACGTGCAGCTTCTGACGATTGAGGCCGCGCGCACGCGGAAGAAGGATTACATCTATCAGGCGGCTCTGCTCGACCCGCATACCGCCAGCGAGCTGGATATCGACACCACCATCGCCATGTGCGACGCGCTCATCGAGGCGCACGGCGACTGGCTGCCGAAGTTCAACTGACGCTCCCCGGGAGGCGGAGGGGCGCTGCGCCCCCTCCGCACCTCCCCCGCGAAAGCGGAAACGCCCGGCTGCGGCCGGGCTCTTTTTTAAAATTCGAGAGGGCTGCGGCCCTCTCGAGCTCTTCCGGGGCTCGTTCTGCGGATATTTTCGGAGAAAGCGGAAAATGTGATTAAAAAAGGGAATCCCTGCGCACAATAGCTGTCGCAAGGGAGGTTGAATTCCATGAAGAAAGCCAATCGTAGGGATGTTCTTACCATTCTGTTTCTCTGCTTCTCCGTCGCCTGTCTGATGACCGCCTGCATGAATTCCACGGGCGACAACCAGACCGCGGCCGCGTCCCCCTCCGCGATAGCGTCGCCCAGCCCGGCGGCCAGCGCGGCGCCCGCCGCCTTTGACTGGACGGCGAAGTCCGCCGAGGTGGAGGCGCGCATCGCCCGCATCTCCGAAATCGGCGAGGCGCGCGTGATTACGTCCGGCAACACGGCGCTGGTGGCCGTGAAGTTCGCGCCGGCGTATCAGGGCGACATGACCGCCCGCATCCGCGAGATGATCGCCGGTGAGGTCATGCAGGCGGATTCCGAAATCAAGACCGTCGCCGTGACGTCCGAGGACGATGACGTGACGACCGTGTATCAGCTCAGCGACCGCATTCGCGCAGGCGAAACCATCGACACGCTGAAGACCGATATCGACGAGATCGTCCGCAATACCACCACGCTCACCTGAGGAAATCCCTCGGGAACCCAAGGCCGCCGAAGCAGAGAAGGCTCCGGCGGCCTTTCATATGTGAACGCCCGCCCGGAAAAGAACGCGTTTTGACACACTTTCGCGACAGCTGCCGCGTTGAAGTAGTGTTCGGGTCGTGTTAAAATGAAAATAGGCGTTTTGTTTTAACGATGGACGGATGCGAGAGGGGCGCGGCGATGAAGATCGGCATCATGCATGTGAACTTGGCCAGCCGGAATTACGGCGCGGTGCTGCACGGGTGGGCGTTTCAGCAATATCTGAGCCGCATTCCCGGCGCGGAGGACAACGAGCTGATTTTCTACACGCGCCCGAATCAGGAAAATCACCGGCTGCGCTTCGGCATATGGAATTCGCTGAAGCAGGGGCACATGCGCGCCGTAGTCGGCAAGACGCTGAAGCATGTGCGCGGCCGCGTGCGGCACGTGCGGTTCGAGCGCTTTCTGCGCGCGCACGAGCGGGTTTCCCGCAACTACACGCGCGCGACGCTGAACGCCGCCGAGCTGCCCTACGACACGCTGATCTGCGAAAGCGACGTGATCTGGTCATCGGAAATCACCGACGGCGTGCTCGACCCGGCGTATTTTCTGGCGCTGGACAGTATGCGCGGCCTGCGCAAAATCGCCTACGCGCCCAGCCTGAACGAGGGGCCGGAGGACGACAGGCAGGCCGGCGAGATTCGGGAATACGCCCGGGAATTCGATGCGCTGTCCTGCCGCGAAGCCGCGGGCGCGGCGTGCCTTTCCGAGCTGACCAGCCGCGAGGTCGCGCAGGTGCTCGACCCCGTTCTGCTTCTGAGACCCGAGGACTACGAGCCGCTCTGCGCCCGCCGGCCGACGCGCAAGCCGTATCTGCTGATGTATATGCCCGTGGACGACAATCCGCGCCTGCGCGCCGAGGCGAAAAAGTACGCGCAGGCGCGCGGGCTGAAGATGCTGGAAATTTCCACCCACCTGCGCCGCGGAAAGGGCGTGCTCGGACAGGCCGGGCCGCGCGAGTTTCTGGCGGCGGTGCGAAACGCCGATATGATCTTCACTAATTCGCTGCACGCGGTGCTGTTTTCCATCCTGTTTGAAAAGCAATTCTACGCCTTCCCGCGCCGCCTTCCCCTGAAGGTGACGGACGCGCTGGCGACCTTCGGCCTGTCCGACCGCTATATGCCGGACGGCTTTCATCCGCTGCCGGGAATCGACTACGCGCCGGTTCGGGAAACGCTCGAGGCGATGCGCTCGTCGTCCCGCGAGTTTCTTCTGAATGCGCTCGGGTTGCCCGACGCGGATTAGCTTTTGCGCGGACTTCCGCTGCGGAAGCGGCCGGGCGAAAGCCCGACGAGGTTTCGAAAGACCTTGCAGAAATAGCTTTGGTCGGTAAAGCCCACGGCCACGGCGATATCCGCAAGGCTGTAGTCCGTGTTCAGCAGAAGCCTCCGGCTTTCCTCAATGCGCACGCGGTTCAGGTGCTCCCGAAAGCTCGCGCCCGTGGTCTGGTGAAACAGCGCGGAGAAATAGTTCGGGCTTAATCCCGTTTCGCGCGCGACGGCCTCCAGCGTCAGCGGCTGGCCGTAGCTCTCGGAAATCAGGCTCAGCGCCTTGCGGACGTAGGGATTTCCCTTGTCCAGCGGGTCGAACATGGCCTCCATGAAGCTCTCCACCACATGCTGCATCAGGTAGCAAAGCCCCTCCATATTGTCGGTATCGTTGAGCCGGGGCAGAAAATCGCGGTTCAGCGAATACACGCTGTCGCGCTTCGCGCCGCCCTCCATGGCCACGCGGGTCAGAAGCGCTGTCAGGCCGATGGCGCGCGCGCGAATCGTATCCAGCCGCCCGCCCTCCGAAAAGAACACATAGCCCAGCAGGTCGTTCAGCACCGCCTTCGCTTCCGGCACATTGCCCGTGCGCACCTTTTGCAGGAGCGCGTTTTCTTTTTCAAACAGAAAATCCTGCGCAGGCTGCGTTTCAAGCCCCTTGTACATTTGAATAGTTTCGTTGATTCGGGACTGTTGATACAGCTTCTCCTGATTGGCCAGCAGCACGACGCGCTCGGCGGGCAGAAGCGGCGAAAGCAGGTGCCCCACCAGCTTGGAAAGGTGGTTCACCCGCGCCGTTTCCAGCACCGGCAGCGACGTAAGCTCGTCGTAGATTTCCAGCGACAGCGTGGCGGACAGGCCGCGGCTCTCCGCCAGCCCGCTCACGAGCGTGCTGTCCGGCCGATCCATCAGAAACGGCCCGATGAGAATAATCGCCAGCAGCGCGCCTTCGTGCAGCATGGGAAACGCGATGTGATTAAAGTTCGCGTGGCAGGTAAAAATATACGCCTCGCCCAGCTCTCGGGCGCGCGCGCCGGCCTGCCGGTACAAAGACGGGCATTCGTCTCCGGTAAACACGCGGCTGCGAAGCAGCGTGCAGCAGCCGTTGGTCTCGCCGAACCGATGCAAAACGCCGCCGTCCGCGTCCATCAGCAGGATGGACAGCCGCGTGAGCTGGTGAAGGCACTCCAGAATGTCGAGCATCCGCTCCTCCGGGATAAATGAAAACAGACTGGCAGGCATAGGCATCCTCGCTGATCTTTCCTAAAAATCGTAGAAAAGTACAATCATTCGTTTTGCTTTTCCATTATACTATAGTCAATCAGAAAAATCAACTGCCCGCAAAACGGGAAAGGAGGCCACGCGCATGGATCTTCAGCAGATTTCGGTGAAGCTTCAGGCTGGAAAGGCAAAGGACGTAAAGGCGCTGGTGCAGCAGGCGATCGACGAGGGCATTCCCGCGTCCGAGATTCTGGAAAAGGGCCTCATCGACGGCATGAACACCATCGGCGCAAAGTTCCGCAACAACGAGGTGTTCGTTCCCGAGGTGCTTGTGGCGGCGCGCGCCATGAACATGGGCGCAAGCCTGCTGAAGCCGCTTCTGAACGCCGAGGGCGTGAAGGCGACCGGTCGCGTGTGCATCGGCACCGTGGCGGGCGATCTGCACGACATCGGCAAGAACCTTGTGAAGATGATGCTGGAGGGCAAGGGCTTGGAGGTCATCGACCTTGGAACCGACGTACCGGCCGAGACGTTCGTCCGCACCGCCATCGAGCAGGACTGCCGCATCATCTGCTGCTCCGCGCTGCTCACGACCACGATGCGCGTGATGGAGGACGTGGTGAAGGCGGCTGAGGCGGCGGGCATCCGCGATAAGGTCAAAATCATGATCGGCGGCGCGCCCGTCACCCAGTCCTTCTGCGAGCAGATCGGCGCGGACGCGTACACCTCCGACGCCGCCAGCTGCGCGGAAAAGGCCGTTTCCTACTGCGCGTAAAGGAGGACACCGCATGAATTCCATGGAACGCATCTCCGCCCTGCTTTCGCACAGGCCCGCCGACCGCGTGCCCGTGTACCCGATTCTGTGCGGCATCAACCGAAGGCTCGTAAACGCCAGCTATCCCGAGTGGTCAACGAACGCAGAGGTGTGCGCGAGGGGCTTCCTCAGAACGGTGGAGGAATTTGACATCGACTGTGTGGTCACGCTGATCGACCTTTCCGTGGAGTGCGACGCGTGGGGGCAGAAGATCGTCTACCCCGAAAACGAAGCCGCGCACCCGGATTTCGATCATCAGCTCATTGCAGAAATCGAGGACTACGAGAAAATTCAGAAGGTGGACTGGCGCGGCAGCGCGCGCATGAACATGCACGTGGACGTGGTGCGCCGCCTGAAAAACGAGCTGCGCGGCAAAAAGCCGGTGATCGCGTTCGTGTTCGGCCCGCTGGGCACGCTGTCCATGCTGCGCGGACAGCAGAACCTGTATATGGATCTCTATGACGACCCCGACGCCGTGCGCGGCGCGACCGCGCGCGTCGCCGAAACGCTGGCGGAATACGTCGGCGCGCTGTGCGGCGCGGGCGCGGACGCGATCATGTGGGACACGCTGTTCGCCAGCGGCTCCGTGATGAGCAAGGCCATGTGGAGGGACATGGAAGCCGAGCCGATGAAAATGCTCTCGCAGACCGTGCGCGACCACGGCTGCATCAATATGGTGCATAACTGCGGCCAGCGCATCTATTTCGACGCGCAGATCGAGGCCATCCAGCCCGCCGCCATTTCCTTCCTGTACCCGCCGGACGACTGCGCGAGCTTCGCCGAGTGCAAGGCAAAATACGGCGATACGGTGGCGCTCATCGGCTGCGTCACGCCCGCCAACGCCGTCATCGGCACCGACGAGGAATGGGATCAGCAGTGCCGCGACCAGATCGACGCCATGGCGCCCGGCGGCGGCTTCATGCTCGCCACCGGCTGCGAATACCCCGCCAACGCCAGCTTCGACCGCGCCCGCCGCATGATCGAAATCGCTAAAACCTACGGCAGCTATCAAAAATAAACCCGCATACATAAAAAGCCGGAAGAACGTCCATCCCAGCGGATGGAACGCCCTTCCGGCTTTGCGTATTCGTCTTTTATCGCATGCTCTCCACCATGCGCAGCATGTCGTCCCGTGAAAGCGCGGGAGCGGCGGAGATGGAGTAGGCGTATTCGCCGTCTGTCCATGTGGAGAGGGAAACGGCGGTGCCGTCGCCTTTCAGAAGCACGGGCTGGCCGTTCACGTCCACGGTTTCCTCGTGGGCATACTCGTTATAGTCGCCGCTGATGTCCTCGGTGCCGGGGGTCATTCGCACGCACACGGAGAAGCCCTCCCCGGTATAGTCGATCTGGGCAAATTCGCCGAACATTGCGCTGTACGCGACCTCCTCGGGCGCAAAGGGCAGCTCGGACGGCGTCTTTACCGGGAAACCCAGCGCGTCCGACAGCGCGCGGACGTCCGCGCATTCCGTCGCGCCGTAGGGATTCATCACGGCGGTTTCGATGGGTGCGTCCGGCGTGCGCGGCAGGAAGCGCCCGATCAGCAGCGCGACAACCAGACACGCCGCCAGCGAAGCCGCGCACGCATACGTCCGGCGCATCCGCCGCTTTCGAAGCTCCGCGGCGCGCCGCGCGGCCAGTGCGTCCAGCGTCCGCTGCCGCATCTCAGGCGTAACTCGAAGTGTATTCATAAGCGCCTCATACTTCAAACTCGAAATCCCCTTTCAGACCTGCCCGACTCCGAAAATCTATTCCCCGAAGTCGTAGTTCTCCTTCAGAATCTCCCGCAGTTTCGCGCGGCTGCGGCTTAATTGGGAGCGCACTGTGGCTTCGTTGCGCTTCAGGAGTCCGGCGATTTCCGCGCAGGAATAGCCCTCCTGATAGTGCAGGTGCAGCACCTCCGCGCATTCGGGCGGAAGCTGCCGCACCGCGTCCCACACATACGCCAGATCGGGCGCTTCGTCGGCGAGAAAATGATCGTCCAGCTCGTCGTGAGCGCGATAGCGGTTCGACTCGATCCGGTTCTTGGACAGGTTGATGGCCACTCGCATCAGCCACGCCTTCTCGTGCGTTTCGCTTTCGCAGTCCGGCTGCGCGGTCAGATATTTCATCAGCGTGTCCTGAAGAATGTCCTCCGCGTCGCTGCGGTTGTGCAGATAGGAATAGGCCAGCCGCAGAATCGAATCGCCGTATGCGTCCAACAGCAACCCCGCGCGCTGCCGAAAGAACGCCGCCCGCTCGTTCGTCTCCGCCGAAGCCGTCCCGCGCGCCTTCTGCAAGAAGGCGAACAGCAGCCGGAACGGCCGCAGAAGCGATTCGATGCACGTTTCGGCGCACGGGCGAGAGAAGGGCGCTTTTCCGTCTATCGCGCATGCCTTTTCTAAAAAGACAGGGCGCTGAGTCGGACGCAGTGCAAGCTCCATCACGTATCCCTCCAGAAGATTCATTCGTGAAAACACCATGCCCCGGCAGGGGATTCAGCCCCCGCCGGGAACGAAAGCTCAGGCGATTCCGAGCTGGGCAAGAATGGTCAGCATCTCATCCATCGAAACGCCCTGCTCGCGGATGCCTACGGAGTAATCATAACCGTTCAGCGTCCAGAGCGCAAGGCTTACTTCGTTATCGTTGCCTTTAAAGGTCACGGAGACCTCGCCGATCGTCTCGGCGGTCACGGTCGCGTAGTCGTTGTAGTCGCCGCTGTTGTCGCCGTCCGCCGCGGGAGACATGCGCCAGCACAGCTCCTGCTCGCCACGCGTGTAAATCACCTGCGCCAGCGTGTCGATGGAGAAGAATCCCTTCCGCTCAAACTCGCCCAGCGTCTCCGGCACGACCACCTCAAAGCCTACCTTCTTGCTCAGCTCCTCCAAGGACGCGTGCTCAACCACCGGGTTCGGCATGCCCTCGATGTAAGCGTCCCCGCTCGTCGCCACCGTCTCCGCCGCCGCGCATACGCACAGCATCATCGCCAGAACCACCGCAAAAATCTTCTTCATTTTCATTTCCTCCTTTTTTTCGAACCGCTCAGGCGGTTTCGTCTTATATACAGCCCAGCCTGACGTTTCGTTGCAGAGAAAAAGAAATTTTTTTGCGCCCGCAGAAAAAATCCCGTACCGGACAGGGTGACGTCCGGCGCGGGAGGGTTTAGCGGGTTTCTTCTTCCAATGG